>JAJYEF010000001.1 GCA_021785915.1 bacterium
GGGACGAAATAATTTTTCAGCGAAAACTCTTCCTGTTTTTTCATAAGTTATTTGATTACAAATTGTACATTTCCGTTTTGCGCCTCAATTTCTATTTTTTTATTGCTTGAAAAAATTGTTTCTATAAAATTTACCGTTGGACTATTGTAATAAAGTCTTGCTTTTTGTAAGTCCTGGTTAGCGCTTTTATTATTGCCCTGCATGTAATCCAAAAGCGCAAGGTCAAACCATATCGGGCCGTCTTTGGGAAACTTTCGCAGCGAAACGTTTTTAATAAAATCAATATTTTCGTCCCTGTTGCCGTAAACAAGTGCAAGTGATGCGAGGTTTTCGTAAGGCAAGCTGTCCTGCCCGTACCTGAGGGCGCTAAGGTAAGCTTTTTTTGCCGCCGCGTAATCTCCGAGTTTACTTTCAATCGCCCCTAAATTTGTATAATTTGTTATGTAAGGGAAAAGCGCTATTGATTTTAAGGCGTGTTCTTTTGCAAGCTGAAGTTTATTTTGCGAATAATAGACCCTACTTATTATGTATTCTGCGTTGTATGAATCTTTGGAAACATTCGCGTCATGTGTTGCAAGCGTAAAATCGTTTCTGTAATCAAAACTTCTTACAAATGTCCTAAGTGATAAAAGCGATACCAAAACTACAGAGATTATGACAACCCATTTACTGTTTTGTTTTAGTTTTAAAGTTGAAACAGCAACGCCAATCATCCCCAAAACTCCGACTACCGGAAAATAAAACCAGCGGTCCGCGGCAGTCTGGTCCAAAGGATAAATTTGCAAGTGGAACATAACTCCGATAATAAACCAGACAGCAAAAAACGTAAAAAGCCGGAGGTGCTTTTTCGGAAATTTTTTATATAAATAATACACGCTGGCAAATATTCCCCCAAGAATCAATACGTCTATCAATAACGGAAGATAAAAATTATAAAATGTGATATTTGTATACGCCCACTGCCACGAGCCCGCTATATTAAGGGGGAATATAAAAGTCTTAACGTAAAAAAGAAAAATCGACGGAGCATTTATTAACCTGTGTGCTAGGTCAAGCCTTTCAATCGGCGCGTTGATAACAGTTTTAGGCGTCAGTCCTGTCGCATGTATTCTTAATATAATATATATCAAAAATGAAACAATTGATGTTCCAAGAAAGGGAAGAAATATTTTTCTTTTGTAAAGAAAAATATAAATTAATGAAATAGCGAAAAAAAGTATCCCCGTTTCTTTAGAGAAAAGCGAAAGCAACAAAAGTGCCGATGCAAAAATTATTGCTTTAGGCGACTCACGTTTTAAAAGTATAAGAAAAGAACTTGCCCCGAAGAAGAAAAACAAGACCTCCTGCACATCTGCTATATAAAAAGCGGATTCTGCGTTTATTGGGTGCACGAGGAATATCAGGGATAATATAAATGAAAGCCGCAAGTTAAAAAATTGCTTCAGTATGAAAAATAAAAGAATTGAGTTTGCGATAAATAACAGAAGCTGAACAAAGTGGAATAAAAAGGGTGTCGCGCCCGATATAGAATAAATAATAGTATAGGTTGTATCAAGCATGGGCTTGTAGTAAAGCCCGCCGAGCCTTGTCTTTCCCCCTATATCAAGACGGTTACTGAAGAAAAAGGAGGGCACGTTTGAAAGTGATTGAATCGACGGGTTGTCTACTATTTGCGTATTGTCGTCGCCGACAAAATTGTTAAAAAGCCCAAAGAAAAAAATTATAAAACCTATTATTACCAAGAACGCGACTGCTTTTTTTGCCGTAAAAGGTACGAAGTAATGTTTAAAGTAGAGTTCTTCATCTTCCTGCGCACGCATAAGCGAATACTAACATTAGGCTTTTTAAGTTTCAATAATTAAACTTTATTTCGGGATGAAAACGGCAAAATTTATGCTAATATTAGAAAAATGAATAATGAAGATAGTTCCTTTAAGAATTTATTCCTTCCGTTTACTTCAAAAAAGGCCGTATTCTGGATAATTTTACTTGGGTTTCTGGTTTTCTTTAACTCCCTTTTCGGACTACCCATATGGGACGATAATGTATATATTTTTTCCAACCAAAGCTTAAGTAATTTTAATTTCTTTTATCTTTTCGGTCAAAATGTCTATAACGTAGGCCAGTATTACCGCCCGCTGACTGCCGCTTACTTTTCCTTTCTTTTGAATTTATTCGGAAACACTTATTTTTTCTACCATTTGATACAACTTTTGATGCACATAGCGAATACCGTTTTGGTATTTATATTCCTTAAAAAATTGCTCAAAAAGGAATTTGCTTTTTTTGCCGCACTTCTTTTTCTTGTACACCCTTTTCAGGTCGAATCTGTAGCCTGGATTTCCGGAAGCATCGTCCCGTTTTCCTTTTTATTTGGAATTTCCGGGCTTTTATTACTAACAAGAAAAAAGCTTACTTACAAAGCCCTTTCCTTAAGTGCGTTTTTATTTCTTTTGTCAATCCTTTCCCGCGAAACGGGAATATTTTTTGTAGCCCTTGCTGTATGTTACATACTGCTTTTTAGAAAAGACGGTACTTTAAGAGTTTTTATTTACGGCGTGGTTTTATCTGTTGTATATTTGTTGATAAGACTTTCATTCCATATTACCTCATTAAGCGCAAACTACCCTTACCCTATTGATAGACTCGATTTTGCCCAAAGGCTTATTAACATCCCGCTTATTACTTTGTATTATGTCAGAAATCTTTTTATTCCCGACGCGCTTGCTACAGACCAGCAATGGGTGGTCAGATCAATCAACCTTCCTTACTTTTTTATTCCCCTTATTTTTGATTTCGTATTCTTTGCTCTAATAGCTGCTGCCGGATTTTTTATATATAGAAAGGCGGAAGAAAATATAAAAAAATATTTTTTCTTTCTTATTTGGTTTTTACTCGGTTTTGGCATTTTATTCCAGATAGTTCCCCTTGATATGACGGTTGCGGACAGATGGATGTATTTCCCGCTCGTGGGGCTTTTGGGAATTTTGGGACTATTTGCGCAAACTTTTTCAAATAAATTTAAATTGCACGAAAACAAGGTTTTCCTTATTTTTATTCTTATGGCAGTCTTTTTTTCTGTTTTTACACTCGTAAGAAACTCGCAGTGGAATAACTCCATTACGCTTTTTTCAAACGATATAAAAATAAACAATAATTTCGACGTCGAAAACCAGCTGGGCGCGGAGCTTGCGATACAAGGCAGGTACAAAGAGGCTCTGCCTATTCTGCTTGATTCGCACAAAAAAAACCTTGAAGACTCAAATATTTTCGATATAGCCGGATGCTATAAACAATTGGGTGATATAAAACTTGCGGAAAAGTATTACGAGGAAATTATAAATAACAAAGACAATATTAAAATACGCCCGGTTGTCAAACAAAACACATATAACGAAATGGCAAAGCTTTTAATATTACACGAAGACCCCGAGGTAAATGCGGTATTTTTAAAAAGGGCCGTAAAGGAATATACCGCCAACTCTACGTTTTGGGCCTTCTACGCAATAACCGAGTATAATCTCGGGAACAAACCTGAAGCTTTGGCTTTTGCCAAAAATGCCTACGGTCTTAATCCCAACAACTCAACTAATCAACTTCTCCAAAATATAAAAGCAAACAAAGCGGCTCAATTAAAGCTCTTAAATTAGGCAGTAAACTTTATTGCCTAATAAAAGATAATCTACTATTATTGATAAAATTATGGCAGGCAAAAACAAAAATATTTTAGAGTTTATATACATCAAACTTAAACCCTACCGCCACTTAACACAGTACATCCCGTTTGTTTTCCTCTTATTTTTCGTATTTTCTTTTCTTTACAAAAGCGACTTTTCGTTTAACCAGGACCTTGGATTGCACCTTAAGCTCGGACAAATAATTTTTACGACCGGCATCGTCCCGAAAATAAACCTTTTTTCTTATACAAACCCCTCATTTACTTTTGTTAATCACCACTGGCTTTTTGAAGTTTTTGCCTACGTCTCAAGCATTAGCGTAGGCCTGCAAGCATTACTGATATTAAAGATTTTGATAATTTTATTTTGCGCGGCGGTAATATTGATGCTTTCCAAAAGAACCAAATCCGCATTTTTTGTTCCGGGTGCTTTTATATTTTTCCACCTTTTGCGCGAGCGAACGGATTTTCGACCCGAAATTTTCAGTTTTTTATTCACAGTCTTGACAATTTACATATTAGAAGACTTTGAAAGAAAAAACTCTAAGCTTATCTATTTTTTGCCTATTGTTATGCTTGTATGGACGAATACCCATATTTATTTTCCGGTCGGAATATTTATAATATTTGTATTTTGGGCGGATTTATTATTTCGCAAGTTTTATTTAAAACAGCCTGAAGTCTTAGATAAACTCAAAAAACTGTCCATAGTTGCAGGCGCAAGCGTATTGGTAACACTTATAAACCCGAATTTCATAACCGGAGCTTTGTATCCTTTTGCGGTTTTTAACAATTACGGTGTTACGATTACCGAAAACCAGACAATCTTTACGCTTCAAAATATACATTTTGTAAACCCGGACTTTTTGTTTTTCTATATTTCCGCGATTATTGTTATTGCTTCAATCTATATAAGTTTTTTCAGGAAAGGTTTTTCCATAAAAAATACTTTACTTTGTTTGCTGGGGCTAGGTCTTGCCTTCCAAAGCATAAGGGGCTTCCCTTACTTGGTCTTGATATCCCTTCCCTACGTTTTGCTGAATTTTAACTATACTGTTTCAAACATTTGGATAAAAGCCGTAAACGTGATAGTTGTAATACTCATAGTATTTGAGGCTTATTTTTACTTGAGTGGAATTTATTACGGTCTTACGTATGAACCTTATCTTCCAACACTGAATCTGGTTCAGGACGAAAAACAAGCGACGGATTTTGTTCTTGAACATAATCTTCCCCAGCCAATCTTTAATAATTTCGATACGGGAAGCTATTTTATTTATAGGAGCTTTCCCAAATACCGCGTTTTTGTAGACGAGCGTCCCGAGGCATACCCTGCATCATTTTTTACCAATGTTTATAATCCCATGCAAGAAAATTATTCTGATTTTAAAAAGGTTGAGAAACGTTACGGATTTAAAACGATATTTTTTACTATTACCGACCAGAATCCGCGGGCTTTAAAGTTTTTAAACGCTGTAACAAAAGACCCAAGTTGGAAAATAGTTTATCTTGACCAGTATATGATGGTTATGGTTAAAAGTAACTTACAAAAGTCTATGAACCTTAAAACCGTTGACCTTACAAAACTTAAAATCAGTGATTTTAAATATTCAAAAGTTACCGCTTATACAAATTTAAGCACTTTCCTTTTTAACCTGCACTATTATAAAGAGGCAAAAATCTTTAATGAAAAAGCCTTAGCGATAAATCCCGGAAACCCCGCGGCAAACAAGGCAATGGCGTATATTTTGTTTGCCCTAGATCCTTCTGATTCCCGCATAACAGGCTATCTATCTAAATCACAAAACTGGGTATTCTGGTAAGCTTAATTTTGACTTTTATAATATACGTCTATAAAATTTTAATATATTGTGAAATATCTATTATTTGAAGCAATTGGTGTAATAATTTTTGTCATCCTGCTTTTCATATCAAGGTCTATAACTAATTTAATTTCCGGCAATCAGAACATTTCCCTGATCACGACATTCCTTTTTATGGTAAATGGCTTTGTGATTTTAATAGTAATTCCCGCTATGATAAATACTCTCCATAATGGATAAAACGCCTGCTAAAAATATGTTAAAAAACAATAACTATCCAAAAAATTTAGATTATAAATACAAGACGCAGTCACGTATTGCAATGTTTTTAACTTGGGTATCTTTTTATTTGTACCTTAACTACAAGAATGTTTATTTTCTTTATATAATTGTTGCTGTAACCTTTATACATTTTCTTTTCAATCTGAGAAAGCCGGACCACAGCCTAAAAGCACTTTTAGTATTTTGGGGGTTAATTGCAATTGGTTTTATTGTAATTTTACTGCTTTTCCAGGTACTCCTCTTAATACCTCTCTATATATAAATACTTAGGTCAGTGAATCAACTGGGAAGCTGAGGATAATGGCATCTCTTCCACTTTTTCCCGCTGCCGCACCAGCATGGGTCGTTTCTTCCAAGTTTTTTCTTGGGAGAACCTGGACCATTAGAACTGGTTGAAGTAGTTGATGCTCCTGAACTTGTTGAGGAGGAACTTGTTGACATCCCGCCCGGGGATTTTTCTTCACTCACCTCGGATGCAACGTTTGATCCCGCCGCCTGTTGTGTTACGTGCGCGTGCTGTGCGTGCGCGCTAGCGTCGGGAGGCTCCTGCACCTGGATTTTGTAAATCCTGTGGACGATTTCATCGTCAATCCCGTTAATTAATTTTTCAAACATTATAAATCCTTCGTTTTTGTATTCAACAAGCGGGTCCTTCTGCCCATATCCCCGAAGGCCGATACCCTGTCTTAGATTTTCTATCGCATCCAGATGGTCAACCCACATATTATCCATAACCGAAAGCGCAACAAACTTTTCAATCTGTCTTGCCAGATCCGGTCCTACCTGTTTTTCGCGTGTTTCGTAAATATCGTCTGCAACTTTAGTTAAAAATTCTATCCTTTGGTCGGTCTGCTTAATCTGATCAATCTGCGCCTTTATTTGAGCGATAGAATTTTCGTCAAACGGCACGATTGTTGCAAACTCTTCGGCAATTTTTTCGGAAGGAGAATTTTCAAGGTAATTTTCCGAATTAATTGTCACGCTTGCGGCAATAGCAGCGTGTATTTTTTCGACTATGTCTTTTTTCAACTCCTCGGGTTTTTCACCGGATTTTAAAATAGCCTGTCTTCTATCATAGATTATTTCGCGCTGTTTGTTCAAAACATCGTCATAATCAACTAAGTGCTTGCGGATATCAAAATTATAACCTTCAACCTTGATTTGCGCCTGTTCTATCGCTTTGGTAACCAAAGGGTGAGAAAGCGGCACGTCCTCGGGCATATTAAATCTTGTCATTAGTCCCGAGATTGCGTCTCCTCCGAAAAGTCTCATTATGTCGTCGTCAAGTGCTACAAAAAACTGTGTTTTTCCGGGATCCCCCTGACGACCGGAACGGCCTCTTAGCTGATTGTCTATTCTTCTTGACTCGTGCCTTTCTGTTCCGATTACATATAAACCTCCCAGCTCCAGAACATCTCTGTGCCGTTTTTCCCATGCGTCCCATTCTTTGGTTCCTTTTTTATCGGTACCGTCTTCGTTCTTAGGCGTATCTCCGCCGAGGATTATATCAACTCCCCGCCCTGCCATGTTGGTCGCAACGGTTACCGCACCTTTTTCACCGGCTTTGGCAATAATTTCCGCTTCACGAAGATGGTTTTTTGCGTTTAAGACTTCGTGTTTTATCCCTTTTCGCCTTAGAAGTTCCGAAATAATTTCGTTTTTTTCAATCGACGTGGTTCCTACTAAAACAGGTTGCCCCTTTTTATGCGCCTCTTCTATCGACACTGCTACGGCGGTGTATTTTGCTCTTCCGGTTTTGTAAATCGCATCCGACAAGTCCTTTCTTATTAGCTCCTTGTTGGTAGGAATAACAACAACGTCCAGTTTATAGATTTTATGGAATTCTTCGGCTTCTGTTACCGCAGTTCCCGTCATTCCGGCTAAAACTTCGTACATCCTGAAGTAATTCTGCAAAGATACCGTCGCAAGAGTTTTTGACTCCTTCTGGATTGCCACTCCTTCTTTTGCCTCAATTGCCTGGTGCAATCCTTCCGAAAGTCTTCTTCCGACCATTAATCTTCCTGTAAATTCATCAACAAGGATTACTTCACCTTCTTTTACTATATAATCCTTTTCTCTATGGAAAAGCGTGCGCGCTTTAAGCGCTGCCTCAAGGTGATAAACGGTATCAAAATCTTTTTCGTAAATGTTTTCAATCCCGTAAATTTTTTCTATCTTTCCGATTCCGTGTTCGGTTAAATGCGCAGTTCTTAATTTTTCGTCTATTTTAAAATCGATTTCGGGAGTTAATTTTTCGACAAGCTTTGCGTATTCATAATATTTTTGAGTGGGTGCTTCGTCGGGAGCAGAAATTATATGCGGAGTCCTAGCTTCATCTATTAAAACCGAGTCGACCTCATCAACTATCGCATAATAAAAACCGCGCTGAACTAAAAGACTTTGATCCTGCGCCATATTGTCCCGAAGGTAGTCAAAACCGAACTCAGAGTTTATTCCGTAAACGACATCTTTTTCGTATGCCTCTTTTCTTGTAATAGGTCTGAGATGCAAAAGCCTGTAATCGTTGATGTTTGTGTTTTTCTGTTTGGGGTCGTACACGAAAGACTCCTCGCTGATTATTGATGCGACGCTCATTCCCAAAAAATCAAAGATAGGGCCCATCCAGCCGGCGTCCCTTCTTGCGAGATAATCATTAACGGTAACAAGGTGTACGTTTTTTCCGGTCAGCGCGTGCAGGTACAAAGCGGGGGCTGCTGAAAGCGTTTTTCCTTCTCCGGTTTTTTGCTCTGCGATCTTTCCCTGCGCCAGAACAATTGCGGCAATAAGCTGGACGTCGTAATGTCGTTGCCCAATCGTTCTCTTGGCCGCTTCTCTAACCAAGGCAAACGCCTCAGGCATAATAGAATCCAAAGGTTCACCCTCTTCTATTCTTTCTTTAAATTCTTTGGTTTTTTTTGGAAAGTCGGATGCTTTTAACTTTTTAACGTCTTTTTCCAAATCATTTATCTGTTTAACAATCGGAAGAATTTTATTTAATTCCTTTTCGTTGGAGTCGAAAAACTTGCCTAAAACATTTAACATAAGTTCAATTTATACCATATAATTTTACCACATCTAAGCCTAAAAAAACCCCTCACAATGAATGTGAGGGGACCAATTGATCAATTGGTAATAATTGGTAATGCTCCAAATTGCTTACCAACTATTTCTTCTTCTTCTTTTTCTTTGCCATGTATTAATCACCTCCCTTTTTATTACGTAAAATTGAAATAAAATGTCAAGCAATTAACTTAATCATGTAGCATTTTATTTTTCTTGTCAAGATATTTTCCTAGCTTCAAAATTGGACGTTTATATTGATTTGACGGCAAAAAAAATAGAGGCTAATTTTGCTTTTTTATGACGCTTTTCCCCATATATTTTTGCAAAACCTTCGGAATATTTACACTCCCGTTGCTGTTTTGGTAATTTTCCAAAATCGCAATTATTGTCCTTCCTATCGCAAAACCGGTACCGTTTAAAATGTTAACGTATTTTTTTTCACCTTCGGCTTGATATTTAATGTTAAGCCGCCTGGACTGGTAATCGGTTACGGTTGAAACGCTTGTTACCTCCCGGTATTTATTTTGTCCGGGAAGCCAAGCTTCAAGATCATATTTTCTCGCCGCAGGAAAACCAAGGTCGCCGGTGCACATTTTTACGACCTGATACGGAATTTCCAAAGCGTCAAACAGTTTTTTCTCCAACGACAAAAGGTATTCATGCTCCTTGTCGTCCTCGCCTTCCTTAACCAAGGAAACCATCTCAACTTTATCGAACTGATGGACCCTTAAAATTCCCCTCGTATCCTTTCCATAACTTCCCGCTTCGCGCCTGAACGCTGTCGAAAAACCCACGTATCTTTTGGGTAAATCTTTAGCGTTAAAAAACTCGTCTTTATGCATTGCAACCAAAGCGTGTTCGGCGGTCCCTATCAGGACGAAATCGTCTTTCGGGAGTTGGAACATATCTTCGTCGCCACCGTTTTCCATATATCCCAAGCCCTTCATAACTCCTGTCTTAATTAAAACCGGCGGGATAACCGGTATAAAACCTTCCTTCATCAACGTCTCTAAGGCAAAATTTACAAGAGCAAATTCCAAAAGTACGGCGTCGCCCCGAAGGTAGGTAAACCTCGCACCCGAGACTTTGGATGCGCTCTGCATATCGATAATCCCTAAGCTTTGTCCGAGCTCAAGATGGTCTTTTGGAGTAAAATCAAACCTGTGAGGTTTTCCGACAGTTTCTATTACGTCATTTTCGGTATCATTTTTGCCAATTTTAACATCGTTCTTGGCAGGATTTGGGATTTGGAATAAAAGATTTGTAAGCTCTTCCGACACTGCTAAAAGAGCTTTCTCTTCCTTTTCGAGATTTTCTTTAACTTTCCTGCCTTTTTCAATCTGTTCTTTTGTCGGTTTACCTTTAATGCCGCTTGCCAATGAATTCCTTTCTTCCCTAAGCTTTTGGACTATCGATTCAAGTCCCCTGACTTTACTGTCTATTTCCAAGATGCGCTCTAGATTAACTTCCACACCTTTATCCTTTGCGGCTTTTTGGATTTTTTCGGGATTTTGTCTAATTAACTTGATATCGAGCATAAGGCGATTATAGCATTTTTTTATTTTTGCTTTCCAAAAACTCCTTTAATTTATCAAGCGCCTTTCTTCTGTGAGATACTCCGTTTTTTTCATGCGGTCTCATTTCTCCGAACGTTCTCTTATCGCCATGAGGAATTATAATCGGATCAAAACCCCAACCGTTCTTTCCTTTCTCTTTATATGCTAATTTTCCTTCGGCGATCCCTACAAACGTATGAACTTTTTTTCCGTCATGGTAGGAAACGGCACTTTTAACAATTACTTTCCTGTTTTTTTCCTTTTCCAAAAGCTTTAAAATATTTTTATTGCCCAGCGTCTCTAAAATATATTTTGCAAAAGGCCCGGGGAAACCGTTCCACGCATCAATAAAGACTCCTACGTCATCCGTTATTACCGGTTTTTTGAGGATTTTGAATGCTTCTTCCGTTTTTCTTTTTGATACATACGAAATATCCATGCTTTGCACTTCATCAAGTTCCAGTTCCACAAAGTCCAGGGGGGTTTTTAGTATATCCGACATTTCCTGTTTTTTCCCGATATTTGTAGTTGCAACTAGAATTTTTTTCATTCCCAAAAAGTATACCACTTGTAAATTAGCATTGCTTATATATAATAGTATGATCCTATGGCAGGACCCGAGTTAAAACCATCGGCTAAAGGCATTTTTGAACAACTAGGTCAAAGTCCTGATGTTCCCCGTATTATTGATACCGGTTCGAATAATCCACAAGATTATGAGGGGAGAAACAATAAACCACCATTTATAGACGTCCGAAGAAGACGAAACAGAATGTCAATTTCTAAGCTTTTGAAGCATCGCTAAACCTTTGTACCACGAATTTTTTGTCTAATGATAAAATAAGCCAGGCGGCTTTAGGTCCGTGGTCTTTTCCTAAAAGCGAAATATAAATTGCGGCAAAAGTCTCTTTTCCGCCCAGGCCCAGCTCTTTACCTAATTCATATATTCTAGTTTGAAGATCTTCGCCCGTCCAAGTTTCCCCGAGTTCCTTCAAAATTTTTTCAAGCAAATGCCTTTGTATACTGGATAGTTTTTTTACTTCTGAGGGTAACTCTTGTTGGATCGTAAATTTATCCTCTTCCGACGCAAATCTATCAACCCAAACTTTTGCGTATTCTGCCCAAGTCCCTAGTCCCTCTTTTTTTATCTCCTCCTCCATATCGGGCATTTGGACCCATTGTGCAAGGACCGAAAATCTAACTTTGGGCGGCTTTTCGATTTTTCCAACCTGCGAAAGCTCGAAACTTCTTGCCAAATCCTTGTCGCCATCTTCAAAATATGCATCCGCTGCTTTTTGATAATCGTCAAAAAGAACAGGTATTGCATTTGTTCCCTCCGGATCAAAATTTGTCTGCGACTTAATTCCGTTTCTTGCAAATAGATACCGTCCGACACTTGGAGGCAAAATCGAAACCAAATCATGGGCTTTCAAACCAAGACCTTTGGATGAGGACATTTTCTTTCCGCCAATTAGTACAAATTCATAAGGAAGTTTAAAGGGAGGGTCATAATTGAATATTTCTTTGCAGATAGTCATCGCAATATCGTACGACCCTCCGGCAGACGCGTGGTCTTTGCCGGCACCTTCAACGGTTACGCCGATTACTTTCCAGTGCGCCGCCCAATCAACTTTCCATGGCAGTTTGCCGGTTCCGCCGAATGGAGAAATTTTTCCCTCATGTCCGCAGCCTTTTGCCCATGTCACAAGGCTTGGTTCACACTTATAGGAGACCTTTTCTCCGTCCCAGGCAAAAACTTTGGTAGTCCCGAGTTTTCCGCATTTTTCGCAGATCACCTGAAACGGAAGCCAGCCGGCCTCCTTTTTTCTACTCCCGGAAACTCTTTGATATATATCCTGAATCTTCTCGGCGCCGTCCAGAGCCTGTCTTATGACTTCGTCAAATTTACCCTTATGGTAAAGTTCCCACGAGGATAGAATTTCTGCTTCTACCCCTAGATTTTTTATGGCGTTTACGAAATCGCTCCCGAACAAATCTGCCATACTTTTAAATTTAGGGTCCGGGGATTTTGCCAGTTTTAAAGGTTTTCCCAATTCGCTTTCGAAACTGCCGCGTATTTCGGGCAGTAAATCGTCCGCGGGATCAAAATCGTTTATAACAAAAGTGTAATTTGCCTTCTGGCCTGAGTCTTTCAGGCTTCTGTAGATCATGCTGTGGATTACCGGCCCCATCAACGAGCCTACATGAGAAAAACCGGAAGGAGTTTTCATATCGTCAACCCAGTAGGGTTTGTATTTTTTGGAATTTATTATGTCGCTTGCTACTTTATCGGCCCAAAACATATGCTAATTATACAGTTTTTAGGATAAAATTGAAGAAGCTACTTGATTACGCCCAACTGCCTGCCGATTTTTTCGAATGCTTTTATTCCCACATCCAGATCTTTCCTGCTTTGTGAAGCCGAGGGAATAACCCTTATTCTTGCCGCTCCTTTTGCAACCATCGGAAAAACAATCGGCGTTGCAAAAACTCCTTCGTCAAAAAGTCTGGTGCTGAACTCCTTGGCCACTTCGTCACTTCCGAGCATTACGGGAGTAATTGGCGTCTGCGAATTTCCCGTGTCAAATCCAAGTTTTTTGAATTCATTCCTTACATAGTTGACGTTTTCCCAAAGTTTTTTTACAGCCGCATCGGACTTCTGTAAAATTCTAATCGCCTCCAAAGACGCTGCCGTATCGGGAATTGTAGGGGCGATAGAAAAAAGCCTTTGCCTTGCCTTTAAATTATAGTATCCGATCAAAGTCCTATTTCCCGCAATGAATCCGCCTATAACCGAAAATGCCTTGGAAAGACTACCTATTTCTATATCGATTTTCCCGACCAAACCGTAATGGTCGACAACTCCCCTTCCGCCTTTTCCCAAAACCCCTTCACCGTGCGCATCATCAACCATCGTAAGGGCTTTATATTTCTCCGCAAGCCTTACAATCCCGGGAAGAGGAGCCAAATCCCCGTCCATCGAAAAAACCCCATCCGTAACTATCAAAATAAGCGGTTCCTCGCCGTCCGATTTCGGAGCTTTTTGGACCTTTTGGGCTTCTTTTAATTTTTCTTCCAAATCACTTGTGTCGGCGTGCTTATATATAAACTTATTTTTGACACCCGAGAGTCTTACCGCGTCAATTATTGAAGCATGGTTTAATTCGTCCGAAATGACGATATCTTCCTTTCCGATAATTGTCTGTATTGCGGCAGCGTTTGCCATATAAGCGCTTGAGAATACAACAGACGCCTCCGTTCCCTTAAATTTGGCTATTGCTTCTTCAAGTTCGAGGTGAAGAGTGTGTGTGCCCGCCAAAGTCCTGTAGCCTGTTCCTACTCCGTACTTTTCTACCGCCTTTTTAACCGCCGTCTTAAGTCTCTGGTCTTCCGCAAAACCCAGGTAGTGGCTTGAACAAAAATTAAGTTTTTTCTTGCCATTTATAGTAAGATAAGCTCCCTGCCCGGATTCTATTACATAAGGGGCTTTCCCCGTTCTTACGACATCTTCCAGCTTTTTATAAAAATCGTTTTTACTCATTATGGAACTAATAATACCTTGCCGCATTCTCCAGATTTCATAACTTCCATTGCTTTTTCAAAATCCTTCATTGCAAATCTATGGGTTATGATTTTGGTAAGATCGACTTTTCCCGATTTTAGCAAATCCGAAACGGTAATCCAAGTGTCCCAGATTCTTCTTCCGAAAACCCCTTTCACGGTCAATTCCTTGTCGATAAAATACTTCCCGAAGTTAAGAGTTATATCATCCTTAGGAATGCCGAAAATTATGACAGTTGCCGATATTCTGGCCGCTTCAAAACCGATTTGGATCGCTGTTTCGTTGCCCGACATTTCAAGCACTACGTCCATCTTGTCAAAATATTTCTGAGGAAGTTTGTCATATACTTCATCGGCACCCATAATCTTACCCAAATTTCTTCTGTACGCGCCCCTGTTTACGGCAATTACTTTTTTGGCACCTAACGCTTTAGCAGCGGCTACAGCACAAAGCCCGGTAGGGCCCAAGCCCATAACCAGAACTTCCTTATCTTTAACCCCTGCCGTTGTAACTACGTGGACCGCGTTACCAAGTGGTTCCTGCGAACTCATCGCCTCAATGGGGATTGCTTTGTCGTTTTTCCAGGAAGTCCTTATGGGGATTGTCGCATACTCGGCAAATCCGCCGTTTCTGCCGATTCCAAAAAGCTCTACATTTTCACAGATATGTTTATTGCCGATTTTACACTGATAACAATGCCCGCAAAAAATGTGGGTTTCGGACGAAACCAAATCTCCCGGTTTTAAATTTTGAGGATTATCGCCGTTTATCTTAATAACTTCTCCCACAACTTCGTGGCCGATTACAATCGGGGGTTTTATATGGCTTTCTGCCCATGAGTTCCAGTTATAAATATTTATATCAGTTCCGCAGATGGAAGCAAGTTTAACTTTTACCAATAATTCGCCTTTTTTAGGGGTCGGGACAGGGATTTCTTTTATAGAAACTCCTTCGTTGGGAGAATCCTTAACAACGGCAAGCATTGACTTTGACATAAGCTGGGATTTTATACTCAAGCACTATTTTAGCTTACGGAAGCGATTGTGTAAACAACTATTCCTGCGGGGGCTTCGACCTCTACTTTTTCTCCGACTTTTTTGCCGATCAATGCTTTACCAAGAGGAGATTCATGGGATATTTTTTTCTCTCCCGGATCTGCTTCCCATTCCCCGACCACGGTGAAGACTTCTTTCTTCCCTTTTATATTTACAGTCACCGTCGAACCCAGTTTTACCGTTTGGCTTGATTTGCTGCGGCTTTCCTGGATTAATACCGCCTGTTTTATCAATTCTTCAAGCTCATCGATCCTGCCGTCTATAAAAGACAACTCTTCTCTGGCTGCGACATACTCGGCGTTCTCGGACAAATCGCCCATAGACCTTGCCTGAGAAACCCTTTCGAGTACGTCAGGCCTTTTGATTTTGCTGAGCTCTTCATATTCTTTTTTAAGCTCCCCTAAGCCGTCTTTTGTCAAATAAATTGTTTTTGAATCCATAAACTTATACCTATTTAAAACAAAATCCCTCACAGCTTCGGACTAGAGGGAATAATGTAATAACTTCTTAGTTAAAGCATGATATAGTAAACATAGGCTTTTGTCAATGACCTCTAGTATACTTTTTGAGGCTAAAATTTGTTAAAAAAGACGATTTTAGCCAATACTGTCCTCACTTGGAAACCTGTTGCAAAATAGGAGAAACTGCTTCAATAAACGTTTGCGTCGCGTCGGGTGCAGTGCCTTGGGTCAAAATCGTGTTTATAGCGGTTCCGAGATAACCGTCCAACTGCTGATTAATCCCGTTATCGTCGGTCGAGCTCACGAAATAGGATGATTGTGCATACGGAGCCTGGGCAACAAAAGTATAGGCGTTGGGATTTGACTTCAGATTGTCTGCCAAATCAACCCTTGCGTATGGTTCTCCGAAATCCCTTATTTTTGCCTCATCCTGGTAAAGTTCTACTTGCGTTTCCTTTTGCGCCAAAAACTTCATAAACATTAAGGCTTCTTTTTGATATTTGCTTTTTTGCGAAACACCCTCTACCCAATAACTTGCCAAGGTGACATTTTCGCCCGGAAGCTGTGGAACCGGGACAACCTGGAAAGAAAGATTGGGATTATACTGTTTTATAGTGTAATAATCCTGCGAATAGCCAAAATACATACCAAGTTTTCCTTTGGAGAACGCCAGAGTCGAAGGATCCAAAGTTCCGTCCCATATGCTAGTTTTAGGGTCCGAAGTAAACGAAGTATAAAAATTAAAAGCATCCTGCACCTGACTGGAGTATGCCTGAATGTTACTAAAATCCACCCCGCTCTGAAGCATAAGTAAAGATAAAATATCGGCCGCATGGTCTACATTGTCATAAGTTCCCATCGCCGCTCCGGCAGTTAAAATTTTTCCGTTCTGATCTTTTACGGTCATTGCAGTTGCGTCATTTCTAAACTGGTCCCATGTTACAGGAGTTTGCAACCCAGCCGCCTGGAAAAGTGTATTATTTATAAAAAGCGATAACGTGTCTACTTCAAGCGGAATGCCGTAAATCGCACCGTTATTAATCAAATCTTTCTGCATAACCGGATAATAAATCAGTTTAAATTCATCCGGCGTAATAACATCGCTTGGAAGAGGTAGTAACTCCGACGAAAGCATAGGATACCAAGTGTTATGGAATCTGAATATGTCTGGTCCCGTACCGTTGTCAATCCTCGTAACCAGCCTTTCTCTATATTGATTTATATCCTGTTTAACGTAATTAATTTTTATGCCGGGGTTTTGTTTTTCAAACTGGTTGATTATTCCCTGCATGGTGCTGCTTTCTTCAAAAAGCCCCCAATATGTTAATGTAACTGCCCCACCCGAAGAATTCGAGCTATTGCCGGAACTATTGCTCAATACGAAAATTGCTCCAAGAGCCAATATTAAAATAAAAGCTACTACTATAAAAACGGACAAAAAAATACTGACTATCTTTTTTCCAGAAGAACCGCCACCTTTTTTTTGCTTAGGCTGGGGGTAAAAATCCGTCAGAGGAGAATTTTGGTAAACTTGCTGACCGCTTGGAGGCGGATAATTGCCCTGTTGTTGTGGTTGCGCCTGAAAAAGAGGGGCGGTTCTTTCTTCCTGAGGCTGATTTGCAACTGAGTAAAGCGGGTCTTCAACCTTTTGGGCAGGTTGGGGAGGGACTTGCGGATTTTGAAAGATTGTTTTATTTTCCATGGGTCAGTTTATAGTATAATACGAATTATAAAGCATATTCAATGAAGGAGCGTTTTCCTAAAATTAGCTTTAAGCTAAATCCCAAACAAAAAAAACAACTGCTCAGTGCCTCAAAAACAATCTTCTGGTTTTTAACGGGTGCTTTTCTCACGTTGCTTTTTATAATAAGCATCGGCTTTCTTCTGTACAAAACCTATTATAGTAATAAAGTATATTTAGGTGTTTATGTCAATAATATCGACTTCGGAGGAAAAACAAAACAATTCGTTGACAATTATTTTGCAAATAAGAATGGCCAGATCGGGAACACGGAAATCACTCTAAAAAGCGATTACGGCATTGCAACATTCTCGGCGAAAGACATTAATTTTGGCTTTGATAAACACCTATCTTCCGAACAAGCATATGTAATAGGAAGGTCCGGGAATTTCTTGTCAGACCTCAGCATAATACTCCAGGCATATCTTGTGGGCATAAAACTTCCGGTATCTTACACTTTGGACCAGCAAGAGCTGTCTTCGGAGCTTAACGCTGTTTCACAAAAGTTAGATAAGCAGCCGGTAGACGCATTATTTAAATTCAACAACAACAGGGTTACCGCATTCAAACCATCTGAGAACGGACAAGCGATTGACTACGATGCTCTAACTAACATGCTTTTGTCTAAAGCTCTTTCAATTACCGCGCAGAAAACAGGCAATTTGACTATAAATATTCCTATAAAAATATTGGAGCCGGAGATAACAACGGCAAGCGTAAATAATATGGGCATTAAAGAGTTGATAGGACAAGGGCACTCGCTTTTTTACGGGTCGGCAGCTTCAAGGGTTTATAACATAAACTTGGCCGCAACAAGGTTAAACGGAATACTTGTTAAACCCGGGGAAACTTTCTCTTTTGACAACGCTTTAGGAGACGTGTCATCCTTTACGGGATATCAGCAAGCTTATATCATACAAAACGGAAGGACGGTTTTAGGCGACGGAGGTGGAGTATGTCAGGTATCGACTACCTTCTTCCGTGCGATACTTAATGCCGGGCTTCCCGTTGTCGAGAGGCATGCTCACGCATATAGAGTCGGATACTATGAAGAGGATTCCCCTCCGGGAATCGACGCGACAATTTATGTTCCGACCGTTGACTTAAAATTTAAAAATGATACAGGACACTACATCCTGATAGAAAGTGAGGTCGATCTTAACAATGATTCTCTTGCATTTTATCTTTATGGGACAAGCGACGGACGCGAAGTTACTATGACTAAGCCCGTCGTCTCAGACCTAACCCCTCCTCCACCTCCACTTTATCAAGACGACCCTACTCTTCCAAAAGGCGTAGTAAAACAAACAGATTTTGCCGCATGGGGGGCACACGTATATTTTACGAGAACAGTTACAAGAAACGGAAAAACCATAATTTCGGATAAATTCGTTTCTAATTATCAACCCTGGCAAGCAGTATATATGGTAGGTACAAAATAATAATTGATAAAAGTATGAATAAAATTCTTTCGAGCAATTCGGCAGAAAGCATAATTAAAAAGCTTAAGCAACAAAATAAAAAGATTGTAATTTGCGGGGGATGCTTTGATATCCTCCATATTGGACATATAAAATTTTTGCAAAAAGCAAAACAAAAAGGAGACATTTTAATTCTTTTTTTGGAAAGTGATGAGGCTGTAAAGAAACTCAAGGGCCCAAACAGACCGATAAACTCCCAAAACGACAGGGCGCAGATCCTTTCTTCAATTATTTTTGTAGATTATATAATTAACCTTGAAGGAATTTTAACAAATGCCGATTACGACAATTTGATTTTAAAAATTAAGCCTGATGTAATCGCGGCGACCAAGGAAGAGTTGCAAAACTTTCATATTAAAAGACAGGCAAAACTTTCCGGCGCAAAAGTTTCATACGTAATAGGAAGATTCAGTGATAGGTCGACTTCCAATCTTGCAAAGCAAATAGCAAAGGACTTTTAACAATGAAATTCTTAATAACTTCCCTTTTAACAGTTATTATAATAATTTTGGTTATAGTCGTTTTAAATATCGAGAGAAATCCGTCTAATGCGTATGTAAAAATAGACGGAAAAACTTTTTACGTGGATGTGGCCAAAACTCCTAAACAACAAGAATTGGGACTTGATATCTATAACAAGTTGCCCCAGGACCGTGGAATGATTTTCCCGTTTTCTTATCCTGATTACTATGCATTCTGGATGCATGGAATGAAGTTTCCGATAGACATAATATATATAAATAACGATAAAATAGTAGACATTTTCCCAAATTTGCCGTATCCCAAAAATATCAACGAGCAACCCGTGACAGTAACCCCTTCGGAAAAAGCAAACTATGTTCTGGAAATTAATGCCGGGCTTTCTCAAAAATATCATTTTAAAAAAGGAGACGTTGTTGAAATAAGCTTATGATAATCTTGGGAATTGAAACAAGCTGCGATGAAACCTCTGCAAGCCTAGTAAGAGCGGAAAAAAAAGATCAAAAAGTCGAACTTATTACAAACGTAGTTTCGTCCTCCCTCGCGCTTCATGCTAAAACCGGTGGGATAATCCCTGAAATCGCCGCAAGAGAACAGGTTAAATATATAATTCCGGTAATTAAAAAGTCTATAGAGGGATTAAAAAATCCAAGAGAAGAAATTGATGCAATTGCCGTAACAACCGGTCCGGGGCTTATTGGCTCCCTTCTTGTCGGAGTTGAAACGGCAAAAACAATTTCGTACATCTGGGACAAACCGATAGTCCCCGTAAATCATCTTTTCGGACATATTTACGCAAACTGGATCGAAAACGGAAACTCGGAAAAAATAAATTTTCCCGTAACAGCCCTTATCGTTTCGGGTGGCCATACGGATCTGGTTTTAATAAAAAACCATAGAGAAATAGTATGGCTCGGAGGAACGCGCGACGATGCAGCGGGCGAAGCTTTTGATAAAACCGGAAGAATTCTAGGACTATCTTATCCTGCGGGTCCGCAAATTGAAAAATTGGCATCAGGCATCAAAAAGGACGTGTTTAATTTTCCTAGGCCGCTTATTGATTCCGGAGAATTCGATTTTTCCTTCTCGGGCCTAAAGACAGCAGTTGTCAGAAAGGCGGAAGAAATCGGAGCAAAAAATCTAAACGAAGATGTTTTAAAAAATATTTCCTTTTCCATACAGGAAGCGATATTTGAAGTCCTGATCAAAAAAACTATTACTGCTGCTGTAAAAACGCATTCCAGATCTATAGTTTTGGGCGGCGGAGTTGCGGCCAACCAAACTCTAAGAAATAAGTTTGAATTTAAAATTGAAAATTTGAAGTTGAAAATTCCGCTTTTCGTTCCCGAAAAGCGGCTATGCACCGATAATGCGGCAATGATTGCGGCTGCCTCTTTCTTTAATTATAAACAAGAGCCTTGGAAAAATTTAACGGCTGATCCGGAAGCTTATTTTGACTGAAAATGGTAAAATAAATCCATGCCATACGATGTCCTCCTGATAATTCTGATTCTGGTAGCCGGTTTTTTGCTCCTTTGGTACTTGATCAATAAAAAGTTATCCGACATCTCCAAACCCAAAACAGACGAGGCGCTTATTGAATGGCTGAAAACCATGCAAACGACAATAAATAGCTCGTCCTCCCAAACAGTCAAAACGCTTCAGGAAAATACAAAACAGTTAAACGAGCGCCTGGATAAGGCTGCCGTCGTGATACAAGACGTAGAAAAAGAAATCGGCGAGATGTCCGAAATAGGAAGAAATATGCGCGAACTCCAGGAATTTCTAAAAAGCCCGAAGCTTCGCGGCAATATAGGCGAACAGGTGCTTAAAGACTTAATATCTCAGATGTTTCCAAAATCTAGTTTCTATCTTCAATATGAATTTAAATCAGGAGATAAGGTTGATGCAGCGATAAAAACCGACGCCGGAATTCTCCCCATAGATTCAAAATTTCCCATGGAAAACTTTCAGAAAATGGCAAAAGCGGAAAAAGCCGAGGAAAAAAGAATTTTTGAAAAGGAATTTATAAAGGACGTAAAAAAACATATCGAAGACATATCGAAAAAATACATTTTGCCCGCCGAAGGGACAATGGACTTTGCTCTTATGTATATTCCAAGCGAATCAGTTTATTATGAAATCGTGAATCAAGCGGAAATTTTGGATTTTGCTAGAAAATTAAGAGTCTATATGGTATCTCCATCTACCCTTTATGCACACCTCCAGACGATACTTTTGGCGTTTGAAGGTAAGAAGATTGAGAGTAAATCAAAAGAGATGTTTGCAATAATCAGGAACATCCAACTGGACTACGAAAAGCTTACCGACAACCTCTCGGTACTGGGGAAACATATTAACAACGCTTATTCGCAATATGGAAACGTCTCATCAAACCTTTCCTCTTTGGGACAGAAAATAAACTCAACTAAACAATTGCATGAAACAAATAAATAATAATTGCAAAGAATAAAAAATAATGCTACTCTTTAATTAGTTTGTTTACAGGAATGAGTTATGATTAGGAATAAGAATAACAAAATCTTAGTTTTAGTCTCTGTTGCCGTTGTAGTTATTTTAGTAATAGCAGTAGCCGCAACGCTTCTTTTGGGAAACAATGCAAATACAAATGGTCAAAATAGCGCAAAAAATACTAACCAAGAGGCTCAAAAGCAAGCCGTACAACAAATCATAAACACAACTAAAAATATAAGTCTTACTTCTTCCGGGTTTAATCCACAGACAGTAACAATTAATGCCGGTCAAAGAGTTGTATGGCAAAACATTAGCGGTACACAGGGAACGGTAAATTCCGATAATTTCCCAAACAATTCTTTATGGCCCTTCCTGAATTTAGGACTTTTTGCAAACGGTTCGAGTGTCGGTGTTACTTTTGACAAACCCGGGACTTACACTTACCACAACCAACTGAATCCTTCGGAAAAAGGAACTGTAATCGTAAAATAAACCGTCCCGCGCTTCGCACTGCAAGTTAAAACTCCTGACTGCGCTTCGCTTGCACATAACAGCACTGCGCTTAGCTTGCATATGCTAAAATAAGCTTCATGAATAAAGGCATCGGTCTTGACAAAAACCAGCTTAGAGCAGTTAAGCACGAAAATGGACCGCTTTTAATAATAGCCGGAGCGGGAACGGGGAAAACTACGGTAATTACCCAAAGGTTAAGACATCTGGTAGTCGACAAAAAGATTCCGCCGCAGCGAATATTAGCGCTTACGTTTACAGAAAAAGCTGCCTTTGAAATGCAGGAGCGTTTGGATATTCTTCTTCCCTACGGATATACGAATTTATGGGTCCATACTTTCCATTCTTTCTGTGACAAAATTCTGCGCGACGAAGCTTATACAATAGGCCTTGACCCCAATTATAAACTTATGACAGAGAGTGAATCGGTACTTTTGCTTCGCAAACACCTTTTCGACCTGGGACTAAAAATATATAAACCTTTAGGAAATCCCACGAAATTTTTGGATGCCTTACTGACCCACTTTTCAAGACTAAAAGATGAGGATGTTACATGGCAGGAATATTTAAAGTGGGCAATGAGTCTTAAAAAAAGAGAGGAAAGGAAGGAATATTTGGAGCTTGCAAACGCTTACAAGAAATACGAAGAAATAAAAATTCGGGAGTCCGTAATGGATTTTTCCGACTTAATAGCAAACACGCTTTTAATATTTAGGCTTCGCAAAAATATCCTTAAAAAATACCAGAATCAATTTAAATTTATAATGGTGGATGAATTTCAGGATACAAACTATGCCCAAAATGAACTCGCGATGCTCCTTGCAGGCCAAGGAGATAAAAATATTGCCGTTGTCGCAGACGACGACCAGTCTATTTACCGCTTTCGCGGAGCTGCGGTCTCAAACGTCCTACAATTCAGAGACAACTTTAAAAACGCCAAAATCATAGTTTTAAATAACAATTACAGGTCAATCCAGACAATTTTAGACAGCGCTTATAAACTTATTCAAAATAATAACCCCAACAGGCTTGAGGTAGCGGAAAAAATAAACAAAAAATTAAAAAGCCACTCAAACGAAAAAGAAGCTCCAATTAATTTAATTCATACAACTAGACCGGAAGACGAAGCAGAAGAAATTGCAAAAGAAATAAAGTCTTTAAGCAAAAAATATAACTATAAAGATATCGCCGTTCTCGTTAGGGCAAACAATCATTCCCAGACTATAACCCAGGCTTTGCAAAGAAATAGAATCCCCTATCAATTTTTGGGGACCGGCTATCTTTTTCAACAGGAGGAAGTAAAAGATCTAGTCTCATATTTAACCTTTCTCACAAACCTATTTGATTCCGTGTCTTTATTCAGAGTTTTATCCATGGATATTTTCAAACTTCCCGTAATTGAAATAAACTATCTTCTCAATTTTGCCAAGAAAAAGAATATTTCTCTTTTTGAGGCGATGCAGGAAGAAAATCTTGGTTTTTTGAAAAACAGTACAAAACAAAAACTAAAAGATTTTGTAAAAATGGTGACAAAACATTTGGAAAAGGCAAAAAAAGAAAGTGCAGGACAAATTTTATATTATTTTGTCTCTGATTCGGGACTTTTAAAATCGTTCCAAGAAATAGACTCCATAAGCAAAGAGCGTAAAGTACAAAACGTCGCAAAACTCTTCGACAGGATCAAATCTTTTGAATCTGAACGAGCCAACAGCAATATATATATAATTGTTGAATGGTTTGATTTAATGCTTGAATTAGGCGACAGCCCGACTGCGGCAGACATGGATATAAAAGACAGGAATGCGGTAAATATATTGACCGCGCATTCAAGCAAAGGCCTGGAATTTAAAATCGTGTTTATGGTAAACCTTGTTTCCGACAGATTTCCTTCCAGAGAAAGATCGGAAAAAATACCTCTTCCACAGGGCATAATAAAAGAAAAGCTTCCCGCAGAAGCCGATTTCCATCTTGAAGAGGAAAGAAGACTTTTTTATGTAGGAATGACAAGAGCTAGGGAGCGTTTGTATTTTGCCGCTTCAGATTATTATGGTACCGGGAAAAGAATCAAAAGGCTCTCTCAGTTTATCTATGAAAGCCTCCCGGACATAAAAACTGAAAAATCTGATATGTCTTCTAACAAGCACGATTCTTTAATTAAAACGTTGTCTTTATACGAAGAAAAAGGAAACATCGAGGAAAAAGTAAAACCAATTAAAATAAAACACATTACCTATTCAAATCTTCAAATGTTTGACATTTGCCCGCTTCATTATAAAGCGAAGGTTATTTTTAATATTCCGACACCAAAATCCTTTGTCCAAAGTTTCGGAATTTCGCTTCATAGCACTTTATATTATTACTATAAATCTGTCCAAGAAGGTAAATCTCTTAATTTAAAAGACATGCTTCAAATACTTCAGCGAGAATGGGTCAATGAAGGCTATGATAATCAACAACATGAAAAGGAAAGCTATCAACGGGCAATTAAAGCACTTAAAAAGTATTATAAAAGCGAATGTAACCCGCCCGCAAAGCCCTTGGCGCTCGAGCTACCTTTTTCATTTAATTTGAAAAACGGAATAAAAGTCTCCGGCAAAATAGACAGAATCGACAATAACGGTCAGAACGGAATAGAGATTATCGATTATAAAACCGGTGAAGATAATCCTAAGGCCGCCGAGTCACATGAACTGCAGCTTGCGATTTATGCCCTAGCCGCAACAAAAATTAATGATGAACTTCTAAACAGAAAACCGGAAGCTATTACCTTAACCCTGCACTTCATTGAAGCGGGGACTAAAAAATCAATGCATTTTACAAAACAGGACCTAAAAAGATACGAAAACGAATTGCTCGAGAAAATTAAAGAAATCGAACGCAGCGACTTTAAATGCAGCAAAAACATCCTCTGCAAAAAATGCGAGTATAAAATCCTTTGTAATGCATAGATAGCTTGCTGTACCTTAGATATTAAAATTCTATGCGATGCATAAAATGAATTGGAGTCTCTTAATTCGACAAAAAACAGGTTTTTTGCTAAAATACGCTTGAACTTTCGGAAGGAGAGTTGCTACTCCTTGTATTTTAGAATGTGAGGAGAGGAAAGTCCAGACAGGTCTAAGGCCGGGGACGGAACACAAGTTCCGACTAGCAATAGCTGGTGCCCAAATTTTTTACCTACATTTAAGATTTGGGACAGATTTTGAATCAACAAAATCTGAGAGTAACAGAGACGAGTAGGAGTGAAACGGACAATCCCACCTGCTGCAACCTCCGAAGAATGCGTTAAAACCTTGCTTTAGGGGAGCATTAAAGATTGAGGGCATCCCTAAAAGGGGATAAAGTGACCAAATATCACTATTAAGATAGATTGCAACTTATAGCCCTAAGATTTTTTCGAATGGCTAGAAACAGAATCTGGCTTACTACCTTCCGAAAGTTCCAATGTTTCCTCATCGTGATTGTTAAGCTTATCCATAGAAAACTCAACTATTACTCTTAAAGTTCCCGCAATCGGCACTGCCAAAACTAGTCCTAAAATTCCTGCAATATGCTCTCCGGCGATAACTGAAAAAAGGATTATTAACGGGTGGAGTTTTGTAATTTTACCCATAACATAGGGATTTACAAAATAATCCTGGAATTGCCTGACAATAAAATAAACTGCGATAACTATTAAAGCAAGCTGGATTGACGATATGTTAAAATTGGCGCTTCCTCCCAAGAAAGCCACAATTGCGGCGATAGCTGTTGCTACTATCGGGCCTATAATCGGTACTATTTCGGCAAAACCCGAAAAAACCGCCAAGATAAAAGAAAACCTCACTCCTAGAATCGTAAGTAAAATAAAGAGTAACGAAGAAACGAAAAATACGAGAAAAATCTGTCCCCTTAAATACCCCACTAACACCGAATTTATTTTTCTTAAAAGTATTTCCATTTCAATTCTGTAGTGGCGTGGAAGAAAATTTAACATTCTGTCAACCATATTTCCACCTTCCTTAAGAAAATAGAATGCGGAAAAAAAGAAAATTATAAAACTGATTACTCGTGAAAAAACTTGGGGGAAAAACGAAAAAATAGATGGATAGGAAATATTAGTAGAACTTTCTACGGTATATAAGGTATCATTAATCGTCGGTCTTAACCAGTTTGGTATATTGTTGATTTGCGTTCTGGTAATCTTAGTAAGGGCATATACCTCCTGCCTTAATTCATAAGACTCCTCAACTGCCCTTTGGGAAAATACGATTCCCGCCAGTCCCAACAGAGCAATAATTAATGCATAGATAACTACAACTGATAATGTTCTTGGAAATTTAAACTTATCGGAGAAAAAATTAACGACAGGGTTAAATATATACGCGAATATTCCGGCAATTATGAAAGGGGTTAAGATTGCCCTTTCTATATACAAAAACCATACAAGCAAAAGACCTGTTGCTATTAAAAAGATGGACTTCAGTCTTAATGTCATAGACTAATTATAACAAATCCCAAATTCCAATTCTTATTTTGCAATTTATCTAACAGCTTTCTTAAGCGTCTTACCTGGAGTAAAACCCGGAGCTTTTCTTGCTTGGATAGTAATTTTTTCTCCCGTCTTTGGATTTCGGCCCGGTCTTGTTGCTCTCTTTCTCACAGAAAACGTCCCAAAACCAGTAATTACTACCTTTTCCCCACTTTTTAGCGAATCTCTTATCCCATTAAGAAATGCGGTAACAGCCTCTCGTGAAGCTTTATTGGTAAGATTTGACTTTTTTGCTACTAATTCAATGAGATCCTTTTTTGTCATTTTATTCACCTCCTTAGTTTAAGCGTTTAGCATTCAGAGACTAACGATTAGATTACCAAAAACTAGTAGCCGACTGCTAACTGCTTATTATGATTAGCTTAACAATACAATCTAAACCCTAATTTGTCAATATAACAAAAGATGTCAAATTATAAAATTTTATGAAGAAAACTCCGAAGATACCGCCCTAAACTCTCTAATGGCCGTTACTTTTATTTCTCCGGGTACGGCCTGAGACTTTGATACTTCATCTCTTATTTTTGCAGCAAGCACAGTTGTCTGTGCATCGTCGAGTATTCCGGGGTCAATAATCACCCTTAACTCCCTTCCGGCTTCAAAGGCGTATGCGTCTTCTACGCCATCGTATTTTTTCGCAATCTCTTCCATTTCGGTTATCCTTTTCCCGTATTCTTCGACGTCCTCGTATCTAGCTCCGGGCCTTGCCCCTGAAATCTGATCTGCGATATGGACAATCACCGACTCTACCGAGGAAAATGGCTTATCTTCATGATGTTCCCAGACACAATTTACTATAGGTTCTGGAATATTGAACTTCTTTAACAAATCTACCCCCAGCTTTACGTGGCTGCCCTCCCCTTCCAAAACTTTGCCTATATCATGAAATAAAGCGCCAAGCCTCACGACATTGGCATCCGCGCCTATTTCCTGAGCTATATGGACACCTATTTTTACATCCTCCAAGGTGTGGACCACCAAGTTTTGTCCGTATGAAGTTCTAAACTTGAATCTCCCAAGAATTGAAATTAACTCTTTTGGAAGGTTATATACACCGACTTCGTGGGTCAATCTTTCGCCCTCTTCAAACATTATCCTTTCTACTTCCTGTTTTGTCTGTTCAACCAATTCTTCTATTCTAAACGGTTGGATTCTTGTATCCTTTACGAGTTTTTCAAGCGACCTTCTTGCAATTTCCCTTCTTACCTGGTCAAACGACGAAAGCCTTATTACTCCCTCTTCATCCAGATCGACGTCAACACCTGTTGCCTGCTCAAAAGCCCTGATATTCCTTCCTTCTTTGCCGATAATTCTTCCCTTAATTTCTTCATCTGCAATTTTAACTATAGAAACCGTAAATTCGGCAATATAATTGGTGGCTCCGTGGCGCATTGAATCGACTAAAATTTCCTGCGCCTTGCGGTCGGCAGTCAGCTTAGCATCTTCCTCTCTTTCCTTAATAAGCTTTGCAACTGTTTTAGTCTCATGTTGCTCAACTTCCGAAAGGAATTCTTTTTTTGCCTCTTCGCGCGTAAGTGAAGATGATCTTTCAAGTTTTTCTTCGTATTTCTCCTGAAGCTCCCTTATTTTTTCTTTTTCTTTTTCTAATTTTTTTTGCTCTGCTTCAAGTTTTTCCTCTTTTTCGAGAAGTTTTTTTTCGAGTGAGATTAAATCCTGGTTAGTTTGTGCCATATTCAAAATTGAAGACAAAAAGAGGTCCCAAACTTAATGGGCTGCAAGCAAAGAAAATGATATTATCTTTATACTTTTCATAATACCTTCTTTTTATCTTTTATGTATTATACCTTTTTGTTAAAACCCGGTCAACAACATCTTTTATTGTTTCGTAGTTAAAACCTCTGGAAGAAAGATATCTTAGCAATTTTTCCCGTTTTTTTTGTGGAATTTCGTTTTTTAGCCTTTCTACCCTTTTTTCTGCAAGCTTCAGAGCTGAATCAAAATCCACAGAGTCAGAAGATTGGAAAGCTGAAATTGCCGAATCAACTGTTTCTTCGGATATTCCCTTTTTTCTTAACTCGAGTTTTATAACTCTTAAGGCCCTGGGATTTATCAACGTCCTTTGCTCAATCCACCACTTTGCGAATTCTTCATCGTCCAGAAACTTACTTTTCTTAAGCGAATTGATGATTTTTTCCAGGTGTTCGCTGTCGGCCTTATTTTTCTTTAAATAATCCCTTACTTCCTTCTCGCTGCGCGGCCTGAACGATAAAAAATGGAGGCTTTTTTTGTAAAGTTTTTCAAAATTGTCCACTAAAGTCTAATCTTTACTTGCAGTTTCTACCCCAACCTCAACGGGCGTCCCCGAAGTTTTACTTTTGTTAAGAATTTGCTCAACTATTTTTTTAGCTGTATCAGGTTTTTTCTGCAAGAAAAGTATTGCTGCCTGTTTTCCCTGACCAAGCATAAGATCGCCAAACTTGAAGAAGGCGCCGGACTTTTGGATTATTCCCATATCAACCCCAACGTCCATTATGCCCCCTTCCCTTGAAATACCCGTATCTCCATAAACATCAAATTCCGCAATCCTGAAGGGCGATGAAACTTTGTTTTTTACGATTTTCGCCCTGTGCCTTGATCCAATTACCTTATCTGCCTCTTTAAGACTTTCAATTTTTCTTATGTCAATCCTTACGGATGAATAGAACTTTAATGCAAGACCGCCAGTTGTTGTTTCCGGGTTTCCAAACATTACTCCGATTTTTTGCCTCAGCTGATTTGTAAAAATAACTACGGTTTTAGATTTTGAAATAACAGCAGTTAATTTTCTCAGCGCCTGCGACATAAGCCTTGCTTGCAGACCCATTACCGCGTCTCCCATATCTCCTTCGATTTCGGCTCTCGGGACCAATGCTGCAACCGAGTCTATTACCAAAACGTCTATCCCGCCGCTTCTAATAAGGCTTTCGGCAATCTCCAATGCCTGTTCGCCGGTATCTGGCTGAGAAATCAAAAGATCGTCAAGCTTAACGCCAATTCTTTCCGCCCAAAGCGGATCAAGCGCGTGTTCGGCGTCTATGAAAGCCGCAACTCCTCCATGTTTTTGAGCCTGGGCGATGATTGAAAGACAAACCGTGGTTTTTCCGGAAGCTTCCGGGCCGTATATTTCGATTATCCTTCCTCTTGGCACTCCTCCTACTCCGAGCGCTAAATCTAAAGGAAGACAGCCTGTGGAAATGACAGAAATATCAAGCTTTTCACCTATCTCGCCAAAACGCATGATGGAACCGCGTCCGTACTGTTTTTCGATTTGTTCCATCGCAAGCTTTACAGCTTCAAGCTTTTGAGAGTCTTTTGCTTGTCCATTGGGCAGTGGTTTTTCTTGCTTTTGAGACGAAGGGGTTCTTCCCATTTGTGCTTTTTATTGTAACAAGTTTTTTACCGTTTGCAAGTGGTAAATGTTTGGGCGGGGTGCCGAGAATTGACTTCGATCCACACACAACCTCGAAGATTCTGCAAAATTTCAGTCGGGGAACAGGGAATTGAACCCAGACCGCACGCACCCCATGCGCGTATTCTACCGTTAAACTATTCCCCGAAATTTTGCAGAATTATGCGCATCACGCTTTAGGTGACTATCGCATTCCGCCGATAAACTACACCCCAAAAATTACTTATATATTATATAACATCGAGGCTTTATTTTTAAACTCAAAATGATACAATAGAAAATTGTTATGTATAGCTTAAAAGAATTTAAGGAAGTTTTTGACCCGGTCCTGGAAAAATTCCTAGCTGACAGAATAGAAGAATACCTTACGCAGACTTCCGACCCCTTTATCAAAGAGTTTGTCCAATATTCTAAACGCTTGACTCTTTCGGGCGGAAAAAGAATAAGGCCTTATATAGCCTACGTTATGTATGTTGCTATGGGCGGCAAAGATATCGAGAACGCGATTAAACTTTTTATTTCCCTTGAAATAGTTCATATGTTTGCTCTTATTCACGACGACGTTATGGATAAAGGAAATACCAGGCACGGAGTTCCCACCATACACCATTTTGTTTCTAAAAAATTAAAGGACGCAAAAAGGTCGGGGGACACCGAAAATAATTCAGAAGCACAGGCTATACTCGTCGGCGACCTGTTTTTTTCCTGGGCTATGGAAATATTCTTAGACAACAGAAATTTTCCGATAGAAAATATTACGCTTGCCCATGATTATTTCTATAAAATGGTCGACGAAGTAATACTTGGACAAATGCTGGATATCGATATAACAACCAGAGAAAAAGCCGAAGAAGAGTTGATAACCGAGAAAACAAGGCTTAAAACTTCAAGATACACTTTCGTACGGCCCATGGAAATAGGCGCCTCACTCGCAAATACAACCCATAACATGGATGATTTCTGCGAGAGTTTAGGTACAAAACTTGGGATTGCCTTCCAGATGCAGGACGATTTACTTGATATTATCGGAGATCCAAAAGTTTTAGAAAAGGCAGTCCTGAGAGATATCGCAGACCATCAACACACATTCTTTACAAATTTTATCCTAGAAAGGGGCACCCTAGAACAAAAAGATACCCTTTTGCAATACTTGGGTAAAGAACTGAATGAAAATCAACAACAGGAAGTAATCAAAATTTTTTCAGACTCAGGAGCAATAGAAAATGGGAAAAAAATGATTCTGCAAAATCTGGAAGATGCAAAGGTAATAATATCCAGAAGCAGCCTTGGCGATGAATACAAACAAATTTGTTACGATTTAATAAAGGTTATGCAGGCACGACAGAGTTAGCAATTATAAGTACTACTTGATATAATTGGGGTCCTCAAATATGAACCCTGAAGTTTATAGACCAAAACCTGAAACTAAGCTTACTCCTTTTACTGTAAAGGAGGTATTGGTGGCGGGAAACAGAGGTCCATGCGGCGGTGTCAATATGGCGATAGAAGCAGCCAACCAGGTTCTTGACATTGTCGACGGCAGAGAACCGGTGTACTCTAACTGGGATATTGTTAACAATAACCCTGTGATGAATAGGCTTAATTCAAGAGGCTTGGTAAGCGTAAGAAACAACTGGGATTTAGTTCCGGATAATTCGATAGTATTTTTTTCCGCACACGGAGTTCCTCCCGATTATCATAAAATTGCAGCCGAAAAGGGATTTTTAACCATAGATGTAACATGTCAACTTGTGACGGTTGTTCATACACGCGTAAAAAATACGCAGGCTCAGGGAAAACATATTGTTTACATAGGAAAAGATGGTCATCCTGAAACAGTTGGGGTCTTGGGTGAACTTGATGAAAAAAATAGGACATTTATTGAGCCCGATACAGATATTAACACTCTAGTTCTACCCCGTGATAAAGAGATCGTCGTCTATTCCCAGACTACCCTTGCAACAGATGAGGTAAAAGATACTCAACAAAAGCTTCAAGACAAATTTCCCGGAATAATAATTCCAAACAGAAACGATATTTGTTATGCAACCGACAACAGACAACTTGCGGCAGAAGATTTATTAGACAATCACACTGTAGATTTTTTACTTGTTGCCGGCTCTTCTCACAGCCATAACTCGGAAGAGCTTAGAAAAAAAGCGGAGAAAAAAGGAATCCCGTCAGCTTTGGTGGACAAACCCGAGGACGTACAAAGGGAATGGTTTACAAAAGGAGTAGAAAAAGTCGGAGCAACAGCCGGAGCATCGGAATTGGAAGAAGATTTCCAAAAGATTCTGGACATTTTTAGAAACGAAGGGATAGATCCGGTTGTATATCTTCCACAGATAGTGCCAGAAAAAGATATGACGTTTAAATTGCCGCAAGGGGATATAATAGCGCTAAAGGAAAGATATAAAACACTATGAACAAAAACTCATATTACGACCAAAAACAGATAATCGCCGGTGTTGATAAAAAAAATGACATAACCGGAAGAATTGAAAAATGGGAAGCGCATAAAAAGGGAATTTTGCACAAAGGCTTTACATTAATATTGAAATATAAAAACTATTATATTATTCAGCACAGAAAACATCCGGCGTTTGACGGGACCTACGACCTTTCTTTTTCCTCGCATCAGGAATTTAAAAAAGGGAAATTGCAGGATATAAACGAAGCGATTTACCAGGCCTTAAAAAGGGAATGGAAGATAGACAAAAATGATCTTTTGTCAAAACCTGTCAGTCTTGGAATTGTCTATTACAAAGAAAAGGATCCAAACAGCATTTATACCGAACACGAAATGGACGAAATACTGGAAATAAAAATTAAGAAACTTCCCGTACCCCACCATAATTTTGCTTACGGATATTCGATTCTTTCCAAAAACGAATTATTGAATAAAAAAAGCAGGATTTATCCTCTCCTTGCTCCCTGGGCAAAAAAAATCATTGAAAAAAAATTAATCTAACTGTATATTTTAATCTATGATGCTTATTAAAAGGATTTATGAAAAACCCTCGGTAAATGACGGAGTAAGAATTCTTGTTGATAGACTCTGGCCGAGAGGTATTTCAAAAGCTCAGGCAAAAATTGATTTATGGATCAAAGATGTTGCTCCCTCAAATGAACTTCGCAAGTGGTTTAATCACGAAGATAACAAATGGGATGAATTCAAAAAAAGGTATTTTGAGGAACTAAAAGATAAAGAACAACTACTTAATAAAATTAAAAAACAAAAAGGTACTGTAACTCTTTTGTTCGGAGCTAAAAATATTGAGCACAACAATGCCGTTGCAATAAAAGAATTTATTGAAGAATAAATTACCTCTTTGGAGATTGTTTCTTTCTTCTTGATTTTCCACCCATTCCAACTTTTCTTCTCTGCCTTACCCTTGCATCTCTTGTAAGAAAGCCTTTTTTCTTTAATATCTGCTTATTTTTCTCTTCGATTGTTGAAAGTGCTCGTGCCACTCCGTGTATGAATGCATCCAATTGACTTTTTTTACCTCCGCCTTCCACCTTTACAGTCAATGTATACTTACCTAAATTATTGGTAATTTTAAAAGGCTCCTCATAATAAGCTTTCGAAACTAAGCCGCTAAAATAATTGTCAATTAATTCTCCGTTTACGAAAATTTCCCCTTTTTTAACGGTTTTTCCGTTTATGGAAAGAGGTTCTCTTAACTCCTTATAGAGTCGTACTCTAGCTACCGCTTCTTTTCTTTTCCCTTTTGCAAAAATAAATTTCTTATTATCGCTCATAGTTATTTGAATTTATCTTCGTAATTATGCTCTTTTCCTTCGAAAACGTAAAGCCTTTTTAGCATTTGTTTTTTTAGTCTATTCTGGGGAAGCATTCCCGAAACCGCATGTACAACAATTTGTGTCGGTCTTCTTCTCCTAAGCTCTGCTAAAGTTTCCGATTTGAAACCTCCCGGATAACCCGAGTGCCTGTAATATTTTTTATTTATCTCCTTGTTCCCGGAAACTTCAACGAACTTGGCATTTATAACAACTACATAATCCCCCATGTCCAGATTCCTTACAAAGTTCGGCTTAGCTTTTCCCATAAGAAGTGAAGCAATATTAGTCGTAAGCCTTCCCAAAACCTTATCATTAGCGTCAATTAAATGCCACTCTCTTTTTATTTCTTTTAACTTTGTAGGTTTTGTCTGTTTCATTATTTTTTGGTTTTTGATTTTGATGGCGTTTTCTTCTTGACCGCTTTCTCCTTTGTTTTATTTTCAACTTTTTCTGCCTTTTTATTGGGTTTCTTTGCTTCTTTTTCGACTGGCTGAGAAACTGCAATTTCAACCCACTCCAATTGCACTAGAGGAGAATTATCTCCAAACCTTTGTCCGAGCCTGACAATTCTGGTGTACCCACCATGCCTTCCTTCAAATCTTGGTCCTATTTCATTTACTATTTTGTCAAATGCTTGTTTAGAAAGACTCTTTTCCAAGACCTGCATCGCTCCTTTTTCTTTTTTCTTTGCCTTTGTAACCAATTTCTCAATTTCAGGCTTTATTGCTTTTGCTTTTGCCTCCGATGTTTTAATTTTCTCCCTTAAAACCAACGAAGACATAAGGCTCTTAAATAAAGCTTTCCTTTCGTTTTTGTCCCTCTTAAGCTTTCTTCCGAATACATTTTTTCTCATAATCCCGCTTCGCCAATTACTAAAAAATCTTAAATCCCAAAATTAATTCAAAAAGTTTCCTTTTAAGAATTTGAGATCTAAGATTTTGAGATATAGTAAATTTAAACTTGAAGACTTATTCCTTTTTCTTTTAACTTTTCTTCAATAATATCAAGAGATTTGCCACCCATATTTCTCATCGAAATCAGATCTTTTCTCGGAACTTCAAGAAGCTGACCAATCGTTTCCACTCCGCCGTTTCTTAACGTATTGTATATTCTCGTGGGTAAATCCAGTTCGTCTACCGTCATCCTTAATGTTGCCTCAGCCAAACCGTTATATGCCGTACTCTGCTCTTCGGGAGCCGAATCTTTCGGCTGATAAACCTGCCTAAAATACGCTGAAAGTATTTTGGCTGCCTCATCCAGGGCTTCTCTGGGCTTGACTACACCGTTTGTCCAAATCTGAAGAGTAAGTTTATCCAAATTTGTTTGCCTACCCACCCTGGTTGCGGAAACATCGTAATTTACTCTTCGTATGGGAGTAAATATGGCATCTGTTGCCAAAACACCTAACGTCGATATCTTGCGATCTTCTGCAAGCGAGTAACCCATTCCTTTTTCAACAGTCAGTTCCAAATCAAGTTTTGCATTCTTGTCACTCAATGATCCCAAATAGTGGTCGGAATTTACTATCTCTACGTCTTCCGGAAGTTCAAAATCTTTTGCGGTTATTTCCTTGGGTCCTTTTACTGATAACTTAACGGTCGATGATTCTTTTGAGTCTAATAATCTTAGATTCAGACCTTTTATGTTCAACAGGAAATCTACCAGATTTTCTTTAAGTCCCGGGATTGTAGAAAATTTATGTTTAGCTCCCGATATTTTAACCGACGTTACGGCTGCTCCGGGAATAGACACCAAAAGAACTCTTCTTAATGCATTACCTAAAGTATGACCAAATCCGGGCTCCAGAGGCTCAATTATGAACTCTCCGTATTCCTCTGTAACTTTTTCTTCTTTAATTTTAAACGTAGGTTCAACCATAGCTTACTATTTTATCATTACCTCGAATAATATTCAATAATCAATTGAAGATCGAAAGGTACCTGCATATCATCGTTTTTAGGCATCCTTACAAGCTTTCCGGAAAATGCTTTCTTTTGCAAAAACGGTAGAGTTTCAATCTCTTCTTTTGTTAGTTCCAGTACCTGAGGATTTGCCTGCATCTTCGGCGAAAGAGTTATTACGTCATCAACCTTTACCTGATACGAAGGTATAGATAGTTTTTTACCGTTTACTAAAACGTGGCCGTGTGAAACAAGCTGTCTTGCCATAAATCTGCTATTTGCAAAACCCAGCCTGTAAACAACATTATCAAGCCTTGTTTCAAGAAGTGAAATTATTAATTCTTTTGTATCACCCTTTTTCTTCTGGACTCTTAAAACAAGGTTCTTAAATTGCTTTTCCAGAAGACCGTAGGTTGCTTTTGCTTTTTGTTTTTCTCTAAGCTGCAAACCGTACTCGGAAAGCCTCTTTTTTCTTTTTTTACCATGGATTCCGGGAGGAATATTCAATCTTCTGAGCAAACTTTGAGAAGACTTATCTAATACGTTTATTCCTTCTCTTCTAGCAAGCCTATGTTTTGGTCCTGTATATCGTGCCATAATTAAATCCTTCTCCTCTTCTCGGGTCTTGGTCCGTTATGCGGGATGGGTGTTACATCGGCTATAAGAGATATTGAAAGCCCCGCAGACTTAATAGCCCTCAGCGCAGCGTCTCTTCCCGCCCCCGGTCCTTTTATATATACCTCTACTGTTTTAATGCCTTTCTCCATTGCTCTTTGAGCGGTCTTTTCCACGGCTGTGGTTGCAGCAAAAGGGGTCGATTTTCTTGTTCCCTTAAAACCTGCAGCCCCTGCCGAGCTCCAAGCTACAGTGTCTCCATTTTCATTAGTGATGGTCACCAAAGTGTTATTGAAAGTTGCGGACACATAAACTTTTCCCTTATCGGTAATTTTAAGATTTGATTTTTTAGCTTTTGTTTTTACTGTTTCTGCTTTTTTTGCCATATGATTTTTATTCTGTCGTTAATCCCATTTTAGCCGCTACCTCTTTCTTGATAGCGCCGATTGTGACTCTTTTACCCCTCTTGGTTCTAGCATTAGATTTTGTTCTCTGCCCTCTTACCGGAAGATTTCGCGAATGCCTGTTGCCTCTATAACTGCTTATTTCCTTAAGCCTTTTTATATTCCCCTGAATCTCTACCCTTAAGTCTCCCTCAATTTTATAGGTTTCCAAAACTTTCTGGATTCTTTTCTGTTCGTCTTCACTTAAAGCCTTTATTCTTTTTGAAGAATCTACTTCAGCCTTCTTTAAAATATCGTAGACGTTTTTCCTTCCCACGCCAAAGAGGTAGGAAAGTCCTATATCGACCCTTTTTTCATCCGGTAAATTTATTCCTGAAATTCTCATGATTCTTATTTACTCATTATTATGACCCTAAGAGTAAGCGCAGGGTATATAAATTAGCCCTGTCTCTGGTTGTGTCTCGGATTATCACAAACAACCCTCAAAACTCCGCGTCTTTTTATAACTTTACATTTTACGCATCTTGGTTTAACGCTTGCCTGTACTTTCATATTATTTCCCCCTGTAAACAATCCTTCCTTTGGTCTTATCATAGGGTGTTACTTCAACCCTTACTTTATCCCCGGGAAGGATTTTTATAAAATTCATCCTCATCTTGCCCGATAAATGGCAAAGTATGATTTGGCCATTTTCAAGCTCGACCCTAAATAATGTGTTAGGTAGAGATTCCTTAACAACTCCGTCTAACTCTATTGATCCCTGGTGAGCCATAATTTACTTAAAATTCCCGCAAACTCTTATTAACGGTGAGCCTACGGAACCATAAAATATAAATCCTAATCCATAGCTTCCGCTTGAATTAGAATTCTTGCTTTGATTATACCAAACAATACCAAAAAGAGCAAACCAATAAGCTTCAAAACGTCTAAGGAGTCAAAATAAAATGACCGCTTTCCGTGATTGCCAATGATCTTTCAAAAAGGCCGGAAAGAGTACCGTCTTTTGTCCTCAGGGTCCATCCGTCGTCATCAAGCGTCAGGTCCGGGCCGCCCATATTGTAAATTACCTCAATTGCAATTGTCATTCCCGGCTTTAAATCGGGCGACTTTTCTATACTTCCGTATACGTATCCCGGCACCTCCGGATCTTCATGAAGCTCTCTGCCTACACCGTGCCCGACCAGAGACCGTACAACCGAGTATCCGTTTTGTTTTTCAACAATATCCTGTATTGCTCTTGATATGTCTCCGACGTGGTTTCCGGGTTTTGCCTGGGAAATTCCCGCCTCCAGCGCAATTTTACCGACTTTAAGAAACTTGTCCACATCATCAAACTTTTGACTTTGGATATTTGACGTTTGAACTCTTACCGTTTCCGACATATCCGTATGAAAACCATTGTAGTAAACACCGCAGTCGATCCCTACAATATCCCCGGCTTTAAATTTATAGTTTGTCGGGATTCCGTGAACTACAACGTCGTTGGTAGATACGCAGATTGTATTCTTATATCCGTCGACCAACATAAATCCCGGCTCTCCGCCTTTTTCTCTAATTAATTTTTCCGCCAGTGAATCAATTTCGATTTCCGAAGTACCGGGCTGTAGGCTTTTTAAAACCTCCCACATTGTCTCGGAAAGCATTTTCCCGCTTTTCTTCATTATTTCTATTTCTTTTTCAGATTTAATCCGTATCATTAAAATTGTACTCCTTGTAAAATTTTTCCAACTCCGCGTACAAATATTCCCTAGTTGTCTCATTTTTTATCAGATAGTCAGAAATTGCAATAGGTCCCCCCTTATTTGCCTTTTCGATCTCATCGATATCTCTTTCTCTTGCTTGGGTAGTATTAAACTTTCTTTCTTTTCTTGCGGCAAGCCTTTCATAGCGGATTCTTGGATTTGCGTAAATGCAAAGCAAGATTAAGTTTGGGATTTTTTGCATAAGATAAATATATTCCTCCCATGAATACAGGCCGTCTAAAATTATTTTTTCATTTTTTATAAGTACATCTTCAATTTTCGGCAGCATTTTTATAGCTACCGCAGCCATTCCTAACTCTTGCCTGATTTTTTCCCTGTAATATATATTGTTATCGGGAGTCCAGGGAAGACCTTCTTCTTTTATGCCCTCATCAACTACGGCCCCAAATCTTAGGACCGAAAAGCCTTTTTTTTCAAAAAAGCTTGCGGCTTCCGTTTTCCCGGCCCCTGCCATTCCCACGATTGCGATTATAAACCTTTTTTTCATACTTGTATTACAGTAAAAACTCTATCGAATGCCTCATCCAAACCTTTAGATGCGTCGATTTTATAAAATTGTAACGTTTTCTTGCAATATCCATTCTCTCATTAAAAGCTTAAGATTCAGATACTAGTTTTATTTAATCATTTTCCGATCCTTCCGGCCCAACAAAAACAATCACTTTTCTTCCCATGGGATCTTTTTCCTTGTGTCTGCCTAAAGTTTGCTCAACCGACATTTTAACGAAGAATAGCCAAGATTTCTTTATGTATTTCCTCTATAGATTCTTCCCCGTCCATTTCGACCAGAAGTTTTCTTTTTCTGTAATAATACAAAACCGGTGTGGTTACCTCGTGGAATAGCTCTATTCTTTTCCTGATTGCCTTTAAAGTCTCGTCATCTCTTTCGTCGCTTCTTCCGGAAATCCTCCATAGAGCCTCCTTATCTGAAACCTTTAAATAAAATACATAATCTATATTTTCCTTAAAATCTTCCGCCTGCTTAACGGTTCTTGGGAATCCGTCCAGGATATAGCCGTTTGCATACTCGGGTTTTGACAAATAACCGGTGACTATTTGAAAAGCCTGTCCGTCCGGGATAAGAAATCCCGCATTTATAGTTTCTTTTATATACCTTCCTTCCGAAGTTTTTTCTTTTGCAAGTTCTCTGAATATGTGGCCTGTTGAAAGGTATGGGATCTCAAGACTTGTGGATAAAAGGTTTCCCTGAGTTGATTTTCCTGCTCCCTGGATGCCTATTAATATTATTTTCATGAATTAATTCTTAGTTTGATATTTTACCTTGTAAATCCTTCGTAATTCCTCATTACAAGCTGTGCTTCAATAGCTTTTATAGTTTCCAAAACTACGGAAACGACGATAAGTATTCCCGTTCCTCCAAGAATAAGATTCTGGACGTTTGTGAAAAATCTCGCAATTGTAGGAAAAATAGCAATAATTCCCAAAAATATTGCACCGGCAAGTGTAATTCTGGTAAGTATGTAATTTAAATAATTTGCCGTGGGGGTCCCCGGTCTTATTCCGGGTACAAAACCTCCATATTTTTGTATCTCCTCCGCGATTTTTTTAGGATTAAAGACGACTGCAGTATAAAAATATGTGAAAGCTACAACTAGGAAAAAATATACAGCGTTGTATAAAAATCCGTTGGGGTTAAACCATAATGTAATGCTCGCGCCGACGTTGTGGAGTATCGGATTTTTTGCAACAGTAAGGTAGTTTGCCACAAGCGAGGGAAGCAAAACCAATGAAACTGCAAATATGATAGGAATAACTCCCGCTTGGTTAAGTCTTAACGGTAAGTGTGTCGATTGTCCACCGTACATCTTGTTTCCCCTTACCTGTTTCGCATAATAAACTGTTATTTGTCTGGTCGCCTCGTTGATAATTACGATTGAAGTTACTACCATAAGCCCCATTACGGCAAATACTAAAATATTGAAAAAGTTCTGCGCGTTAACGGTAGTGGCTGTCTGACCGAATGCTACAGGAAGCCTTGCCACAATGCCCGCAAAGATAAGGAGTGATATTCCGTTGCCGACTCCTCTGTCCGAGATTAATTCTCCAAGCCACACTAAAAGCATGGTACCGGCAGTCATTGTAATTACCAAGGAGATAAGGCTTAGGATATTAAGATTTGATATTATACCCTGGTTACGAAGCAGTGCGTACATTCCTATTGCCTGAAGAGCAGCCAAAGGCACAGTGATAATCCTTGTGTATTGATTGATTTTTTGTTGTCCCGCTTCGCCTTCTTTTTGCAATTCTTCAAGTTTTGGAAAAACCATTGTTAAAAGCTGGAGAATGATCGAGGCATTGATATAAGGATTAAGACCTAAGGCCATGATGGAAAAGTTAGCAAGAGTTCCCCCGGAAAAAACGTCAAGAAGTGATAAAAACTGGTTTTGTGCAAATAGGGCCTGCAGCTGAGCTAAATTTACCCCCGGAACCGGGATATGGGCAAAAATTCTAGCAACTACAAAAATTATAGCAGTAAATATTAGTTTTCTTCTGACATCCGGCGATTTAATGCTGTTACGAAAGATTGCTAGAATTCTATCCATTTAATTAATTTTCTATTTTACCGCCTGCTTTTTCTATTTTTTTTGCGGCACCTTTTGAAATAGGCAGTTTTATGGTAAGTGCCTTTTTAATTTCCCCGTCTCCTAATATTTTTATTCCGTATGTGAGTGCATCCTGCTCTTCAACTATATTGTTGCTTATTAAGGACTTTAAATCAACTACCGCATTTGCCTTTAATAAATTAAGTACCTTAACATTTACGATAATGGGTTTTTTCTTAAAGACTTTATTTCTTCCTTTACCCCTTCTAAAGGGAAGCCTTTTTGTTAAAGGAAGGGCTCCTCCTTCAAAGGACAACGGCCTTTTGCTTCTTGCATTTTGGCCCTTGGTTCCTCTTCCTGAAGTCTTTACGCGACCCGATCCATGACCCTGGCCGAGTCTTCTTTTGGACTTATTTTTGATTGTTTGCAATTTGTTAAGCTCCACTACTTAGTCTCCTTTCTTTTTATTTCCCTTTTGTGCCTTTCGGACAGCCTTTTCAAAGCCTCGATCGTTGCGTATACATTGCTTGCCTGGTTATCGGTCCCCAGCACTTTAGAAGAAATGTTTTCGATACCTGCCAGCGAAACAACACTTCTTACTGCCCCTCCCGCTATAACTCCCGAACCTTTCGGCGCCGGTTTTAAAAGTACTTTTGCCGCTCCGAGTTTTATATAAAATTCAAAAGGAATAGTTCCGCTTATGATAGGGACATCAACCGCATGTTTTTTAGCAAGAGATACTCCCTTTCTAATAGCAGCAGATACGTCTCCCGCCTTACCAAGTCCCACTCCAACCTTACCGCTCTTATTTCCAACTACCATAAGTACGGAAAATCCGATTTTATTACCTCCTTTTGTTTTTTTGGAAACCCTGTTTACCTGCACTATCTTTTCTTCAAATCCGTCCTGCGCTTTTTGGCGCCCCATTTGCTCCATTTTTTTATCCATTAGAATTTAAGACCTCCTTCCCTTGCCCCCTCTGCCAGAGCTTTAACCCTTCCATGATATTGATAGGAACCTCTGTCAAAAACCACTTCATTTATTTTTTTCTGAGCTGCCTTTTTTGCAACAAGCAATCCCAAGTTTTTTGAATTTTCCGTTTTGGTATTTTTCTCTTTTATTTCTCTTTCGGAAACTCCCAAGATGGTTTTTCCTTTTTCATCATCAATAATTTGAGCGTATATGAATTTGTTTGACCTAAACACGGAAAGCCTTGGCCTTTGTGATGTACCTTTTATTTTCGACCTGACCCTCGTCCTTCGTAAAATTTTTCCTGTTTTTCTCATAAATTATTTTGCTCCTCCTGCTCCCCCAACAGCCTTAGCAGCTTTTCCTGCTTTTCTTCTTATTCTTTCTCCTACATATTTAATCCCTTTTCCTTTGTAGGGTTCGGGTGGTCTTATCGCTCGTATTTTTGCGGCGGTGTCTCCTATCAAAACTTTATCAATTCCAGAAATAGTTATTACATTCTCTTCGACGCTAAAATTAATGCCTGCCCCCCCATTCACAACAACCGGATGAGAGAATCCCAAAGAAAGCGTAAGAGTACTGCCCGAAGCCTGGGCTCTGTATCCAACGCCCGTTAACTCGAGCTTTTTTTCAAAACCTTCTGTAACACCTTTAACAAGATTGGCAAGGGTTGCCCTTGTCAGCCCAAACAAAGGTCTTGTTAGCTCATCGTTTTTCTTTGCTTGGGTAACAATAAGCTCTTTATCTATAACTTCCGCTTTTATTCCTCTAGGCACATCAAAATAAAGACTTCCCTTAGGACCCGTAACCGTAACTCTTGGTCCAACATTGGAAATTGTGACCTGTTCTTGTAATGCTATTGGTTTTACTGCAATTTTTGACATATTATTTTGACTACCAGACAGAAAAAAGAATTTCTCCCCCTAATCCCTTTTTTTGGGCTTCGGCCGAAGTCATTACACCCTGACTGGTTGAAACAATTAGTTTTCTTTTTCCTCTTTTTGCAATATCGGATAACCTTTTGCTGGAGGAATAAACCCTTAGGGAGGGTTTTGAAATAACGATAACATTTGTTAGTACAGGAATCCTATTCTCGTATTTTATAACTCCCCTAAGCTCCTTTTTCCCGGCATTTGTTTCTTCTTTTATGCTTTCCAAAAATCCCTCTTTGACCAAGACTCTTCCTATTTCTTTGTTAATTTTAGAAAATGGTAAAATAACCTCTCTCCTTTTGGAAAGCGCGCCATTTTTTATCCTTATCACGAAATCAGAAACTAAGTGATTCATAAAATATTAATTTACCAGGTTGATTTAACTACTCCCGGAAGTTCTCCTTTCTGCGCAAGCTCTCTGAAGCAAATCCTGCAGACTCCGAACCTTCTCATATAGCCACGTGCCCTGCCGCAGATGCTACATCTGTTAACATTCCTTACAGAATATTTCTGTTTTTTATTAAATTTAACTATGTTTGATTTTTTTGCCATATCTTTATTTTCTAAAAGGCATCCCCAACGCCTTTAATAATGCAAAGCCCTGATCGTTATCTTCCGCACTTGTTACTATTGAGACTTCAAACCCCTGAACTGTGTCAATTCTACTGGGATCTATTTCCGGAAACACGGTGGCTTCGGAAAATCCCAAAGTATAATTCCCGTGTCCGTCGAAACTCTCCTTCTTTACACCGTGAAAATCCCTAAACCTTGGAAAAACTATATTTGTAAGCTTTTGATAGAAATCATACATCCTTTTTCCTCTTAATGTAACCATTAGGGCAATTTCTTCTCCTTCTCTTAATTTAAAAGAGGATATTGACTGTTTTGCTTTCATTACCTTAGGCTTCTGTCCGGCGATAAGCGACAAAACTTCCGCGCCCTTCTCCATTTTTTTCTTGTCGGAAATTGCATCTTTTACACCCATATTTATTACTATTTTTGAAAGCCTCGGTACAGCATTAGGATTTTTTATACCCAGCTCTTGTCTTAAGTTTTTTGATATCTCTTTATTGTACTTTTCCTGTAATTGGTTTTGTGTTTTCATATTTCGGATTTACACTTTCGACAAATTCTAGATTTTACTCCTTTTTGTATTTTAAATCCAATCCTCGTTGCTTTGTGACATTTAGGGCAAACAAGAACCACGTTTTCCTGCGCCATAGGTTTAGTAAGTGTAATTATTTCAGACGGCTCGGTATCGGATCTTGCCTTAAGATGTCTTTTGTAAAGATTTACATTGGCTATTAAAACTTTCCCTTCCTTAGGGAAAACTTTTTCAAGCTTTCCTTCCTTTCCTTTGTCTTTCCCTATTATTACTTTCACGCTGTCTCCTTTTTTAAATTTCATAATTTTATACAACCTCTATGGCCATACTGGCAATTTTTGTAAATCCACTGTCTCTCACTTCCCTGGCGATCGGTCCAAATATTCTGGTGCCTCTGGGATTTTTATCTTTTATTGTGTCTATCACAACTCCTGCATTATCGGAAAATCTTATGTACGAACCGTCCGGTCTTTTATGCTCTTTTTTTGTCCTGACTAAAATCACTTTTACTATCTCCCCTTCCTTTACCTGTCCTGTCGGGATAGCCTCTTTTACTACACAATTTAAGATGTCTCCCAGGTAACCGAATTTTCTCTTAGATCCTCCGAAAATATGAATTACCTGCAGTACTCTTGCTCCCGAATTATCCGCAACTTTTAGCATTGTTCTATGTTGTACCATTATTTAATTACCTCCGTAATCTTGAAAAATTTACTTTTGGAAATAGGTTTTGTTTCCGCAATCCTAACATTCTGACCAAGAATTAGATCAAGGCCATTTGTATCCGCTTTAATCCTTTTTGTTTTCTTAAGCAGTTTTTTATAAAGCGGGTGCGGGGTGCGTCTTGTAATTTCTATAACCGCACTTTTATTCATTTTTAAAGAAACAATCTTCCCTTCAAGTGTCTTTACCATTATTTCCCTTCTCCTTTCGCTGCCAATTCCTTTTCTTTTAAGGCAGTTAAAATTAACGCTATTTCCTTTTTCTTCCAGAAAATTTGCCTTGTGTTTTTAAGCTTTCTTTGTGAAAGTTCAACTTCCAACTTAAATAAATCGTCTTTAGCTTCCGACAATGATTTTTTTAGTTCTTTCTCCGGTTTTTCAAATATTTGTTTTCTGTCTTTTAATTTCATAGTTATTTTGTATTCGGCTCACCGAAATATTAATTTTCCTTTGTTATAATTCTTGATTTAACGCCGAGTTTATGAGCAGCGAGCGTTAATGCCGAACGTGCAATATCTTCGGTCACTCCTCCCATTTCAAACATAATTCTTCCGGGGGTAACCGGTGCGACAAACTCAAAGACGTCTCCCTTTCCGGACCCCATCCTCGTTTCCGCTGGTTTTTTGGTTATCGGCTTATCCGGGAAAATTCTTATCCATACCCTTCCTCCCCTTTGCGTATAATGGGTAATTGCCCTTCTTGCCGCCTCAATCTGTCTTGCCGAAATCCAAGCAGTACCTTCGGACTGTAAACCGAAATCTCCAAAAGCGATGTCTGTTCCCCTATAGGAATTTCCTTTCATTACTCCCCTCATTTGTTTCCTGTATTTTGCTCTTTTTGGAACTAACATAATTATTTCTCCTCCGATTTATGAATCCACACTTTTACGCCTATGTATCCTTTTTTTGTCAATGCCGGATAACTTGCGTAGCTTATGTTCTCTCTGATTGTCGAAAGCGGGACAGTACCAACCTGCAACTTTTCCCGTCTTCCTATCTCCGCTCCACCTATCCTTCCGGATAATACAACCCTTACTCCCAAAGCTCCTGCACCCATAACTCTTTCTACGGTTGATGACATCACTCTTTTTGCCGGTAATCTTTTTATAAGCTGTTCCGAAATATTTTTTGCAACAAGGTATGCATCCAGGTTTGGATCCTTTATAGGTTCTACTTTAATATCGAGTTTATACTGTACTTTTGAATTTACCTTTTTAATGAACTCTTTCTGCAGAAAATTTTTAAGGTCTTCGAGTCCCGTTCCGCCTCTTCCTATAACCATGCCGGGTTTGGAAACATAAGCGGTTATTCTAAGGCTATTTATCGATCTTTCGATTTCTATTTCGGAAACTCCGGCATGCTTTAATCTTTCCATTAAAGCCTTTCTTATTTTAAAGTCTTCAAGCAAAAGTTTTTTGTAATTCTTGTCATCAAACCACCTGCTGCTCCAGGTGCTGAAAGAACCTAATCTTAATACTCTTGGATTAACTTTTTGTCCCATAAATTGATTTTAAATCCTAAACTAGGACTTCTTCTCCTCCTTTTTATTAACTTTTTCTAAAACTTTTTGCAATTTTTCGTTTTTTGCCTCGCTCTGCCCGTTTGTCAAAACTATCTCAATGTGACTTCCTCTTCTTTTATACGTGTGTACTCTTCCCCTCGTCGACGGGTGATACCTTTTATAAGAAGGCGCTTCTAAAACGTTTATAGATTTTATCTTCAAGGTATTTCTTTCCAGCTTATTGTTGTTAACGGCGTTTGCTGCAGCGCTTTCTAATGTCTTTCCCAGTGAAACTGCGCCCCTGTTTTTAATTACAGAAAGACTATTTAAAGCATCATCCAAAGAAAGACTTCTGACCGAATCTGCTACTAGCCTTATCTTCCTTGGCGCCACCCTTACTGTTGATTTTGCAATTATATCCATATTTTTAAGTCTTACTAATCTCCCTTGCCACCACTCTTCCGTGACTTCTAAACGTCCTGGTCGGAGAAAACTCCCCCAAACGATGTCCTACCATCGCTTCCAGAACAAACACATTTATAAATGTTTTCCCGTTATAAACGGCGAGAGTATGCCCGACAAATTCGGGAGGAATTTGACAACTTCTGCTCCATGTTTTAATGGGCGCTTTATCTCCTGTCTGTTTTTGTGCTAAAACTTTTTTTAATACTCTCGGGTCAACGTATGGACCTTTTTTTGCGCTTCTGCTCATAATTAACTGTGCTTTCCTTTCTTTCTGTGTTGTAATATCAATTTGTTCGAAAATTTCTTTGGACTTCTTGTTTTTCCTACCGCCTTACGGCCGGCAAAAGTTTTTGGAAGAGTCATTCCGATTCCCGACCTTCCTTCGCCACCTCCGTGAGGGTGGCTTCTCGGATTCTGCGCAACTCCTCTGACCGTCGGCCTTATTCCCATATGTCTTTTTGTTCCGGCTTTTTTGAAGACCTTGTTTTTCCAATCGGCATTACCAAGACTTCCGACAGTCGCGTATCCTTTAATCAAGACTTTCCTTACTTCTCCGGAAGGAAGCCTTAAATGTGCATAATTTCCTTCTTTTGCAGCAACTATTGCTCCCGTTCCCGAACTTCTTGCCATCTGTCCGCCTCTTCCCGGAACGATTTCTATATTATGCACCACTGTTCCTATTGGCATGGAAGATAAAGGCAACGAGTTGCCTACCCTGATGTCTACGCCCTCACCCGCTGCTACAATGTCGTTAAGCTTTAATCCTTCGGGTGCAAGTATGTACCTTTTCTCTCCGTCGCTGTACTGAACAAGAGCGATACCGGTTGTCCTATTGGGATCGTATTCCAAAGACATAACGCGCCCCTCTATATTTCTTTTATCTCGTTTAAAGTCGATAATCCTGAAATATCTTTTGTGTTCTCCTCCCTGATGTCGTACCGAAACTTGGCCTGATGCGTCTCTTCCCGAATTTTTCTTTTTTATAAGTTTAAGATTATCCATAAATTATTTACTCCTTTGCTCCCGCGTCAAATATTGATATTTTTTGGCCTTCTTTTACCAGAACTACGGCTTTTTTAAACGGGCTTTGAGAAAATTCAAGCATTCTTTGCCCAACTTTTACAGACCTTCCTTTAATTCTTATTGTAGAAACTTTCAAAACGTTTACTTTAAACCTTTTTTCAACCTCTTTCTTAATTCCCTCTTTGGTTGCCTTATTAGAAACCTTAAAGGTGTATCTACCCCTAGCTGCTTCGTTCATGGACTTTTCGCTTATAACCGGTCCTATCAAATTATTCATATTAGTCTTTTAGAAAATTCTCCTTTAAAGAGTCTATTGAGTTTTTCATAAAGAGTATCCTTCTGTTTGCCAAAATCTCATAAGTATTCAAGAGGTTTGACGGAAGAATGCTTACCCCTTCAATATTTTTTGCCATTCTTGATATATTTCTTAACTCCTCATTATGCTTAACTTCCGGCTCTGTTCGTTTTGAAGCGGGGGTTTTTTTAGAATCACTTCTTTCCGCGCCGCTTAGGGCAAAAGACGGAGTTACTAAAAGAATCCTTTTATTTTTTTCGTTTAAGCTCAATTTATTGATTACGTCTGCCATATTTTTTGTTTTAGGCTCTAGTTTTTCAAGACCGGATACAACAATTATTGCGCCGTCTTTTAATTTTGCCGAGAGTGCGCTAAAAAGAGCTGCTCTTTTTGCTTTTTGAGGCAACTTTAAAGAATAATCTCTCGGCTTAGGACCAAATGCTATTCCTCCTCCGACGAATATAGGAGCAGAAGCGGCGCCGTGTCTCGCGCGTCCGGTCCCTTTTTGTCTGTATATCTTTTTAGTAGATATTTTGACTTCACCTCTGGATTTAGTTCTTACTGTCCCTCCCCTCTGATTCGCAAGGTATACCCTTACAGCCTGTGCCATTAAATCGCTGTTTATCTTTGCTTCAAAAATTTCTTTGGGAAGGCTTATTGTCTCGGCTGAACGTCCACTAGTACCGTAAACGCTTAACTTAAGCCCGGTTTGCTTGGGAAGTTCTCGTACTGAACTTGCT
>JAJYEF010000027.1 GCA_021785915.1 bacterium
AAGGTCGTTTATGGAAAACGGCGCGGGTTTTAATTGTTCCTCTATTTTTTTCCTGAAGAGCTTAAGCCTCCAGCTTTCGGCGGTCTGCGTTCCTCCTCCAAGCCTGTCGCCAATTCTTAAGTCCATCATGTCTTTTACGTTCCCAACGCCGATTCTTCTAATAAATCTTCTAACCGATGCATCTGTCTGGTTTTCGTTAACCGAAAACATGTGCCATCTGACAAGTGTTACTACTTTTTCTTTCTCTTTCTTGGAAAATCTAAGCCTCTCGCATATCTTTTCCGCTATTTTGGCTCCCGCGACTTCGTGGTTATAAAAAATCACAAACCCTTCTTTGTCCTTTTTTGCAACCATTGGTTTTCCGACGTCGTGTATTAGAGTCGCAAACTTAACAACCGGGTTGTCGGAAGGGCAGAATTTTAAAGACAAAACATTATGCATAAAAACGTCCTCCGTATGGTGCCTTCCGGGTCTTGTCTGCGAGACTCCGACTCCCTCTGTCAACTCGGGGATTATATATTCCAAAAGCCCCGAATCTTTTAATAGCATTACGCCCCTGTATGCATTGCCGTTTTTAACTATCCTTAAGATTTCGGTCTTGACCCTTTCTTTTGAAATATGCTCGATAAGTTTTGAATCCTGTCTTATTTTTTCCCATGTATTTTTTTCGATATCAAACTCAAGTTCGGTTGCTATCCTTATTGCCCTCAACAGCCTTAGCGCGTCTTCTTTAAACCTTAGCCCTGCATCGCCCACTGCCTTTATTGTTTTTTTCTGCAAATCTTTTTCCCCGCCGTACGGGTCAATAAGTTTGTAATCCTTCGGGCTGCCGTTTAGTTTCATCGCAATTGCGTTAATTGTAAAATCCCTTCTTGCCAAATCCTCCTCGATGCTTACGCCCCACGAAATTTCCTCGGGCTTGTGGGTAGGAGTTGTGCTTTTTTCGGTCCTGTAAGTTGTTATTTCTATAATGCTATTTACTCCGCCTGCGGCCCGCGGAATTCCTACAGTGCCGAATTCGTTATCGTAAAAGCTTTCGGGAAAAATTTTAACTATCTCATCTGGCCTTGCATTTGTGGTAAGGTCCCAGTCTTTGACGGGCCTTTTTAAAAGCATGTCGCGTACACTTCCGCCTACGATATAAACTTCAAACCCTTCCTTTTCAAGCATTTTATATAAATCGAAGATGTTCTCGGGTACCGAAGTTTTCATAAACTTTACCGCATAAGCTCCATTTGATATAGTATAGCAGAATAACTTCATGAATAAATGGCAGTTGGAAAATAAACTTACGGCTCAAAACTTAAAGTTTAAAGATATTATCGGAATTCTTCTCCAAGAAAGAGGAATAAGGACAAAAAAAGAAATCGATGAGTTTTTAAATCCCAATCTTTCGGATATTTCAGCAGACAAAGTAGGAATAGATAAAAACAATCTTCAAAAGGCGTTAAAACGGATAAACATTGCAATAAAAACACAAGAAAAAATAATAATTTACGGAGATTATGACGTAGACGGAATTTGTGCGTCTGCTATCCTTTGGGAAACACTCAATAGTTTGGGTGCGGATGTGATGCCTTTTATCCCAAGCCGTTTCGATGAAGGCTACGGGCTTTCAAAGGAGGGAATTGACTCGCTGCTTTCAAAACAAAAGGCGGATTTAATTATTACCGTTGATAACGGGATCGTGGCAGAAGAGGGAGTGTCGTACGCAAACAAAAAAGGAGTGGACGTAATCATTACCGACCACCATAGCCTTTCCAAAAGAGTGCCGGACGCTTTTGCAATTGTCCATACCACAAAACTTTGCGGGGCAGGAGTGGCGTATATACTTTCGCAAGAAATCAGGAATCAGGAATCAGGAATCAGGAATCCTCAAGCTGATCATCTCTCATTGGTTGCGCTTGCAACCGTTGCCGACCTTGTTCCGCTGACGGGCGCAAACAGGACGCTTCTTTATTTCGGTCTTAAGGACCTAAAAAAAACACAAAGACCGGGACTTTTAGCCTTAATAAACAAAGCGGGTATCAGAAAAGAGGATTTGGGAGTATACGAAATAGGGTATATAATTGCTCCCCGTCTTAACGCCATGGGAAGGCTTGAAAGTGCGATGGACTCTTTACGGCTTATCTGTACTAGCAACAAAAAACGCGCCGAAAGCTTGGCCGGGACTTTGTCCGATACGAATCTTCAAAGACAGCAGATAACCATAAAAACATTGGAGCACGCAAAAGGTGAGGTTAATAAAAAGCCTCTTAAAAAACTTATTTTTATCGCAAGCGAAAGTTACCAGCAGGGAATTGTGGGGCTTGTCGCGGGAAGGCTGGTTGAGGAGTATTACCTCCCTTCGATAGTTGTTTCAAAAGGCCCAAAGCTTAGTAAGGCCTCTGCGCGTTCCGTAAAAGGATTTAATATCACGGAATTTTTAAGAACAGCCTCGGATTTGCTGGTTGATGTTGGCGGACATCCCATGGCAGCGGGTTTTACTGTTGAAACAAAAAAGCTAAAGCTTTTGGAAGACAAGCTTTACAAAACAGTTGAAGAACTTCTAAATGTAAAACATTTGGAAAGGGTTTTAAGAATAGATATGGAACTACCCGAAGGATTTATCTCTCAGAGTTTGTATTCGGAGATTCAACAACTAGATCCGTTTGGTATGGGAAACCCGGAACCTACTTTTTTAACCAGAAATTTAACAGTCGAAAACTTGCGGATTGTCGGAAACGACGGAAAACATCTTAAGATAGACTTTAGGATTAAGATGTCAGATATGAGAATATCGGGAATTTACTTTAACGGTAGCTCGAAAAGCAAAATTAAAATTGGTGATAAAGCGGATGTTGTTTATACTCTGGATGAAAATATATGGAATGGTAATAAAACTCTGCAGCTTAAGGTCAAGGATATAAAGAAAACTTAAGGTTTTCTTCTTCCCACGAATACCGTTTCACTTACTCGCGTAGGACGATTTGGTGGGGTAACGAGTAAGATTTGTTCAATAGTTGTCATTGCATTTCCAACTCTATCTTGAACTTTTGAAAGACTATGATCAATGTTGTCAGCATCGGAGATCATTCGGTGCGCATACTCCGAACTACGTTGGTCAGGTGTAGATAAATGGGCAATTCTTTCAAAAACCCTTCTTATGGCATGTGGCTTAATGACCGTAGCCTGTCCTTCAACTATTCTGTCTTCTTCGGCTCTTTTGGCTAGTTCCTGAGGGTCGCTAACTCTTCTTACGCACTTATCTACATCCACATCTGATACGCCTAAAGATATTAGACTTGCTTTATATGCCTCAATGTAGTCGGAAGGTACTGCTATGGGTTCGCCGATCGCCAGAGTGTTATCTGAATGGTTTTTATGGTTATATCTTTGAATTTCTATGCTCATATTTTTCCCAAAAAAAACTTCCGTGCTTGGAAACCACAAAAAATTGGCTTCCAATAGGAAGTTACTTAATAAAAAGCATTGATAAATGCGATTTCATATTAACCGTATCAAATCGTATCACTAGAAAAATAGCTTGTCAAGAGGCAATTTCTCGTGTATATTAAAGCCTATGAGTGAGGTTTCGGAAAGGGTTTTATCATCCAAAGTATCAGACTATGTTGGCAAGAAAGTGACTCTCAAGGGCTGGGTAAATATAAGGCGTGACCACGGAAAGCTCATTTTTTTTGATCTCAGGGACAAAGACGGTCTGGTCCAGGTTGTGGTTATCCCAAGCTCGTCAGGCAAAGCTTATGAGGCTGCGCAGGACATAAGGCCGGAATACGTCGTACAAGTCCTTGGAAAGGTAAACAGAAGGCCAGAGGGGACTATAAACAAGGCTTTGGCATCAGGTACGGTCGAGGTTGAGGCTGAGGCCATAAAAGTACTAAGTGCTTCGGATACGCCTCCTATAGATGTGACCACAGATGGCCTTGAAATAGGCGAGGATTTAAGGCTTAAATATAGGTTTCTGGATCTCAGACGATCAAGAATGCAGGATAACATCCGAAAAAGGCACAAAATCATAAAGGAAATAAGGGATTTTTTGGACAAAGAGGGTTTTATCGAAGTTGAGACCCCTATTCTTACCAAATCAACTCCCGAAGGGGCAAGGGATTACATAGTCCCTTCAAGGCTTGAAAAAGGCAAATTTTACGCGCTTCCTCAGTCTCCGCAACAGTATAAACAGCTTTTAATGGTTGCGGGGGTAGAAAAGTATTTCCAGATTGCAAGATGCTTCCGCGACGAAGATACAAGATCCGACCGCCAGCCCGAGTTTACACAGCTTGACCTTGAAATAAGCTTTGTACAAAGGGAAGATGTCATGGAAATAAATGAAAAACTGCTTATTTACCTTGTCAAAACGCTGTACCCTGATAAAAAAATCCAAAAAATTCCGTTTCCCAAGCTCTCTTTTAAAGAGGCAGTTGAAAAATACGGCTCGGACAGGCCCGACCTTCGGGAAGATAAAGATGATCCAAATCTTCTTGCTTTCTGCTGGATAATCGACTTTCCTTTTTTTGAAAAAACCGAGGAAGGCGGCTGGACATTTACCCATAACCCGTTTTCCGCACCGGAGCCAAAATATATGGAAATGCTCATGAAAAAAGAAAATGTCGGGGAAATAATCGCTTCCCAATACGATATTGTTCTAAACGGTTTTGAGATAGGAGGAGGAAGTATAAGAAACCATAGGCCGGAGGCACTGGAGAAAGTTTTTGAAGTAATGGGATACGATAAAAAAACAATCAACGAAAATTTCGGCCACATGCTTAGGGCTTTTTCTTACGGCGCGCCCCCGCACGGAGGAATTGCGTGGGGTTTGGACAGGCTTATTGCAGTATTGCAATCCCAGGAAACTATAAGAGAAGTGATCCCTTTTGCAAAAACCGGCGAGGGAAGGGATTTGATGATGGAATCTCCTTCCATAGTTTCCGATAAACAACTCCGTGAACTTGGCTTAAAGATTGGAAAATAATCCAAATGAAAAACTTCGGCTTTGTTAAAAAAATTCCCAAAGCGGTAATTCTGGTGTACTTGCCTCTTTTTTTGTTTATCGCGACTCTTACAATATTTGCATCTAATAAGCTAATTAATTTTTGGGTATTGAATAACAAGCTTAACGATATACCTTTCAAGGTATCCGCCGAAGCCAAATTTCCGATTCTTAAGACATCCTTTGTCCCGCAAATCTCTGCAAAAGGAGCGATCATCATGGACGCGGACTCGAAAGTGGTCCTTTATTCAAAAAATCCCGATCTGAGGTTTTCGACTGCCTCTACGGCCAAAATTATGACCGCTATTACAGCACTTGCCTTTTTTAAGCCTGGGGATATTTTAACTGTCAGAGAAGCTTCAAGCGAGGGTTCTTTTATCGGACTTCAGCAGGGAGAAAAAATGACCTTCGAAAACCTCTTATACGCAATGCTTCTACCGTCAGCAAATGACGCCGCTCTTGCTATTTCGCAAAACTATCCGGGGGGAGAAACGGCTTTTATGGCAAAAATGAACGAAAATGCAAAATTATTTAAGCTTTTTAATACGCATTACGAAGACCCGGCCGGACTCGAAGATCCGGGGGACTATACTACTCCCTTTGACCTTGCAAGACTTGCGTCTTTTGCTGTTAAAAACGAGGAATTTAAGAAAATTGTAGCTACAAAAGAAAAAATCATAACGGACGTTTCCGGATATAATGTTTATGACCTTAAAAACTTAAATATTCTGCTCGGGGTGGATGGCGTTGACGGAGTAAAGACGGGATATACACAAGAGGCGGGCGAGGTGCTAGTAACGTCTGTCGATGAAAAAGGTAAGACCATAATAATTGTTGTGATGGGAAGCAAAGACAGGTTTGCCGATACGGAAAAATTACTCGACCTTGTTTCAAATAATCTTACTTATTTATCGATACATCCGTAAGCGCCGGGACGTAGGCATAAAAATTGTCGGTTCCCTCAAATATATAAACGGGCATAAGGAAATCCTGGGGCTGGCCGGACATGTAATAGCCAAGCACGACATCGGTAATCTGGACGATTGGCGAGCTCCCCGTATAAGACGCAATGTAGCCTCCGCCCTGGGTTAATATGTCGTATGCCTGAGAAACGGGTTTTAAAGGATAGGTGGCGAATTGGTCCGAGATAGCCTGATGGACAAAATTTGCAGCGACAATTTGAGGAGCCTGTCCTCCGGAAATTAAGATGCTCATGTTGGAGGCATTGGGCTTGTCATAAAATATCGGCAATTTATCAACGTCTTTTTGTACAAAGTCTACCTCTACAATTTGGGCGACCGAAAGGCTTGACGCCGGTGAAAGCGCGCCGTTGGTAATCGACCATAAGTTTGTTTTTGTTTTATTCATATCCAGGTCGTCCGACAAGATGTTCATACTGGAAAGCATTTTTTGGGCCATAGCGATTGCATGAGCCTGATCGGGAAGGTTGTTCGCGTTTATAATATTTTGGTCGGTAAGATAGGCAGAAGAAATTGTGAAATCACCGTTAGTTATATTCGCATCCAGGACTTTAGGAATGCCTATATTATAAGTGCTACTTTTCCATTCAAATATTTTATCCGATATTGCCGTATAACCCATTCCAAAACCGATACTTTGGGCCTTTTTATCGAATTTATCGGCGCCAAGCAAATCCGGCTGGTTGAGCTGGATTCTATACACTTTTGCCTGTGTAGGAAAATTTGCCGGTAAACTTCCGGTTACCGTATTTATAGAATAAGATAAATTCATATCCGTAGCATTCTGCGGAAACGCCTGGGGCGGTAATTTGCCGAAAGCCTCGGTCGGCGGTGGCGGCGGAGGAGGAGCTACTATGTCACGCACTATTATCGCAATCCTTATCAGAACCAGGATCATGAACACGCTTCCTAAAAAAAGGCCGCCCCATTTTAGGATCTGTTTGGTTTCTAAGCTTGCCTTTGTCAGAGTGAGCATATATTGAGTATAAGAAAACTTTAGGGTACAATCAAGGGAGGTATCGATACCTCCCGCAGTGGTTTATCGTAAGGTAAACCACAAGCATTAACTTTTATGAATAATGACAAACCGCACACTATACGAGTCCGTTTTGCCCCAAGTCCTACGGGAATTCCGCATATAGGAAATACCAGGACAGCTCTTTTTAACTATCTTTTCGCAAGAGCATCAGGGGGAAAGTTTATATTACGGATTGAAGATACCGACCAAAAAAGAATCGTAAAGGGAGCGGAAGAAGCAATCCTTGAAATTTTGGAGTGGCTTGGGATAAAACCGGATGGGAGTGTCGTTCATCAGTCGGATAGGCTTAAGATTTATAACGAGCACGTAAAAGAACTGATTGACGGTAAAAAGGCTTACGAAAAAGAAGGTGCTGTATGGGTAAAAGTTCCGCATGAAAGACGCTTCGGGTGGACGGACGGGGTGGGCAACAAAAAAATAAGTTTTCTTGGCAAGGACGTAGACGAATTTGTAATTCTTAAATCAGACGGTTTTCCCACTTATCACCTCGCAAACGTGGTGGATGACCATTTGATGGGCATAACGCATGTGATACGGGGCGAGGAGTGGATTTCATCGACCCCCAAACATATCTACCTCTATGAAGCTTTAGGATGGAAAGATAATATGCCCGAATTTGCGCACCTTCCTGTGATTTTGGGACCGGACCACACCAAACTTTCCAAGCGTCACGGCGCAAAATCGGTCCTTGATTATAGAAGTGAAGGTTTTTTAAAAGAGGCGTTAATTAATTTTATGGTTTTATTGGGATGGAATCCGGGCGGGGAAAAAGAACAATTCAGCCTTTCGGAACTTGAGAAAATATTTAGCCTTAAACAAATTAATACCGCAAATCCGGTATTTGATATTAAAAAATTAGCGTGGATAAACGGAGTTTGGATAAGGGAACTCGGGGAAAATGATTTTGAGAAAAGACTTAGGGAATTTTACTCAAGAGACAATGAAGTTTCGGATGTGTTGGATAATAAAACAACAAAAGGAGTACTTCTCGCGGCAGCTAAAAGCAGAATGAAGACTTTAGCAGATTTTAAACCGTTAGTTTCCGAAAAAGAATCAAAAAGAGAGTACACAATAAAAGAGATAAAGATTGCCGGGCAATTGTTGGAACATCTTAAAAATGAACTGGGAGACAATTGGACGGAGGAAAGATTAATTAATTCACTGCGGAAATTTAATAAAGAAAAAGACGTTCCGTTTAAAACAATATATTTTGTCTTGACGGGAAAAGATCAGGGACTGCCGCTAGGCGAACTCTTAAAAATACGGCATAAAGATTTTTTTATCAATAATTTAAAAAGTGAATAGACTTTTTGCAAAATCCGTTTCGGCTATTCTTAACCCTTTTGTTCTTTTGGCTGTATTTCCATATATTTTAATACTCAAAGCTAACGGAAATAGCAGTGAGGCTTTCTACTGGACGGTTTTCTCCTTTATATTTCTTTTGGTTTTTTCACTCTTGGTTTTAATAGGCGTTGAAAAAGGATATTTTTCCGATCTTGATGTGTCTAAAAGGAAAGAGCGCCCTTTACTTTATGCTCTTGCTATTGCCTTGTCTGTAATCTACGCTCTTTTTCTTTATTTTCTTAAAGCCCCGGAAGCCCTTTTTATAGCCCTTTTCGGTCTTATATTCGGCCTGATTTGCATGGAGTACGTAAATAGAATTACAAAAGCAAGCGTCCATGTTGCGACAATATCAGCTTTTGCAACAGCGCTGACTCTGGGGTACGGACCGGCCTTTGGTTTAAGTTTCATACTCGTTCCGCTTTTGGCTTGGGCAAGAATTAAGACGCATAACCACACAAAAAAACAAACCTTAATTGGTGCGGGCATGGGGGTTTTTATAACGCTTGCCGTATATGTTATATTTAAGTATATAGTATGATAGATTTTTCCAAACTCCGAAAATCCTTTGGCTACGCTCTAATGGGGTTATCGTATTCGTTAAAAGAAAACCAAAATATACAAATTCATATTATTATTGGTATTCTGGTTTTATTGCTGGGGATTTTTTTCGGCTTGACACGGTATGAACTTTTTGCCGTAGGCTTATTGGTTGTTTTGGTAATGTCGGCGGAGATGATAAATACCGCAATCGAGGAAGTCGTCGACCTTTTGGTTAACGAGCACAGGCTTGAAGCAAAAATTGCTAAAGACGTTTCCGCGGGAATGGTCCTTTTGGTTTCGATTTTTGCGTTTATTGTCGGACTTTTTATATTTTTGCCCCATATCTTAACCGTTCTCCATATAATATGAGATATGTAGCGCTACTTAGAGGAATAAACGTCGGAGGAAACAGTCTCGTTAAAATGTCCGACCTTAAAAAGGCTTTTGAAAATTTAGGGTTTGAAAATGTGTCTACATATATAAACAGCGGGAATGTAATATTCGATTCCGATGACAGTTTGACAAAAATCAATGAAAAAATAGATAGGAAACTTTCAAAAATATTTAACTTCGATTTGACTACGGTGGTGATCTCTAAGAAATCTTTGGAGAAAACTACGGAAAACATACCGGCTGAATGGAAAAAATCAAAAGACTTAAGGTGTTATATAGCGTTTGTAAAGGAGCCTATAAGCGAACAGGAAGTTTTAAGCAAAATAAGATTAAAGGATGGAGTCGACTCGGTGGCAACATATAGGGGCGTTTTATATATGACAACTAAATTATCGGGAATTACTAAAAGCGGTTTTTCAAAACTTGCGGGCCAAAAGATATATAAGCATATAACTATACGTAACTATAATACCGTTAAAAAGCTTTTGGAACTTTCATAAAATTTCTGCAGAGGTCATTTTTTATAAATGTAGAAAAAGTCTTTATTATAGCCTCTTAGAAAATTAAATCCTCCGGTCATCGACTGCAGCAAAGGAAAAAAATTATATTTTCCGTTTCCTGTCCCTTCGTAAACTATGAACCTTACCCACGGAGGGTTTATGTCAAGCTGGATTGCGTTTACGGCGCCTGCTTTAAGTAAAGCTTCCGACAGGCTTTGGGGAATTAAGGAATTACCGACAGCGTATATAAGATTACCGTTTTTTGTTATTCCGATCCCGGAGCGCCACGTATACATACTGTTGGTGGTGGTGCGTCCCCAGGTATCCGGCCCCTGCTCGACATAAGGAGTTATAACGCCGTTTTTTACAAGGTACGGGCCGTTCTGACGCACCGCTGCGACATTTACCGGCAAAGCTTGTCCTGTGTAATCGATAAATCCCGCAGAGCCGTCTTTGTATATAGCCAATAGGGGCATATCCGTTCTTAAAGGAACGTAAGTTTTTCCGCCGACAACCATCCCATAATGCCCGTCCCTTACCTGGAAGCCCCCGTTAAAAGCCGCCAGAAGTAAATTTTGACTTAAGACATTTTGCGGGATAGTGCCCGGGCCGTACATGTGATGGTACCCTCCGGGATAATAAGTGCCTGCCGTAATACCTATAGATAGTTTTTTCATATCCATTTTTACAAGAGACACTATCGCATACGGATGCGTTAGATCGGGTCGGATAAAAGTTCTTGCAATGATTTCCTGCCCGGGATATAAATTTTGGGCGATAGGAAACCAAACCCCTTCTTCGGCAAGAGGCTTAAGAGAGTTTGGAACCGGAATATTGGTTAGGTTCATCTGGTTGGTGTTTTTTACCTGAATGTTTTTTTGCGAAGCTACAGAAGAATAAACCGGAGCGCTCTGTCCCAGAAGCGAGTATCGCATGGCATTTAATTTATCCTGTGCCCCAAAATATTCGGACTCAAGCAGGAGGGTATTCTTTTCGCCGATTAGAGGCCTGAGTATGCTGTCCGCAGCTTGTGCCTGAATAGGGACGGTCGAGGAAAAAACGAGAGAAAAAGCGGAAATTAACAGTATCAAAATTACGGCTATAACGTAATTGTTTTTTTGAGCAAGTTTTTTCTTGGAAATTTTTTTCATCTATACAATTTTCCCATAACTTTATGAAACCTTGTTGAAAAAAAGCTGGGGAAATTTCTTTATAGATAAATTTATACAGACCGTTTATAAAAAAGACAATTTTTTTGTTTCAGATAAACTGCCCTTGAAGGTCAAAAAATAGCTTTTGTATTTAAATATTTAAACCCCAGAAAACTAATTATATTAAAATTTGCAAGATGATTTCAATCCTGTCATTTGAGTTGTTTAAGGAGCCTGTCTTTAATTATCATTCCGTCCGATAAGACCATTTCCCTTTCCGCAATTTTGGCATAGTCCTGTTCGTGGGTCACCATTACGATCGTAAGTTTTTCCTGTTTGTTCAGCTTT
>JAJYEF010000028.1 GCA_021785915.1 bacterium
AAAAATATCTGGAAATTTTAAAAAAATATAAAACGGAAACCGCAGTAGTGTTGTTCTCGCTGTTTTTTTCGGTAGCGCTGATGTTCTCGACATTTTCATACGCAAACGGTTCGATGCTGATAGCAACAAAAGCCTGGAGCGATTTTGCAAGCCACATTCCGCTTATAAGGTCGTTTGCTTTCGGAAATAATTTTCCGCCCCAATACCCTTTATTCTCTGGTCCTCCGATTAAATACCATTTTCTATTTTTTGCTTTTGTGGGAATATTGGAAAAACTCGGACTTAGAATTGATTATGCACTGAATATACCTTCGGCTTTAGGCTTTTTCTTATTACTTTTGACGATATATTTCTTTGCCGTCAAACTTTTCAAATCAAAGGCGGTAGGTGTATTAAGTATCCTTTTTTTAATATGCAATTCGACTTTGGATTTTCTAAACTTCTTTGCCAAGTATCCCCTGTCTACCCATACGTTATCCGACATAATCAATAACACACGGTTTATGTCATTCGGGCCTTACGACGGAAAAATAATTTCCGCCTTCTGGAACCTGAATATTTACACAAACCAAAGGCACCTTGGCTTATCATATGCGGTTTCCATGCTTTTGATCTATTTTGTCATAAAGCCTTACCTTGAGAATAAAAAGCCTGACCTTAAAATTAACGTAATAACGGGAATTATTTTAGGAATTACATTTTTCCTGAATATAGCTGTTACGCTAATGTCGGCGATAATCCTGGGGATGCTTTTTCTGCTTTCCAAAGGAAAAAGGATCAGCATACTAATAACTATTATTATCGGCGGGGTCATAACTTTTCCGCAGTATTTATATATCGAACAGCAATCGGCGTCAAAAACTTCCATTTTTTTGGGTTATCTTGCAAACAACAGTTTGACTATAACAAGTTTTATCAACTACTGGTTTCAAAATTTAGGGCTTAACTTAATACTCATTCCACTCGGTTTTATCATCGCCCCCAAGAAAGCAAAAATTATTCTTATAGCCTATTTCGCGCTTTTCGTTGTCGGGAATTTAATTGAATTTTCACCCGATATTGCCGCAAACCACAAATTTTTCAACTATTTCGTAATTATCGGGAGCATGTTTACCGCTTATCTTCTGGTAAGACTTTGGGGGAAATTAAAAGCCCTGAGGCCTTTGGTAATAATCCTTGTCCTTTTATTAACGCTATCGGGATTTATAGATATTTTCCCGATTTTTAACGACACAAAAATTGCCCTGGCAGACTACCCGGTAAACAAAGACGTAGCCTGGATAATGAAGAATACAAAACCCGATGCCGTTTTTTTGAATACCCAATATTTATACGATAACGCTTCGCTTGCCGGAAGAAAGATTTTCTTAGGATGGCCCTACTTTGCATGGTCGCAGGGATACGATACGACGACAAGGGATAATATAAGGAAGTCCCTATTAGACACCAATAATTATAATTATTTTTGTGATAATATTAAAAAATATAAAATCAATTATGCCGAGCTAAATAATGGCACTACAGATGCAACGATTAATCCGGCTTTCTTTAATAAATATTTTAAGATGGTTTACGCTAATAACAAGGAAGGTTATTATATCTATAACTTAAATACTTGCTTATGAGTATTACGGATACTATCTCTGTATTGAAATGGTTTATTGCCCTTTTGGTTATAGGGTCAGCATTTCTTCCCGCAACTTTCTCGTTATTTTCCAATTTTAAAGACAAAGGGTATATTTTTTCCAAGATCGCCGGAATGATATTAGTTTCGTACCTGACATTCTTACTGGGAACGATAAGGCTTATTCCATTTTCCGCATTTTCTGTTTATTTTTCTTTGATTGTCTTTGCCGCGGTAAATTTCTATGTATTCGCTTACCGTAAAAAAATAAATATTATTAAAGAAATAAAATCGCATGCTAAAATTTTTGCCCTCGAAGAATTAATATTTTTGATAATGCTTTTTTACTGGGCATATGTCAGGGCGCATTTCCCCGACATCCACGGATTGGAAAAATTCATGGACTTCGGGTTTTTAAACACAATTTTAAGAAGTACATATTTCCCGCCGAGGGATATGTGGTACACGCCCTATTCGATAAACTATTATTATTTCGGCCATCTCGTCACGGCGGTCTTGACCAAATTCACTTTTATTCCATCCTTTATAAGCTTTAATTTGATGCTTGCGACATTGTTCGCGCTGACTTTCTCCGCTGCTTTTTCGATAATCACCAACGTTTTTGATAACGTAAAATTTTCGTTCAAATCGCTATTTTCGGGGCTTGCCGGTGCAGTTCTTCTTGTTTTCGGAGGAAATTTGACCACGATCTATGCTTTCTTTCAAGCCTACGAGCCTCAGACTAACCCGGTTCCTTTCTGGCAACTCCCGTTCCTTCCCTTCTCTTTCCCAAACGGCTACTGGTATCCCAATGCGACAAGATTTATCCCGTTTACGATACATGAATTCCCTATTTATTCTTTTGTTGTCTCCGACTTGCACGGACACGTGCTTGACATACCGTTCGTCCTTTTAACAATTGCCGTATTTTTTTCCCTTATCATTACAAAAAAAGTCAAATTGGTACATTTACTATTTGTCTCTTTCCTTCTTGCGGTAATGTACATGACAAATGCATGGGACGGGCTTATCTATATGCTGCTCGGGTTTGCGGTCTGGACATTCATAAATGTTTATAAGGAAAATGAAGGGATAGAGTTATCGGGAATCGATTATTCAAGACTATTCAAAGGTTTTTTAATTCTTATTGCCGGATTTTTTGTTTTTTCGCTTCCTTTTAATTTGGATTTTAAACCCTTTGTCTCGGGCATCGGAGTGATCTGTGCCCCCGGGTTCCTGACCCAAATAGGACACATAGGGCCATTCCTGTTTGAGCCAAACCACTGCCAGAGATCGCCGCTTTGGCAATTGGCTCTTCTTTACGGATTTTTTTATTTTTTTGTTGTTTCGTTCTTGCTTTTTCTTAAGTTTAAAAGATCCTATAAATTCACAAAAAGTGACTATTTTATTTTAATTATTATCACCCTTTCCACAATTTTAATAATCGTTCCGGAATTTATTTACGTTAAGGACATATATCCGACATATTACAGAGCAAACACGATGTTCAAGCTCGTTTATGAAGCATTCATTATGCTTTCTATTTCATGCGGGTATATATTGATAAAGTTATTAACGCAAATAAAAAACAGAAAGGGCTTGAGTTTATTTTTTGTTTCTTCCGCGATACTTTTGACATTCGTCTTAATGTATCCTTTCTTTGCGATAAACTCATACTACAGGAACCTGACTACGTACGAGGGTTTGGACGGACTCAAATACATGGATCAAACCTACCCTGAAGATTACCAGTTGATCAACTGGATAAATAAAAATATCAAGGGACAACCGGTAATACTTGAGGCAAACGGAGATTCCTATACCGACTATGCAAGAATATCCGCAAATACGGGACTTCCGACGGTCCTGGGCTGGACCGTGCACGAATGGCTCTGGAGGGGAACCTATGCAATTGTTGCCCCACGGATCGACGAAGTAAATACTTTATATACAACGACTAATTTATCCGTCGCTAAGCAACTTATCAAAAAATACAACATACAATACGTGGTTGTTTCAAATCTTGAAAGACAAAAATATCCAAACCTGAACGAAAATACCTTTAGAACTTTAGGCAAGGTCGTTTATTCAAATCCTCAGGGGGCAACTCTTTATAAAATCAACAATTAAGGTGTCGGTGAAAGTAAAGAAGGAGCTACGGTGCAATTTCCTTTAATAATCTCGCACGATACATATTTTTGAATCTCCGAAAAATCACCGTTACCAACTCTTGGCGTAAGGACCCATGCATAGTTGTAGACACTCGACGTCGGAGGGTTTATCAAAAGGCCCGGACGGTTGGTCGCCGGATCCCCGGTATCAATAACTGCGCTTGAAATTTTCGCATTTTTCATTTGTTGGGCGAGTTTAATAAAAGAGGCGAATTCATCCTGTTTTATATTGGTATCAATACTTGACTTAAGAGTATTGTAAAGGCTTATTAACTTTTCGGGGTTCAAAAGAGTTTGCGCCGACAAAACCTTGTCTTTAAAAGCTTTTATGACTTTTTCCTGTCTTTTACTCCTTGCAAAGTCGCTTGCCTCGACTGCCTGAACGGCGTGTCTTGACCTGACATATTCCAGTGCCGTTTGCCCGTCCATGTGTTGCGGTCCTTTGTTAAAGTGCACATGCATATACCTGCAGGAAAAGTCCGTTACCAGTTGCGTGGCTGAATCACTTGCATATTTTTGGATTTCTTCCTGGCTCAAACCGCAAGTTGCGTTTTCCATACCGCTTATCGGATACTGGTAGTCGTCGAATGTGTTATCAACGGTTATATCCAAACCCCCGACGATGTTGACCGCTTCAACGAAACCGGAAAAATCGATTCTAACTCCGTAATCGATCGGCTGACCGGTTACTTTCTCGATCGCGGCTTCCGCTTCATTAAGCCCTCCCTGCCCGTTTACGACACCGTCTGCATAGGCGTCATTTATTTTCTCCTGTATGGGCGGGTACCATAAGTCCCTCGGAATGGAGATCAAAGTTACCTTGTCCGCTTTTGGATCAAGACTTGCAAGAATTATCGTGTCGGTCAAATTCGGACCGTCATGGCTACCTCCGCCGATACCTAAGAGAAGTATATTGATCCTGCCGTTTGTTTCTTTGAGCTGTTGCCCTTTATTTGTCGCAAGCTGTACTAAAACCGGGTATACGCTGGAAGTCTTATAAACAAAGATTCCTATTAAAATAAGAACGAACGCTAAAAGAACGATTAAGGGTTTTTTATAACGCATTTTGAATGATTTGGACGAACTGTTGGGGATTCAAGCTTTCGGAACCGACCAAAACCCCTTTTATCTTTCCTTCAGCCAGAAAAGATCTAACGTTTGTTTCGTTAACGCTGCCGCCATACAAAACACAATAATTTTTATTTTTTTCCATAAAGCCCTGCGCCACTGTGTTGGCGCTTTCGGGAGTATCCGGATGCCCGCTTCCTATAGCAAAAGTCGGTTCATATGCTATTATCCTGACGCCTTCAGGAACAATAGTCTGCTCCGCTTGAACACAAAAAATAGGCGTTAAGCCGTACTTGATCGCCTGATATGTTTTTTCGTAAAGCATTTCTTCCGATTCCTTGAAATAATTTCTTCTTTCCGAATGGCCGATTATAACATAATTTGCGAAATCCTTGACTTGTTTTGCGTTAACTTCCCCCGTATATGCGCCTTCGTCAAAGGGAGACAAATTTTGGCTGGCAAGCATTACTTTTGTACCCGAAAATGCTGAGGCGAAACTGGGAAGAAGAGTAAAAGGCGGGGCAATTATTACTTCCCTGTCCCCGTACCTATCCAATTCCTCTTTGTGTTTAGTAAATTCTTCTAGCCAGGCTTTGCCCTCCTGCTCGTTCTTGTAAGACTTGAGATTAGCAACGATAAAAACCTTATTCATGTGCTATCATTATACGGTATGAACCGAGATTTTCTCAAGGAGCTTAATAAAGAACAGCTCGAAGCGGTAAGGCAAAAAAACGGCCCGATGATAATACTGGCGGGGGCCGGATCCGGGAAAACGCGGGTTTTAACATACAGGGTCATTTATCTCTTGGAGGAAGGGATTGACCCTTTAAACATATTAATGGTCACTTTTACCAACAAGGCCGCAAACGAAATGAAAGAGAGGATGAAAAAATTCTTTTCTAATAAAGGCGGACAAACGTCGGACTTTCCGACGGTTTCGACTTTCCACGCGCTTTGTGCAAAAATATTAAGGATAGACGGAGAATTCATAGGAATTCCTAAAAATTTCTTGATTTATGACGACCAGGACCAGAGAGACGCGGTAAAAGAGGCATTTAACCTGCTTAATATCTCAATTAAAGAATATAAACCATCCTCTGTTCTTGCAAACATTTCCCAGGCAAAGAATGAACTTATAAACGAGCTTGAATATCCGCAATACGCCCGCGGTCATTTCCAGGAAATTGTATCCAGAGCGTATATCGTATACCAGAAGATCCTCAAGGAAAATGCTGCGCTTGATTTTGACGATTTGATTTTAAAAACAGTGGAGCTTTTCAGAAAAAATCCGCAGGTTTTGGAGAAATACCAGAACAGGTTTAAATACATCCTGGTCGACGAGTACCAGGACACAAACCACGCGCAGTATACTCTTACCAAAATGCTTTCCAAGAGGTGGAATAACATTTGCGTTGTCGGTGATTTTTCCCAAAGCATATACAGTTTCCGCGGGGCCGACTTTCTAAACCTGTCCAAATTCAAAGACGACTTTACCAGCGTAAAGACATTCTCGCTTTCACAAAACTACCGCTCTACACAAAGAATTTTGGATGCCGCCTCCGCGGTCATTTCCAAAAACAGCACGCATCCCGTATTAAAGCTTTGGACGGAAAATAAAGAGGGGGAAGACATCTTGATACACGAGTCTTTGAACGAACAGAAAGAAGCGGAATATATTTTTGAACAAATTGCAAATATAATGTACCAAAATCCTGAATTGAAATACAATTCTTTTTGCATTCTGTACAGGACAAATGCTCAGTCGCGCGTAATCGAGGAAGTTTTCATACATAATTCTCTTCCCTATGTCCTTATCGGCGGGACAAGATTTTACGAAAGAAAAGAAGTAAAGGACGCGCTTTCGTTCTTAAAGGTATTGGCAAATCCCAAAGACAAAGTGTCGTTAAAAAGAATAGAAAAACTCGGAAAAGGGCGCCTCCAAAAGTTCACCGAGTTTGCAAATGGGTTTGCGGAAAAAGGCATAGAAAGCCAGAGGTCAATTGATCTATTGGACCACGCTTTGAAAAAAACCGACTATCTGTCTCTCTACGATGAAAAAGACGAAGAGGATTTGGCAAGGCTTGAGAACATAAAAGAATTAAGGTCGGTTGCCATAGAATTTCCCGATATAAACGCGTTCTTGGAAAACGTCTCCCTTGTTGAACAGGAGCATATGCCCGACCATGTCGATAAGAAAGAGGAAAATAAAAACGCCGTAAACCTGATGACTCTGCACGCCGCAAAAGGACTCGAATTCCCGGTAGTTTTTATGGTCGGGATGGAAGAAGGGCTTTTCCCGCACTCGCGCAGCCTTATGGATAAAAATGCGCTCGAAGAGGAAAGAAGGCTTTGTTATGTCGGGATGACGAGGGCAAAGGAGAAACTTTTTCTGACATATTCGCGCAAAAGACTGTACTTTGGCCAAAAGACGACAAATATCGTATCAAGGTTCATACTGGAATTGCCGGAAGGGACCCTGGAAAAAAGTTTGAATAACATGCGGTCCGATCCACCGGATTACTTATGAAAAACTCACATCCTTTACAGTCAAGAGAGTGGGGAGAATTTAGACAAAAAACAGGGGTAAAAGTCGAAAGACTAGGCGACCTTATCGTCACGATCCACCCTGTTCCACACACAAACCTAACAATTGGATATCTTCCAAAAGGACCGGATATTACGGGGCAACTCTTGGATAAACTTTTGGTATTGGGTAAAAATGAGAATTGCATCTTTATTCAAATCGAGCCAAACGTAGAAAAGGACGACAAAGGATACGAATTTAAAAATCTTTACTCTTCCGCGCACCCGCTTTTCACGAATTTTACTTTTATTTTGGATCTGACAAAACCGGAAGATGAACTTCTTAAGAACATGCATCCAAAAACGAGGTATAACATAAGGCTCGCAGAAAAAAAGGGGGTAAAAGTAACCGAGGATAATTCAAATAAGGCTTTCGAAGAGTACTTAAGACTTTCACAAGAAACGACCCAAAGGCAAAAGTTTTACGCGCACACAAAGCGCTACCACCGTCTGATGTGGGAAACTTTAAAAACGGATAAAACTACCGACAAAACAAGATTAAGCGCACACCTACTAAAAGCGACCTATAAGGGTGAAGTTCTGGTGACGTGGATCCTGTTCGTTTTGGGAGATACCCTTTATTATCCCTATGGGGCGTCGAGCAGTAAATTCAGGGAGGTCATGGCATCAAATCTTATGATGTGGGAAGCAATAAAATTCGGCAAAAGACTCGGCCTTAAACGGTTTGACATGTGGGGAGCGTTGGGCCCTGATCCCGATAAAAATGATCCCTGGTTCGGTTTTCACAGATTTAAGGAGGGTTACGGCGCCAGACATGTCGAATTTGTCGGAAGCTACGATTTTATCATCAATAAAAATGCTTATATTTTATACAAGCTCGCTGATAAATTAAGGTGGGCCCTTTTAAGACTTAAATAGTATAAAGGTAAAGTTTTTTTCCGGGATCTTTCTTTTTTAAATTAAGGTCTATTTCATATCTGAAACTTACAATTTTCGTTCCTTTTTTTAATTCCTTTCTAAACTTGGGCAAAAGCTTTTCCAGGGTTTTAGGAACAAGATAAACGATAATTACCGAAGCTTTTGATATATCTTCATCAAAAAAATTTTTTCTTTTTATGTTAATTTTTTTATCCAGGTTGCTTGACAAAATCCTTAACCTGGCGACCCAATACCTTAAGGGGTCAATTTCTATGCCTACCCCGGTTGCTCCGAGTTTAGCGGCGCAGATCAAAACCTCGGCGTCGCCGCATCCCAAATCGTAAATAATGTCCTTTTTACCGATACCGGCGAGCTTACATATAGCTTCAGCGGTTGGCTTATCCGTCCTCCACCACGGTGCCCATGGACTGTCGGGCGGCCAAACCATGGAAAGCAAAAAGAGCAAAAATAAAATTACAAAAATAAATACCAGATCAAAAAACATTTATGTCAATTTATAAAAAACCTTCCCTAAAATATTTTCTTTTTTAATTAAACCGAATTCATCGCTGTCCAGACTGTCCTTTGAATTATCACCTTTAACAAAATATTTATTATTTTGAATTTTAGTTATTCTCTTTATCAAAATCTTGTTGTTGAACTTAAAACAAACTATATCATTAATTGAAGGGTTTATAAACCGATAAAAAATTCCGCTTGCAAGGACCATGTCATTATCTTTAAGGAAGGGTTCCATACTGTGCCCCGATATTCTGATTTTTGAAAGAAGCATTATTTGTGGGTAACAATCTCTCCGCCTGTCGGATAGACCGATTTCACCCTTACGGGTTCTACATTTTTTGTCTTGAAGAATATCTCCGCAATTTCCTGTACGCCTGAGAGTGCCTCCTGTGCTGAATCCATGTCTATTCCGACTCTTGCTTTTGCCGACGCTTTAAAGGTTTTAACAAACAGATCGTTAAGATTTGTATATTTTGCGAAGTGCTCATCCTTAAAATAATCGTTCCTTAAAGTTTCCAATTCCTCTTCCAGGATATCCGAGTGTTCCTCTTTAACCTCGGTTATCCTTGCGATGTCGTGTTCCGTTTTTGTCTCGTCTCCCCTTTTTAAATCCGCCAGGAGCTGGGTCATTCTTATAACCGTATGTGCACAAAGCTGTGCGTTGTGGGGGTCATAAATTCCGCACGGAATATCGCAATGTGCGTAAGCGGTTTCTTCAGAAAGTATGGAGTTTGCTAAAAGACGCAGTAATGTTTTCATAAAACATATAATAAACTTATACAAAGGAAATGTCAAAAATTAAAATCCCAAGACCTCGTTCACAAAAATTGCCGTTATTCTTCCTTTGACCGTTTCCTTGTCGATGATCAAAATTTTGCTTACATTGCTCGGAACGCCATAAACTTTTTTAAGCCTTTCCGATTCCAGACCCAATACATAATCGTAAATTCTTTTAAAACCCTCTTCGAGATTTTCTACAAATTTCTGTGTGCCGATGATCCAAATCACCTTACCGGCCCCGTAGGCGTAAGCTGCAAGCTGGCTTCCGGTGTTTGAAGCTATCATGACCTCGCCGTTTTTTGTAACGGCATGCACGCTTGCGACTATATAATCGGGTATGGCCCTTGCGATCCTAATTTTATCCGCTTGGGTTTCGTGGTCAAATGACATGTATTCTTTTCTAACCGAAACGTACTTACCGGAATTATCGATAATTTCAGGTATGCCTATTGCGTTTGATGTCTCCGACTGGCTTGTCAATACTCTCGAACCCTCGGGAATTAACTGTAGCACTTTATTCTTTGCCTCTTGACTTGTTTGAACAAATGTCGCGTCGATGCCTCTTTCCTTAAGCTTGCTGACCGCATCTTCAACTGTTTGTTTATCTGCAAGTTTACTCCAATCCCTCATATTGACATTATAAAAACATAACTATATAATGTCAAGTAGTTACAAAAAGTATAGTATGGGAAATAAAGACCTTTTGGAAATTTCAAAAGCGGCGAAAATAATTGGGAGTAAATGGACCCTTCTTATTCTTAATTCCCTTCTTTCGGGGACTAAAAGGTTTGGCCAACTTCAAAAAGAAGTAGGAGAAATAAACCCGAGAACCCTTTCCAAAAGACTATTAGATCTTGAGAAAGAAGGATATATAAAAAAGAGGGTCTATGCGCAGGTCCCTCCGAAAGTAGAATATTCCCTGACCAATAAAGGCATGATCTTTAAAGCTGTTGTAAGAGCGGTAAGAACCTGCGGCGAAGGAATGTAGGCTTTACCTATTAGCCTCTTTAAATTGCCGTTTTGCGTTGTCCCTGGCAAGCGCCCTGTCCGAAAACCTTACGAACCTTGTTTGCGTTATATCTTCCCCCTTTTTATCTTTAGTATGAATTACTACTTCTACGAATGCGCCGTATGTGGACCTACCTATTCTTTGGATAACTTCCCGTCCCCTCTTTCCCATACCGATACATCTATCGCTTATCTCTAAATTTTGATCAAATTCCAAAGTTTCTTT
>JAJYEF010000029.1 GCA_021785915.1 bacterium
CATTTCTCGCGGTCAGCCTTGTGGTTTTTGCTTTGTTTTCCCTTATCCTTTTTGTTTTTGCCAGAGAATTTTCTTCGCTTATGGCGCCCGGGTTTTCTTCAAGCCAATTAACTCTTATGGCAAGTCTTACAAGGATAGTTATATTCGGGGAAATGTTCTTTATAGTTGGAAGTTTTTTCTCCGCGGTCCTACAATCCCACAACCATTTTTTTATTCCCGGAATTGCATCGGCTTTATATAATTTCGGGATAATAGTGGGAATTCTGCTTTTTTCGAGATTTGTCGGCATCTATTCAGCCGCGTACGGCGTTGTTTTGGGGGCTTTTATTTTCTTTATAACCCAGATACCTTTGATCAGAAAGGTAGGATTTTCTTTTATACCTACACTTTCGCTTGATTTTATAAGATCATCCGGGGTAAGCGACATCATAAAAATGATTTGGCCAAGGACCCTATCTATTGCGGTTTTTCAGTTCGGGACTATTGTTACGGTTACCCTGGTGTCGTTCCTGCAGGACCCAGGCAGAAATTATGTAATTTTTGATTACGCACAGACCCTCGCGTTTGCCCCCGTAGCATTATTGGGGCAGTCTATAGCCCAAGCCGCTTTTCCCGTTCTTTCCAAAGAAAAAGATAACTTATCCGCCTTTAAGACCACTTTTATTACAAGCTTTAACCAGATGCTTTATCTGGTCCTCCCGGTTTCGGTATTATTCCTCGTGTTAAGGATCCCGATCGTAAGACTTGTGTTCGGGGCAGCTCAGTTTGACTGGGCGGCTACCGTATCAACGGGAAGAACGCTTGCGTTTTTCAGTATTTCCATTTTCGCCCAGGCGCTCATATACCTGGTTGCAAGGGGATTCTATGCGCTGCACGATACGAAAATCCCCCTTATTGTCGGAACTTTTTCCACTTTCCTGATGATCCTCATGGGGGCGCTGTTTGTTTTCGTTTATCATTTCGGGGTCGAGACCATTGCCTTTGCATTTTCGGTCTCGAATATATTGAACCTTATAATAATGTTCGTATTATTGGATATTAAAGTGGGGGGATTTGAAAAACACCATTTAATAATGACGGTTTCAAAAATTTTTATTTCAAGCGTTTGCACGGCCTTTGCTTTATATATTCCCATAAAACTTTTGGACCAGCTGGTGTTTGATACAACGAGGACGATAAACCTTATTCTTTTAACCGGCATCTCAAGCTTTATAGGGCTTTGTATCTATCTTTTCTTAACGTGGCTTTTTGATGTTAAGGAGGCCACGATGTTTATACTCATGTTTAAGAAAATCGGGGACTGGAGACAGATCCTCAGGACCAGCGATGAAACAATTGACGGAACCAAGGCAAGCCTTTAAAATTGCTTCGTATGTCGAGAAATATCAGAAATTTTGCAATCATTGCCCATATAGACCACGGTAAATCTACCCTTGCCGACCGGTTCCTGGAGTTGACGGAAACCGTGTCTAAGGAAAAGTTAAAGGAACAGTTCTTGGATCAGAACCCGATTTCAAGGGAACGGGGAATAACGATAAAATTGGCCCCCGTCAGAATGAGCTATAAATTAGAGGGAGTCGATTACTCGCTCAATCTTATCGATACTCCCGGCCATATGGATTTTTCTTACGAGGTCTCGAGGACCCTGGCCGCGTGTGAAGGAGCGGTCCTTTTGGTCGACGCGACAAAGGGGATCCAGGCGCAAACAGTTGCGCATTTTAATTCAGCCAAAAAAGAAAATCTTGTTTTAATTCCGGTTATTAACAAGATAGATCTTCCGTCGTCAAATAAATCGGAAGTTGCAAAACAACTTGTTGAAATGCTCGGATTTACGGAGGAAGAAATAATTTATATTTCGGCAAAGACGGGGGAAGGAACAGAAAGACTCCTTTCGGAAATAATCAAAAAAATTCCACCACCCCCCCGGGTTGACGAGAGCGAACCTTTAAAAGCTTTGGTCTTTGATGCGGTTTTTGACGAGCACAGAGGGGTAGTGATTTTTGCAAAACTTTTTTCAGGAAGCGTAAAAAAACAGGATAAAATTGAGTTTATCCAAAGCAAAACTTTGGTCGATGTGTCCGAAGTCGGTTTTTTCTCGCCGTTCCTGGTTGCAGAAGACAATTTATCTGCAGGAGAAATAGGATATCTTGTAACCGGCATAAAAGATATAAGAAAAACAAGGGTCGGAGATACGATATCGTCCCAAAATTCCGAAGTCAATCCCTTGCCCGGATATCAAATGCCAAAGCCGATGGTTTTTTTCGGGGTCTATCCGAAAACGTCCAACGATTATGTGCATTTAAGGGAAGCATTGAACAAACTTTCCCTAAACGACGGTTCACTTACTATTTCAAATGAATACTCCGCATTTTTGGGAAGCGGTTTCAGGGTCGGTTTTTTAGGGCTTTTGCACGCAGAGATTGTTAAAGAACGGTTACAAAAGGAAGAGGGGGTAGAGCCCCTTCTTACAATGCCCAGGGTTTTGTATGAGGAGGAAGCGGGCGGAAAGATTTACGAACCTTTCATGAATTTGACGATTTTTGTCCCGGAAAACTTTGTCGGAGGCGTTATGACGGTTGCACAAAATAAAAAAGGCAGATTTATAGACATTGCCTATCATAAGCAAAACGCGATATTAAAATACGAAATGCCCTACTCGATGTTTATAAGAGGGCTTTTGCCCGAGTTAAAAAGTGTTTCCCAGGGCTTTGCGAGCATAGACTACGAAATAACGGGTTTCAGACAGGCAAATCTTGTAAAAATGGACATCTTAATTAACGACAATCCGATAGACGTTTTGTCTGAGCTTGTTTATAAAGATGAGGCAGAATTTATTGCAAGGGAAAAGACCGCAAAACTTAAGGCTAATCTTTCAAAACAACAGTTCAGGCAGGTAATCCAGGCATCGGTCGGGGGTAAGATCCTGGCAAGGGAAGAAATAACGCCTTACAGAAAGGACGTTTTGGCAAAAATGTCGGGTGGGGACAGGACCAGGAAGGATAAACTTTTGGAAGCGCAGAAAAAGGGCAAATCAAAACTTATTAACGTTTCAAAGGTAGAGATCCCGCAGAAAGCCCTGCTTTCGATGCTTCAAGGTTAGATAACTGCAAAAAGTACCGCACCGAGGATCGTGATCAATACCCCCATAAGACCCAGGGTTACGATTCCGCTCGGGCCGGTTGGCGCAAGGGTCGGGACCGCGCTTGCGCTTCCGGAAGCAGCCACCGCTACGTCAATAGGAAGGCTGCAGTTATTGCTGACCGGACTTACGTTCCCGTTTACATCCGTAATCGTTCCGTAGGCGGTGAAAGTGCCCCCCTGCGAGTACGTGTGCGAAGCAAGAACGTTAGCGGTGGTTCCGGATATTGCGCCCGAGGCGGCGGTTACATCCTGCGATTGGCCGTCGCCGAAATAAAATGTCGCTTTTTGTATGTCCGCGGTGCTCGTTCCGGCCAATGTAAAGTTGACGCTAAAAGGAGCGGTGCCGTTTGTCGAATCCGCCGTAAAACTCGTACATGTCGGACCCGTTGCGGAATTTGAAGTGGTATCTGCCGTAGGCGTTGGTGTAAAAGTCGGGGTAGGCGTATCCGTTACTCCCGCTTGCTGATACGCGATTATTTCGGGGGTAGGACTCGGATTTGCAACGGATGAAGACGCTTGCGTCGTGTCTGGTGTAGGCGAAATATCCTGCGGAGCAATGGTCGGCGTTACATTTGCGGTTCCGGAAATGTTAACGTTGGCAGGTATTGTAGTTGCCAGTAAATTTTCGTTCGTCGCTCCCGTCGCGGTGTTTGCCAGGGTTTGTGTTTGTTGTCCGTAAGAAACCTGGGTCGGAACGTTATTGGTTGCATCCAATGCCGTAAAATAGAGCGTTCCGACGGATGTGGATTTGCTAACAGGTGAAGAGTTGGCGGCAACAGCTACGGTTGCGGTTATCATTCCCGGGGAAAAATCGGGCCCGCTTACTACGAGCGGGAAAATGGATTTATTGGGTGCAAAACCGGCTCCCTGTGTGGCTAGTTTGGTAGAATCGTATAGAATGGTCAGTTTTACTTCGGAAACGGAGTTAGTTTCCGGGTTTACGGTTACGTCAAAATTCAGATCCTGGCCTACGGTAGCAGACTGGGTGTTGGGGGAAAAGCTTAATGTGGTTGATGGCACAGGAGCACTTTGTTTCGGCTTCAACTGCTGGGAAACGAGATAAAACGTTACGGGTATTGCGATTAATAAGATAACGATGATCCCTATCAAAAAGAATTTTTTTCCGGAAAACATATGTTATAAGTTTATAATTAAATCGTATACAATAGCAGGTTCTAAGTCAAATACAAGCCTTGACAAAAAGGACGTAAATATTGTATAAATTAGCAGTCAATTATTGTAACTGACATTTTTTTTGGGAAAATTATGGCAAAGACAAACATAAAACCTTTATTCGATAATATTTTGATTAAACCCCTTGAGGCGGAGGAAAAAACGTCTTCGGGGATAATCCTTCCGGACAGCGCCAAGGAGAAGCCTCAGATCGGGGAAATCGTAGCTGTAGGCCCCGGTAAAGTAACGCCCAAAGGAGAGAAAGAACAAATTGTGGTTAAGCCCGGGCAGAAAGTAATGTATAAAAAATGGGGCGGGAACGAAGTTAAAATCAACGGAGAAGAGCTGGTCTTGGTAGAACAGAAGGATATCCTGGCAATTATCGAATAATATGGCAAAACAACTTAAATTCGGATCAGAAGCAAGGCAAAAATTAATAGACGGAGTAAATATTCTTGCAAACGCGGTAGGTACTACCCTTGGTCCAAAGGGCAGAAACGTGGCGCTTGATAAGAAATGGGGAGCTCCGAATGTTGTCCATGACGGAGTGACTGTTGCCAAGGAAATAGAATTAAAAGATCCGTTCGAAAATATGGGTGCGCAGCTTGTTAAAGAAGCGGCAAGTAAAACTTCAGACCTGGCCGGTGATGGGACTACAACTTCTACGGTATTAGCACAAGCAATTATTAGAGAAGGTACCCGTATCGTCGCGGGTGGATATGACCCTATGAGATTAAAAAATGAGATAGATGAAGCTTCTGCAAAGGTCATCGAAGAGCTTAGGGGAATGGCCAAAAAGGTAGAAGACATTAAAGATATAGAATACGTAGCGAATGTATCCGCACAAAATCTCGAGATCGGAAGGTTGGTTGCAGAAGCATTACAAAAAGTAGGTAAGGACGGGGTCGTTTCGGTTGAAGAAGGTAGGGGCACTACTACAGAGATAGAATATAAAGAAGGGATGGAATTTGATAAGGGTTATGCCTCGGCATATTTTGTAACAAATCCCGACAGGATGGAAGCGGAGATAGAATCTCCTTATATACTTATTACCGACAAGAAAATTTCAAACCTTCAGGAGCTGTTGCCGTTCCTGGAGAATCTGATCAAAGTTTCCAAGAACCTTGTGATTATTGCGGATGACCTTGAAGGAGAAGCATTGGCGACATTGGTTGTCAATAAATTAAAAGGAACATTTAATGTTCTGGCGGTAAAAGCTCCCGGTTTTGGCGACAGACGCAAGGAAATGCTCGAAGATATAGCAATTCTTACCGGAGGAACGGTCATTTCTGAAGACACGGGGAGAAAATTTGATTCCGTAACAATCGAGGACTGCGGACAGGCGGATAAAATTTGGGCGGATAAGGAAAACACGAGGATAGTCGGCGGAAAAGGAAGCAAACAGGCTTTAAACGCAAGAGTTGCGCAAATAAAAAGGGAGATAGAAGAGACGACATCCGATTTTGACAGAGAAAAGCTACAAGAAAGACTCGCAAAGCTTTCCGGTGGAGTTGCGGTAATTAATATTGGCGCAGCAACGGAGGTCGAACTTAAGGAGAAAAAAGAAAGAGCAATAGATGCGCTTTCTGCAGCTAAGGCTGCATATGAAGAAGGTATTGTAATCGGAGGGGAAATGGCACTTTTTCAATCTAGGGAATTTTTACCTGAAGGGGGATCGATCCAGGAAAAGGAAGGGTTAAGAAAAAGTCAAAGGAATTTCAAAAATCCAGGATATATGGTATTATACAAAGCCCTCGAAGAACCCTTAAGAAAGTTATTGGTAAATGCTTATGGTGATAATAGCGATTCTGAGATATCTTCAATAATGGCTTCTTTAATGAATGACGTAGAAAAAGCAATACTTAATGGCACAAAGAATAAAAATAAAAAAGTTGATATGCCAACTAAAGGTCATGATGTATTGGTAGGGGAAAATGCAGATTTATTTGAAAGAGGAATCATAGACCCGGTCAAGGTTACAAGGACCGCACTTGAGAACGCGGTTTCGGTTGCGACCATGATCCTGACAACGGAAGCCCTGGTCACCGATATCCCCGAAGAGAAAAAGGATAATCCCGCCGGAGGAATGCCGGGAGGAATGGATTATTAGCTCCCATGAACCGTCCAATAGGACGGTTTTTTTATGTCCTCTTTTGAGTTATAATTAAACAGATTTTATGAGGAAACTGCTGTTCATAATACTGGCAATAATTGCTGCTGTCGCGGTTTTTTCGGTATTGATTTTTTTCCTTCTGCAAAATAAGGATAAGGGCGCTTTGCAGGTTACCTCGACCCCGAATTCAAAGGTATATCTTGACGGAAAAGCTGTCGGGCAGACGCCTTTTCGTACCAATGACGTCAAAAATATGATCCCTGCAGGAGAACACACAATTGAACTGGTCCCCTTAAGCGGAAATTTTGTGCCTTTTGAGCAAAAGATCACGATCTCGCCACGGGTACTGACCGTTGTAGACAGGAACTTTGCTCCGACAGGACTAGCTGATGCAAGCATTATCAGCCTTTCTTCGATCGACAACAAAAAAGACTCCCAGATATCGGTCGTTACTTTTCCCCAGGGTGCGCAGGTATACCTTGACAGCAATCTCGAGGGACAAACCCCCATATTAATGCAGCATATCACGGAGTCGGACCATGAATTACGAATTTCAAAAGACGGCTACAGGGATAAAACAATAAGAATAAAAACAGTTCTCGGATACCGTCTCGACGCGCTTATATATCTTGGAATAAATCCCGCAGCCGCTTCGCAGTCGGCTACTCCGGTTTCAAGTCCGTCCGCACTTTTGAATACCCCGACCGTTACGATTACAAACACTCCCACGGGATTTTTAAGAGTCAGGGAAAAGCCGGATGTTTCCTCGCCTGAAGTCACACAGGTAAAGCCGGGGGAAACATACCCCTTGCTAAACGAGACAAACGGCTGGTATGAAATAAAATTGACCGACGGTAAAACAGGCTGGATCAGCGCGGAATACTCGACCAAAAATTAGGATACAAAATAAATAAGGAACACTACGAGAAAAGCCCAGACGATAACGGTTATTAAAAGGGGCTTATCGGATAAGAGTACTTTCTCCGGGCTCTCGCCTTCGTGTTTTTCGTATATATCCTGCAGATATCTCATAAGTCCGTAAACAACGGGAATTATTGTGATCATCAGCCATTTTCTCTGGAAAAAAGTGGGAAGGAAGTCGGGCATGAGAACTCCCAAAGACAATTTAAATCCTCCGGGATTTTCCAAAAAGGTGAACAAAGAATAGGAAATAAAGGTCGAGGTCGCAAAAACGGAAGCATAAACGTCCAGAAGCCTTTCCGAATAGTGCGACAAAGATTTCCTCGTATCGGCAATGTTTATGTCCTTGCTGTTGGAAATAAGAGTCAATTCGGACCTCCTTTTCCCGATCGCAAGAAACAGCGAAATCGAAATTGTCGTAAGCAAAAGCCATACCGAAATATGGAAACCGCTGGCAAACTCCCCGCCGTAGACCCTTAAAATATATCCGGTTGCTATCAAAAGTATGTCAACAACGGCCAGGGACTTGAGGGAGCTCGAATACAAAACCTGCACGATAAGATAAACCATGCACAAAATAAGGAAGCTCGGCGTGACCCTGCTTGCTACAAAAAGAGAAAAAAGCATTAAAAATGCGGCAATCGAGACGGCAAGTTTAACGGGCACGTCCCCGCTTGCTATCGGCCTGAATTTTTTGAACGGATGAAGCCTGTCTTTTTTGGCGTCGAAGATGTCATTTATTATGTAAGTAGAGCTTGCGAGTCCGCAAAAAACGAAAAATCCCAAAAGCACTTTTTCGAAAATCGGCGGGTTAAAAAGCTGTCCCGCAAACGTAATCGCGGCAAAAACCGCGAAGTTTTTCATCCATTGTCTGGGTCTTAATAATCTTAAGATGTTAAAGCTTAGTTTCATTCGATTTGTTCAGTAATAAATGAAGGAAAAGCAGCGCGCCTCCCACCAGGATCACAACCATTATTATCGCGAATAGCTTTCCCTTGCTTGAAAGAACCAGCGATATTGTGCCCAATATAGCAGAAACAGACCAATAAAACAACGCGATTTTCCGCTGGCTAAACCCCAGGTCCAGCAGGAGGTGGTGCAGGTGTTTTTTATCATGCCAGAAAGGTGATTTGCCGGACAAGATCCTCCGTGTGATCGTGAAAACGCCGTCTATCATAGGAACACCCATCACCAAAATTGCGGTCGCAAGTTTTGCGCTCGACAGGATGGAGGCAACGGCCAACAGAAGGTATATCGAAGTTGCCCCGTAGCCCGGGAAAATTTTTGCAGGATAAAAATTGAAGATCAGAAACCCGACAGATGCGCCTGCAATAATAAAGGAAAGCGTTGCCGCGGTTGTGCTCGTTACATCAAGCGGTGAAAACCTCAAGCTTAGAACTCCGATCGTTATTGCCGATATTGCGACAATTCCGGGCATTTGTCCGTCGACCCCCTTGCTCCAATTCAACATGTTCATTACCCAGACGATCCAAAGAACAGCGATCAAATCGGATAAAAACGTGATCGTAGCACCGTTAAAAAAGGGGAGCGTAATATGGTTTAAAAAAAGTATCCCTCCAAAAGGATTGGTGATAAAGGGAATAGTAGCGCCCATGAAAACAACAAGTATGGCGCAGCCGATGTTCACCAGGAATCTGATGTACGGTGAGATATCAAACTTATCGTCTAAAATGCCTACTACAAGTGATACAAAAGCCGCAAGAAATGAGGCTATTATGACCTTGTCGAAGGGAAGAAAAATTAAACCCGCTATAAAAGCTCCGGCAAAAAGAGGAATTCCGCCCCCTCTTGGGACCGCCTTTTTGTGGATTATCGCGGGATGCTTATGTTTCTTCGGATCGTCCAAAACCTTGAATTTTTTTAAGTAATGAAGCGAAACCGGCGTAGCTATCACAGTTATTATAAACGAAATTATAAGAGGCAGAAATATTATATTACTCAAATTTTCCATCAGATTACTACAAGAATAGTTCTTGTTATAAACAGGAAATTCATTATTGCGACAAGCAGGGTCGTCGCCGAGAAAATACGCGCGATCAATGGACTTTTCGAATAAACAAGGAATGAAAATATAAGGTTCAATATAAAAATTGCGGCAAAAATTGCAATCGGTATAAAAATCCCGGGAGTCGAGGTAAGTCTCTGATCTCCCCAGGGAAGCTGGTTAAATATGGGAACGAACGGGGGAAGGGTGTTGTAATTAACCAATATGAACGTAACGGTAATAAATGCCAGCACAAAACTTAGTATAAAACCCCTGAATGTTAACTTGTCTAATTTAAATTGGCTAAAAGAGCCTTTCATAAATATCAACCCCTTTTAAGCTTACCCTCAGACCATAATTTACTAAGGAAAAAGGGAAATCCGGGACATTTGGCATTATAACAATAAATTTGGGATTTTGCTTCTTTAGCCCCTCCAAAGTATTATTAAGGCCGTTTGTATAGTCCGTAATGTGATACGCGACCGTATATTTCCCCGGAGGAAGTTTATTTGTAAGATCGTAAATTTCCGCGTTATTTCCCCAAACGAATATATTATCTTTTGAGTTTATGTGTAAGAGCAAATAATCCGCTATCTCATAATCTCTTGGAGTATTGCTGTCAAAAAAGTTCCTGTAATTCTCAACGCTCTCGTTTTTAGTTACAAAAGCAATGAAATTCTGGTAATAGTATAAGGTTTTGGTATAAAATTTAAAGTTTAATAATATTAGTATAAATGAAGAAAGAATAAATACTCCGGAAAGTTTGGACAGTTTCGTATTCAAAATAAAATATCCCGCCATAAGACAAAAACTCGGCAAAAACACCAATAAATAATGGGTATATGGGCGCTCGGAGAAAAAGGCGTTAAAAATAGACAGCGCAAACCAGAGCGAAATAAGAATAAAATTATTTGTAAAAGATCTGCGCTTTAGCAAAATGAAAAAAAGGAATAATGCCAGAAAAATTAACTTCAATATTAAAAGCCCCTGCGGAAATATCAAGTTATTGGCATACCCTACATAGGAAATGTTGTTGAAAAAAACCGCATTTATAAAATTGGTGAAAGATCCTTTCCAAATAAAATAAATGGACGTTATCGTAATCGGCGTCAAGAACCCGGCTGTAAGGGGCAGAAGGTCCCGTAACTGTTTTTTAAGGTTTTCTTTGTGAAGGACTTGCGGAAACTTTTGCGGAAGGTTGATGACCGACAGGAAAATAAAAAGTGCCGCAAAGTCAAACACAGCAACGATTTTAAAAAGAAGTGATATGCCTGCAATAAGGCCCGAGATGAACAAAAGCTT
>JAJYEF010000030.1 GCA_021785915.1 bacterium
GAGTCCGCTTCAAAAGAGGAACAGCCGGTACAGGAAGCAATAGATTACTGCGTAAACACTGAAAACGACATTCAACTTTTTATCATTAAATCCATAGACAGGTTTACAAGGGGCGGCTCATATTTTTACGACAGTTTGAAGATGCAACTTGAAAGAAAAGGAGTAAAACTCATAGATATCTACGGAATAATCGGAACACAACAGATAAATACTCTTGAGCATTTAGGAATTGCTTTTGACTGGAGTGTTTATTCCCCCACCAAGAAAGCGGAAATCCTTGAGGCGGAAAGAGCAAAAGACGAAATGAGGGACATTATGACAAGAATGATAGGAGCCGAAATTCGCTATGCAAGAATGGGATACTGGGTCAGGTATGCCCCTTTCGGTTTTGTGAACGAGCAAATTGAAACGCCAAACGGAAAAAGAGTTATATTAAAACCTCATCCGGTTGAATCGAAGTTTATTATCAAGATGTTTGAGTTAAGGTGCCAAGGTACTCTCACAGACCGCCAGATAGTCGATAAACTTAATAATTTGGGCTTTAAGACACGCGTTGATACGCTAAGAGACCCTAAAGACAGAACAAAAATAATAGGACAAAAAGGCGGAAACCAACTGAATGTAAAAGGCTTATGGCGTTACATTCAAAATACCACTTATGCCGGAGTAAGTTCGGAAAAATGGACCCAAAGCCATCCTTTTAAGGCCAAATATGAAGGTTTAGTCTCAATCGATACATTCAATAAAGCAAACAGGGGGAAGATTGAAATTAAGGAAGAAAACGGAAAGATAACCATATACAAAAGAAAAGCTCCGGAATATCTAATCAAAAAGGGAGTAAGAAATGCCGATTTCCCATACAGGAAAGTAGTACTTTGTCCTTTATGCGAAAGGCCTTTCTTCGGAAGCGCCTCAAAAGGAAGACTGGGAATATACTACCCTGCATATCATTGTAATAAAAGAGGACATTACTACAGAGTCCCCAAAAAAGATTTTGAGGAAACGATTTATAAATTCGTTAAAAACATAAACCTCTCACAAGAATATATTGACGAATTGGTAAAAGCGGTAAACGGCGAATGGTACAAAAGAACAAAAGCATCTAATCAAGAACAGTTAAATATAGATACCAAAATTGCAGAACTTAAAATGCAAGCAAGAATGGCTATTGAGAAAATAAAATACCTAACATCGGAAACAGCTATTAAATATATGGAGAGTGAAGTCGTTAAAGCGGAACAGCAGATTTCAAAACTTATGGAGGAGAAAGAAAAAGCCGTCGAACCTTATGATATGAAGTTGGTAATGGCTTATATAAAATATTTTCTGGAACACATGGAAGAACTGCTCTTATCAGGCTCGGATCCGCTTCTTCAAGCCTCATATTTCGGGGTATTATTTGATAAAGCGCCAACATATCAGGAAATATTTTCTGGAACACCTCAATTAGCCGAGTGTATCAAGCTAAACAAAGCATATCGAAGGCATAAGGGGAACTTAGCTGCCGAGCAGGGATTCGAACCCCAATAAACGGATCCAGATTCCGTTGTCCTACCATTAGACGACTCGGCATCGACTAGTACATTTTACTAAAACCGCGTTCAAAAATCTAATCATAAATGTAGTAAAATAGGGCACAGCAAAATGAAAAAGATACTAGTTCTAATTTCAGTCCTTTTATTGATAATAGTCGTTGCGGAATTTTTGTTTATATTTGCAAATATAGATAAACTGTTTCCTCAGGTTGTTAGCCCCCAACCCGTGCCAAAACCGCTACTTTCTTACACTTTCCAAAATTTAAAAAAAACAAAATTCCCGATGACCGATATCACATTCGGAAAAATCGTAAGCCAGAACCAGGACTCGGTACAGAGGGCGTTTTATTACGAAACACCGGAAAAGCCAAATAGCAAGGTGATGTTAAAAGTCTCGGGCCTTGCCAATATACCAAAAGCTTCGGGTAACTATCCGGTAATTGTAATGTTCCGGGGGTTTATACCCCAAGACGCTTATCAGCCAGGTGCGGATACGCAGCCTTCAGCGTTAGAGCTTGTAAAAGCCGGTTATATAACTCTTGCACCCGATTTCCTGGGTTTCGGCGAGTCTGCTTCCGGTTCCGCCGACGCATTTGAAAACAGGTTTCAGACTTACACGACCGCCCTTTCGCTTTTATCTTCTCTTCCAACACTTAATAAAGGTCTAAATTCAATATATTCGGGAAGCGTAACCGCAAATTTACAAAAAATAGGAATATGGGGACATAGTAACGGCGGACATATAGCATTATCTGTCCTTGCAATATCGGGCGTTACATACCCGACAGTCCTTTGGGCGCCGGTTTCAACGTCGTTTCCATACTCAATCCTTTATTACGCCGATGAATCCGACGACCAGGGAAAAGCTTTAAGAAAAATTTTAGCGGGTTTTGAAAAAATCTATAATACCGATTTATTTTCTCCGTCAAACTATTATAATTGGATTAAGGCGCCGGTTGAGGTTGACCAAGGGCTTTCGGATCAGGAAGTTCCGTTCTGGTGGTCGGATAATCTTGTCACAACACTTAAAAAAGAGGGGCTATCGGTTACATACATAACCTATCCGAATGCGGACCATAATATGCTTCCCTCGGGTTGGTCTCAGGCGGTAGCTAATACAATCTCTTTTTATAACAATGAATTTTCAAAATAAATCGATAATTATAAATTTAGTTTTATTTATAATCTTTTTTGCCGCTGCCGCGGCCGCAACCATTCTAATTTATACTTCGCTTGCAAGAACAAACACTAATTTATTAAAGCCGTTTTTCCCAAAAACCTATTTTTCTGTCGCTAACCCTCCCAGCGAATCCCTGGTCGGACAAATCGCTACACTTTCGGGAAGCGTCGCATGGGAATCAAGAACGTCCAACATTGCGGTAACAATAACTGCGCCTCAAAAAATTCAGCAGGGCGAAGAGTTGGATACTCTTGCAAACGGCAAAGCGACAATTGATTTCAAAAATGCGGTCTCAATTTCCGTTGACCCAAATTCCCAAGTTGGCATTATACAGACTCTTCCGGCAAATCTGGTTTTTGACCAGAAACAGGGTTTGGTGACCTATACAAAAGAGGGAGATTTGCCTATAAGCGTACGGACCTTCGACCTTTTAACTAACGTTGACGGAAGCGCCATATTTTCAAACGACCCGAAAACTTTTGAAGTAGAAGTCACGGTTAGCAGCGGAAGCGCGAAAGCCGCCTATGACGATTTAAATTACAATACGCATGTAGTTACTGTTGAAAAAGGTCATAGGTTTTTATTCAATAACAATACTAAACGGGGAGAAACACTTTCTTTATAAATTTATTTAAATGAGGCAAGGGGCTCCATTATATTTTTCCCTTCGTATCCAAGCGCCCATAAGGCGACCCCTTTTAGTTCAAAGCTTCCTGCGAGGTTTAATTTTGCAAGGGTAGAGTTTTTGTCCGGGAAAAATATCAGGTGGTAATCGTTTGACGCTTGGTCGTAGAAGCTGATGTAATTCTCCTGTGCATAAGTATCAAGCGTTGCACTGCAGGACGCACAGGTTACCAGTAAGCTCTCGACCCGGTCGCTGCTTGCAGTTACTCCGGTGTTGGGTATTACCGCGGCCCTTGGATAGGGCAAAAGCGTTTCCCATTCATACCCGTAAAGCGGAATTCCGAGTACCAGTTTTTGAGCGGGTATTATAGCAAGGGCGTTTTCAACGGCCGACAATACGTCGTATTCAGACATTATGCCGGCTCCATTAAGGGGTGCTACGGGACCGGTAACAAAAGAACTCGGCGAATGATAATCATAAGCCATAAGGACGACATTGTTTGCAATTTGCCCCATGGCTTTTGGGTCGATAAGGTGGTTTTTGATTACGTCGGTAGTGGTTATTTCAACGGTCAGGCTTATGCTTTTGTTTAATTCTTTTCTTACTTGACTAACAAACTGCGTAAAACCAAGCCTTGCCGCCGCAGATGCCTGGCTTGTGTATTCGATGTCAAGGTTTATGTCCGAAAACTTGTATTTTTGTATCAGGGGATTAACGTCTGTTACAAAATTCCTCGCATTTTGTATAGGGTTTTGCACAAGCGCTTCAATAGAATCATTGTTGCCGCTTGATGCAAGAAGCGAAAGCGAAATTTTATTTTTAAGCGCATCATTAAAGAATGGGTCGAGTTTTCCGGAAGAAAGCGCGTACCATCCGGGCTCTTCCTCCTGGGGATTTAAAAGTTTTTGAATTTTTCCGTCAGGCCCGACTCTGACTCCGAAATAAGTGAGAGTAGTTATATATTTTGAATAGTCCGTATTTGCTTTGTCCAAAAGCCAATAAGGCAAAAAGCCTATCACCTTTTTTTGTCCCGCGATAGGGTTTATAAGGCTTTTGGAAGCGTTTTTATTCCCCAGCGGAAGAATGGAGGTATAAAAAATTATATAAAGTCCGAAAACAAACCCTACCAAAATTCCTATTATTATAATAAGTAATTTTTTAAGCACAGCCTATTTTACCATTTAATCTCAAACAGATGCTTTGAGATTTTAGCAAAGCTTGACTTTTAAGCAAAGCGGCGCTGAAAAAATTTTCTTATTTCTTCGACTATTATTATGGAAAAGGCAACTGGAATAATTAAAAGCCAGTCGGAAAGCGATAGTGGGGTAGTGTTTAATATTTGTTCAAGAATTGGATTATAAATTGCCAGAAGCTGCAGCACCACTACTATAATTGTAGCCCCCACCAGGAATTTATTGGAAAAAAGGTTTGTTTGGAAAATCGATTTCCTTTCGTGCCTGCAATTCCAGGCGTTAAACCACTGGAACATGGCAAGTACGGTAAGGCTTACCGTCCATGCCTTTATAAGGTCAATTTGGTAAAACATATTAAATAAGTAAATGCTTCCCAAAGTCATTGGAGCTGCCATAACAAACATCCTAAAAATAGTTAAATTATCAAGAAGATATTTTTTGGGATGAACGAAGTTTCTTTCCAAAAGGTCGTCCTCTTTGGGCTCCATGGCTAAAGCCACATCCAAAAACCCGTCGGTTACAAGATTTAACCAGACTATCTGTGCGGCAAGTACGGGAAGGGGTAGCCCCAAAAGGAGTGCGCCGGTTATTGTAAACACCTCACCCATATTTGTTGAGAAAAGGTAGAGTATTACTTTTTTGATTGTTTTATAAATGTTTCTTCCTTCTTCGATCGCAGAGATTATGCTTTTGAAATTGTCGTCCAGAAGAACTATGTCGGACGCCTCTTTTGCAACTTCCGTGCCGATTTTCCCCATCGCAATCCCTAAGTCCGCCGCAACAAGCGAAGGCGCATCGTTTACTCCGTCTCCGGTCATTGCGATCGTAAGGCCCAATTTTTGGTAAGCTCTTACGATTTTTAATTTGTGCTCGGGCGTTACCCTTGCAAAAACCGAGACTCCCTCAAGAATGTCCGATAATTCATCCTCGGACAGCGAATTGATTTCTTCACCGGTCAAAACCTTTTCACCGTCATGGAAAATTCCGGCTTCCCTTGCTATTGCTTCGGCGGTCAGAATGTGGTCTCCGGTTATCATGACTACCCTGACGCCTGCTACTTGTGCCTGCCTTACCGATTCAAAGACCTCGGGCCTTAAGGCGTCTTTTAACCCGTAATAGCCGACAAAGGAAAGCTTTCCTACGTCCTTTTTTTGGATATGTTCCGGCGCATCGGGCATCTGAGCAAACGCCAGCACTCTTAATCCCTCCTTTGACATTTGGGTAAACACCGCCTCGAGCTCTTCGCGTTTTTGTTTTGTGAGTTCAATATTTCTTCCGTCGTGCCAGATTTTATCGGACTGTTCAAGTATTACTTCGGGTGCGCCTATTACGGTTGTAAAAACCTCGTCTTTAATTTTGTTTACTGCCGCGTGGAATTTATTTTTATAATCAAAGGGAATTTCGGAAAGCCTGAAGGAGTCTTTATCCAAAACATCGTCGTTATTAAAACCCAATTTTTGGGCAAATGTAGAAATAGCCGATTCTGTCGGATCGCCTATAGCCTGCCACTGTTTGGACTCATCGTCAAAAACTATGCCGTCGTTTGTGCCATAGGCCCCTATTTTACCTGCGAGCATCAGGTCGTGGTGCCTTTTGGGATCTATAAGTTCATCTTGCAAAAAAACTTCACCAAAAGGCTCGTAGCCGTCCCCCGATACGCTGAATACTTTTGAGTTAACATATAATTTTTGTAAGACGACTTCGTTTTTTGTTAAAGTTCCGGTTTTGTCAACCGCGATAACTTTCGCCTGTCCCAGCGCCTCTACTGCCTGAAGTTTTTTGACAAGCGCATTTCTCTTGCTCATTCTCCATACTCCGGTTGCAAGGACAAGTGTCATAACGATGGGAAGCCCTTCCGGAACTATGGAAACCGCCAGGGAAACGACTGTTGCAAACATTTGCCTTACGGAATTTCCGAAATAAAGCCCAAGAAAAAATATGGAGCCGCAAATTGTAAATACCGCAATAATGATAGCTCTTGTAAGGTAGCGGATATTTGCTTTTAACGGAATTTCGGTGTCTATTACGCTTATTTCCCTGGAAATTTCCCCCAAAACCGTACTAACTCCTGTTGAAACGACTACAGCTTCACCGTTTCCCGCTACAATACTCGTTCCCTTAAAGACCATATTATTTTGTTCGGAAGTTTCAAGGTTTTCTTTTTTTAAAGCCTCGGCGAATTTATGTACAGGGACCGACTCTCCTGTTAATGCGGACTCGTCAACGGTAATGTTATGAGAATTTATGATTCTGGCGTCCGCGGGAACTTTATCTCCTTCCTCAAGTATCACGATGTCGCCCGGCACAACTTCATAGTCGGGGATTACCGCTTCTTCGCCGTTTCTTAGGACTTTGGTTTCGGTTTCGCTGAATTTTTTAAGCGCAGTTAGCGTGTCCCGTGCTTTTCCTTCCTGAATTGTACCGACGATTGCGTTAAAAAAAAGTGTTACAAGGATTATCGAGGCGTCGATAAACTCGCGCATAAAAAACACTATTAGGCTTGCGATAAACAATATATAAATCAGAGGGCTTTGGAATTGACGCAGGAAAATAATCAAAGTGCTGTCGGTTTTTGACTGCGGAAGCTTATTAAGTCCGAATTTAATCTGTCTTTCTTCTGCCTCTTGCTCGTTAAGTCCGCTTTTTCTAGTAGATAGTGCTTCAAAAACCCCGTTAACGGTTTTTGCGTACCAAGAAAAGTCCATTATTTCCATGATATATCAAATGCCTGCGGGATGTAAGAGGCTAATATAAATACTTTTAGTGTTTGGGAAGGTTTAGAAACACTAAAAGTAGTTTGTGGCTAAATACCCATTGACGAGTCTAATAAATCCTGCTACGCTAAATTTAGTCATAAATTCTGACCCGTTTATGGACAAACAAGCTGCGAAAAGGCAGCCCACTATTTCTCTGGAAAAGTTCCCCACTGCTCGTGGACTTGGTGTTTGCACTCTAAAAGACAAAATTTACTTGTTTTTCCATTCCAATAAAGGCGATAAGGACTTTTTTGAGGTGGCATATTCAGTCGACGGGCTTAATTTTGAAAAAGAAACCAGGACTGCTTTTATCGCTAAGCCAAAATCCACAAAGGAGGATATTGCAAAAACATCAAATTACAATTTTTACAAGTTCGCGGATGATTTTTTGCTTACCTATAAAAGGACAGAAGGGAAAAAGGAAACGATTGAAAAGGCTTGGGTGGAAAACTTCAATGACGACTGGATGTATGAAGGACCGTTTATCAATTTTAAGGGCACGGGTGTCATAGTCGGGGATTTCGTTAACGATAAAAACTTCTATATGTACGGCGGAAGCGAATCCGTTTTTCTTTACAGTTCCCGAAACCTTGTTGAATGGCATAAGGGTAAGGAGGTGCTGGCGCCAAGGGATGGAAGTTTTGACGGCGGAAGTCTTGAAGTAAGTTTTACCCTGGTGACGGAAAAGGGGATTTTGGTCTTATACAATTCTAAAGTCGACGGAAGATACGCAACCGGGGTGGCGCTTTTTGATCTGGACGATCCATCGCACCTTTTATGGAGGGCAAAAGAACCTTTATGGGTAACACCGCAGGAACAGAAAAATAAATTAACGCCTATCGGGACTACGCTTTTAAACGGACAGATTATCTCTTACTGGCAGACAAAAACAGAAGGCATATACGCTGCGGTCTTTGCCCTTTTCAAGGCATCGGACGGCCATAAATCTAAAGACGTTTCTCTGCGACTTAAAAGGGTAAGCCATAACCCAATCATTAGTCCCCGGGCGCATAATTCCTGGGAGGCGTTTAATACTTTTAATCCGGCAGCGATATACTATCAAGGCAAAGTACACATACTCTACAGGGCTCAGGGTCACGATTATGTTTCGGTCGTCGGCTACGCAACAAGCTCCGACGGTATTCACGTAGACGAAAGGCTTGATAGGCCTATTTACGTTCCCTCCCAGGGATTTGATACCAACTCAAATCTTCATCCCGAAGATTTGTCGTTTTTCTATATTTCGGGCGGCGGATACGGCGGGGTCGAAGACCCGAGAATTACAAAAATCGACGATAAATTCTATTTGACGTACGTTGCATTTGACGGAGTGAGTCCGCCGCGCATCGCGCTTACTTCAATTTCGGAGGATAATTTCTTAAACCGCAGGTGGCTTTGGGAAAGACCGGTCCTTATTTCTCCGCCCGAAATTGTCGACAAGAGCGCCGTGATATTCCCCGAAAAAATAAACGGCAAATACGTGATAATGCACAGGATTTACCCCGATATCCTCATAGATTTTGTCGACAGCCTTAACTTTAACGGCCGCACGTGGCTTAAGGGGGAATACAGGATTTCTCCGAGGTCCGACCATTGGGACTCGAGGAAAATAGGGGCAGGAGCTCCCCCCATTAAGACCAAACACGGATGGCTTTTGATTTATCAATCGGTCGGAGAGCAGGATTCTTCAAGGTATAAGATTGGAGCAATGCTTTTAGATCTTAAAGATCCGACAAAAGTTTTGTACAGGAGCCAATCGCCGATTTTGGAGCCCGAAGCCCACTACGAAAATAACGGCTTTAAAGCAGGGGTAGTTTATCCGTGCGGGGCGGTCGTAATAGACGATACTTTGTATGTTTATTACGGCGGTGCGGATTCTTACGTATGCGTTGCAACAGCCAACTTAGAAGAATTCCTGCAGGAGCTTATGCATTCCGAAGTGGCAAGGTTAAATGAGCCTGTTTTTGAACAACTCTTCTAGACTTTTACTCAGGTACTTTTAAGGAAAGTTTTGATATAATCACTCCATGAAAATTCTCCTGGTAGAGGACGAGCATAAAATCGCTAATTTTATAAAGCAGGGACTTATGCAGGAGCGCCACGTCGTCGATGTCGCGTACGACGGGACGACCGGATACGACCTTGCCTCCTCCGAAAGTTACGACCTTATAATATTGGACAGACTTTTACCCGGGATGGACGGGATTAAGATCTGCAAAGACCTTCGTACAAGCGGCAACCACACTCCCATTCTAATGCTTACGGCCAAAACTCAGACGATGGATAAAGTCGAGGGATTTGAGTCGGGCGCGGACGACTATCTTACAAAACCTTTTGCCTTCGAAGAACTTTTGGCAAGGATCAAAGCTTTGGGAAGAAGGCCTAAAAGCCAAATCGAAGAAAATATTGTCGTTGACAGCCTAAGCCTTAATACTTCAACTTTCGAAGTCAAAAGATACGATACTCTCATAAATCTTTCGTCCAAGGAATTTTCCCTTCTGGAATATCTCATGAAACACAAAGGCAAAATTTTGACCAAAGAACAAATTATCGGCCACGTCTGGAGCTATGACTCGGATATTTTGCCAAACACGGTCGAAGTTTTTATAGGATACCTGCGGAATAAAGTAGATAAGCCCTTCAAAAACAAAAAGTCGTTGATCCATACAATAAGGGGCTTCGGGTATAGGCTGGGGGAGTAACATGTTTAAAAAAGCAAGACTCAAATTAACCTTCTGGTATCTTCTTATAATAATGATAGTAAGCGTTTCATTTAGCGGCGTAATTTACTATGGCGCATCAAGAGAATTGGGGAGAATTGTAAGGCTTGAGCAATACCGCTCGCAGCATCCCGTCCTCGGGATTATTACTCTTCCTCCGCCGGACCTTGATAACATTCCTCAGGTGAAGCAGCCCGACGTACAGGTAATACAAGCCGAAAAGGAAAGAATCATTGAAAGCCTGGTTACGCTTAACCTTTTTATTCTTTTAGCATCGGCTTTATGCGGATATTTTTTGGCAGGGCGCACTTTGCGGCCGATTGCGGAGATGGTCGACGAACAGAACAGGTTTATTACCGACGCATCCCATGAGCTTAACACTCCTTTGACCGCTCTTAAGACCTCGATAGAAGTCAATTTAAGGGACAAAGCCTTGAATACGCCAAAGGCAAAAAAACTTTTACAGAGTAACCTTGAAGACGTTAACAATCTTCAGCTTTTGTC
>JAJYEF010000031.1 GCA_021785915.1 bacterium
CAAATCCGCCTTAGAGATGCCCACGAAGAGTTTAAAAACTTTTTAAAGCAGAATAAAAAGTCGACATCCACAGTCGTTGCCTACGGCAAGGATATTGACCAGTTGGTGGCTTTTTTGGAAGATTTAAAGAAAAACCACGTCCATGAAGTAAGTACGGAAGACATCCAGGCATTTTTGGCAAAGCTCGGAAGCGAAGGCTATACGCCCAAATCGGTCTCCAGAAAAATTAATTCCACAAGAACCTTTTACAGATTTTTAAAGGTAAACGAATATGTCACGGATGACCCGTCACTTTTGGTTTCTCACCCCAAATACCAGCTTGCTCCCCCAAGAATACTTACGCCCACAGAATACAGGGCGCTTCGCGACGCGGCAAGGAACGATGCAAGAATGTTTGCGGTAATCGAGCTTTTGCTCCAGACCGGAATCAGGATCGGAGAGCTCGCAAACCTAAGGCTTTCGGACATTGGAAAGGACAATCTCCACATTGCCCCGTTTGAAAAACACGAAGAAAGACAGGTGCCTCTGAATAAAAGGGCACAGGAAGCATTAAACAGGTATTTGGGTATAAGGCCTAAGGTGACAGATGACCATATCTTTGTTACAAAATCGGGGAAACCGTTTTTGATAAGGAATATAAGGACCGCGGTTGAAAGATATTTCAGGCTCGCCGAAATAAAAGGCGCAAAAGTAAATGATTTAAGACACACTTTTGTGGCCCACCACTTAAAACACGGAGTTTCATTGGTGGTTTTGTCAAAAGCCTTGGGTCATAAAAGACTCTCGACGACTGAAAGGTATCTCCAGTACGTCCCCGAAAGAGGCAAAGAAACCTCGGTTTTGTCAGAATTATAAATATGCCGGAACAGCTAAGAAATCCGGAATCTCCCCTTAACAAAGTAGTCATAGAGCACATCCAGCCAACACACGAAGATGAGAGGCGTGCAATCGTAGAATTTCAAAATAATCAGGAACTCCCCTTCAGAAACATGAAAGTAATAAGGATAAATAAATCCGAAGATCCTGACGGTTTCAGGCTTGGAAATCATTATCACGAGGACGTAGAATTATTTTTTCTCGAAGAGGGAAAAATTGATACATTAGTTTTGGAAGATTCAAACACCGGAGAAAGGAAAATTTACAAAGGGATTGAAGCAAGTACAAGGATTTTTCTTCCTCCCAACGTTGCACACTTATTGATTTTTAAGAACGCGGCAAAACTTTTGGCATTTAGCGAAAATCAGTTTAATCCGGCAAACCTGGTCCCACACAAAATAGAATACTAGAAGTGCCCCCGCTTGGATTCGAACCAAGGACATCTACTTTATAAGAGTAGCGCTCTACCGCTGAGCTACAGGGGCTTGTAAAAGCAATTATATCAGTAAATTTAGGATGTTCAAGTTTTTAAAGTCTGGCCCTCTCGGCAATCTGAAGTTCGAGATTTCTTACTTCCTTACCGTATTTAAGCCTTGAGAGCTCCCTGATAAGTTCCGCTACTCTCGGGTTTTCCATATCTTTCTCCTGCGCCATATCTTTTGTCGTGTCCATGGAAAAAGGGGTGACGGGTTCGTTATTGACGATTGTTTTTACAAAAGCATTGTAAACGTCGACATTTATTAAATCGGCTTCGCTGAAAGTCGGCTGGAATTCGTGCTGCAAATAATTCGCGTCAGTTACTCCTACCCTGAAACTCATAATTGTACCGACATTCCCAAAAATGGCGTTTTTAACTTCTTCGTCCATTTGTCCGATAAACTGGTTTGCAACAATCAAATTAAGCCTGTATTTCCTTGCCTCGGACAAAATCTGTGCAAAATCGGGGGTAGCAAAATTCTGGAACTCGTCGACGTAAAGATAAAAATCACGCCTCTGATCCTGTGGTACGTCCTGCCTGCTCATTGCGGCAACAAGAATTTTAGGGACAAGGACCAACCCCAAGAAACTTGAGTTTTCCTCGCCTATTTTTCCTTTTGAAAGATTAACAAGTAAGATTTTCCCCTCGTCCATAACTTTTCTAAAATCAAAAGCCGACTGCGACTGCCCGATTATATTTCTCATCATTTTATTCGTGACAAACCTTCCGAATTTAGAAACTATGTAATCCAGAACCTCGGACTTGTGGAAATCGCTTGTCTGCGCAATCTGGTCGGTCCAGTAGCGCCTGACGATAGGGTCTTCGACTTTTGGCAAAAGCTCCTGGACAAAAGAGGCATCCGTAAGTGCCCTGACGACTTCTATAAAAGTGCTACCCTTTTGGTACATTACGGTAAGCATTGCGTTTCTTATGGCGTGTTCGAACCTCGGGCCTATGATCCCCGTTTTATTAGGGTCATAAAGCTTATACATAAGGCCGACTATCGAAGAGACAATATAGTGTTTTTCCTGTTCGGTCTGGGCTTCAAGCATATTTAAACCAAGCGGCCTTTCGGTATCTGAAGGATCGAACAATATTACGTCCTCCGCTCTTTGGGGAGGGATCATTTTTAGGATATCTTCTATTAGGTCTCCGTGGGGATCGATCACTCCGATCCCTTTCCCTTCCTTTACGTCCTGCAAAATCATCTGCTTTAATAGTTCCGATTTACCTACACCCGTTTTCCCGATTATATACATGTGCCTTCTTCGGTCGTCATCGAGCATATAAATGGGCTTTGCAATCCCTCTGAAACTGCTCATTCCCATATAAAGTCCGTGGTCCGGAATCTGTGCGGGGGCCGGAGCCCTTTTTGCATTGATCCAATAAATATGCGGCGTCGTAACACTTTTGTTGGGAAAATGGAAAACTCCGGCAAGTTCTTCACTTGTTAAAACCGAAAGGTTTCCCCCCGACGGGAAAAACCTGTACACGAAATCAGAGACAAACCCGCCTTTTAACCAGTGTTTATTTTTGGTAAAAGAATTGTGTCCGTCAAACTGTCCGAAAGCGTTTATGATATTTTCCAGATGTGCCGTCGCGGCTTCCTGCGAAGAAGACGAAACAACTATCCTTATGACCGTATAAAATCCGGGTTTTGAAATCTTATTTTCAATACCCTCGAGCTCTTTTGGATCCGCCGAGTATCCCGCGGTTTCCGGGTTTGATTCATTTTTCTTTGTTGTTGCAATATACTGACGGCCGGCCTTGCTCCAAGAGTGGTCCGCGCCTGTGAGCAAAACCTGTATCGCGGCCCCTTCGCCGTGGCTCATCTTTGCAAGGACAGATGTGATCGAAGCCATCGGATCGACGGCAAAATCCTTATAAGCTTTTAGCGGCTTGTAATTCGAATCTTTTAATTTAAGGGAAGCAAATGCAACTTTTCCTTCCTTATTGAAAATGTTGTATTCGTTACCAATTATGTATCCTTCTTTCGCCCCTTTTTCTTCAACCACCTTAATCTCTGCATCCGGATATGCCGCATTTATCTGCTTTTCAACCATATCTTTATATTTGTTGGGGGTATAAATGTAAAACCTGATATCCTCTGGCATTCCGACAATTTCAAAGGAAATGTGAGGCGGGTTTTTTAAAAAGCCGAATGTTCCGTGTGCTTTTATCCCCGCGAGGCTTGAAAACAGTTGTTCTGCGGCATCTATCTTTATTTCGTTATCTCTTGGCACGGCAATCTGAAGAAGGGTCGAATCCAAAGACTGCTTTTCCCTGTCTCTGTTTTTATACCAGATCATAAAAAGATACATTCCGCCGAGAATTAAGACCACTATAACTGCCAAAAGAATCACCGCTATCATAATCGCAGCCATAATATTAGTTAAATTTGGCAAACCGGTTCCTGTTGTTAACATAATTATTTACCTCCTGTTATTTTCTTATGCATCTTGTTAAATATTTTTTTTATAAGGCTCGCCAAGAAAGGCCTTGAATCTTCGGTATATTCCCCTTCAATATTTTCGTGCAAATCAAATTTTACCGGATTCTTGCTTGCGTTCATTAAGGTCTCGTCAGCTTCTTCTTCGGTCATCGGCAGGGAAATATCAATCGATGGTTCCGTTTTGACCGGAGTCGACTCCAATGACGGCTTTACTCCGATCTTGGCGTGAGTGTCATCAAGCTTGGGCTTGTCCGAGTTTGCGACAACGCCTGCTTTTTTTAACTCTTCGTCTATTTTTACTTCCTCATCCGTTGGTCTGATACTTTCCGAAAAACCGCCCGCGCCGCCTGCCATCCTTTCCTTATTCAACGAGGGGGCGGAAGGCGTAAATTGTCCTTGTCCGGTAACAATCTTGTCTTCCTGCGCTTTTTGAACGTTTGATTGAGCCGGAGGAGCCGCCGGATTTTTATTTTGGGCAGTATCATCCATATGTAAATGATATCACCTATGAGCTTAAACGACAATTAAATTTGCTTTATAAAATTAACATGCGACTGTTGTGCTGTTGCAGTGCTGGCATTTTGAAATAAGGGTATCTTTGGGCCTTAAATTCTGCCGACCGCATTCGGGACAGTTGAAGGTCCGCTCTCCATATTTGTCCGTTAATTTACCGAATTCGGAAACGCTGAATGGGGATTCTTCCTGCCCGGGGATAAAAGTTTTACTCAAAGCAGGTAAATCTCCGGAAAACCCGCACCCCGTCATAACGGGCCTTACCGGTTGCCGCCCTAAAACAAAAATATAGTCGCGGGAATTTAATATTTTTTTAATATCTTCATTTGCGGCAAAAGGGGTAATCGTTTTGCCCATTGCGATATCAAGTCCGTTAACGAGCGCCGATAAATGCATTTTAATTTCCGCTTCCGACAGGTTTTCCGACAGACTATTCACGTAACTTGTTATCAAAAACCCGACCGCCCTTAAGCCTTCGTCCATCTCCTCGCGCGTAGTATACTCGTGTTCTTTATGAAGAAAATTATGTATATCGTCTGCATCTTTAAAAAGCGTATTATTTCTTTCTATTTCTATCGGGTTTCCCAAAAACTGCTCGGCCGTTGGCGTAGACTCCGCACGCAATAAATATCCTTCTTTTAATTTTTGCACGGTTTCCTGTGTTGAAAGGCCCGATGAATACCTGCGCGCCTCGATATATTTTCCTCTTTCGTCCTCCTTTAGGGTGAATATATCGTAAAAATTGTGCTGATAAATCGAGTCTTTACCTCCCTTTGGGGATATCGATAGCATCATTGTTCCAACCCGGGAATTTTCATCAGCAAGCTTTTCCTCAATTTTGCCAAAACCCAATACTTCCGCCTCCTCCCTTTTGTAATCAACCGGGTTACCGTGGAGTCTTCGATAACTGGCACCCCTTATAAGAACGTCCATAAACGGTTCGTTGGTATTCCCGCCATAAATCTGTCCGTCTTTTATTCCGTAACGGGTCTCCGATAAAAGCACGTTGAACCTCTCACCCAAATGCGTCTCGAGCTGTTTCCTGGTGTAGGCATCGAGTTTTTCTTTATCTTTTTTGTTTTGATAGGCAAGCCTGTCAAAGTTTGTTTCGTAAGCAACCGGTCTTTCGTTCATAAAATTCCCTTTTTACTTATTAATTATTATTTTTACGGTTGGAGTGTTGAACCATAAAAAAACTCCTCTGCTAATGCGTCCGAGGAGTCGTATAAAAAAATATACTTCTGCTCGGAAGGTTTATTGCGGGGCTCTGACTTTAACAGTTGCGGCACAGCGCAGGAATTTCACCTGCTTTCACCCGAAAGAAACTATCTTGATTTCTTGCCCTCCGAAATTGCAGCTTGAGGCGTGTTCGAATAAACTATAAAGCCAAAAGCTTAGGATCTGGAGGACCAGATAATTTCTTTTTTATTTTCTTTTTTATTTATAAATCTTGCGTACATAAAAAGCAAGTCAGAAAGTCTGTTTAAATAAATTAGAATATCCGGATTTACTTTTTCCTTATCCGAAAGAGCAACAACCTTTCGTTCCGCTCTTCTGGTCAGCGTTCTTGAGATATGCATATATGAACCCGCTTTCCCTCCGCCCGGAAGTATAAAATTTTCAAGTTCCGGAATTTTTTTAGTTAATAAATCGATTTCATTTTCGAATTCTTTGACTCTGGTATTTAAATGCTTGCTCAAGTTTTCAAATTTCCTCGCATTTGGCGTTGCGAGGCTTGTCCCTATTTCGAACAAATCATTCTGTATTTTTTGGATCTTACCTTTTATTTTTTTGTCCGTTAAAAACGAGGTTGATAACCCCAGAAAGCTGTTAAGCTCGTCCAGCGTGCCATACGTATCAACCCTGCTACTTGCTTTGGAAACAATTCTTCCTTCGTAAAGCGAGGTCCTTCCTTTATCACCGTTTTTTGTGTATACGCTCATAATAAATTTTGCGCCGGGAGGGATGAAAATTTTTATGCCCACGTTTTCGGATACATAAATACCATTACATATGGCATGAGCTGGGAACGAAAAAATTTTATCCCGACCTAGGCGCTTTTACTAGCATTCGGAATATCCGCAGGCGTAGCATTTCTTGCATCCTTCTTCGTACGCAAGGCTTGCCGCACCGCATTCGGGGCAGATGTCATATAAACCTGTTGCCGTTCCCTCTGTTGCCGAAAAACTTCCCGATGGTGTCTGAAGACTTAGCTGTTCAAGCTTTACTATTTCTTCTTTCGGTTCTTTATCTGCCTCGACCGGAACGTGGGTGTTCGCAACGGTAGCTCCCGCCATTTTCGCGCCGTTTACAATCCTTGGCCTGTCTTCGACTACCCCGTTGACCCTGAATTCAAAATGTTTAGACAAAACCTTGGCGACCGCATCAGGAAGCGACAAAACTTTATTTGCCCCGAATCCGACCGACCTTGCCCCGCCAATTCCTATAAGTTGTGCGACGATTTGTCTGACCCTTTCCCTCGGGGAAAGCGCTCCGTTAAGCCTCAGGTTAAGCGAAATCATTCGGCCCAGTGCGTCAGCCATGGCGGTCACGTCCGAACCGGATTTTCCAACAGTTATAAATACCTCAAACGGCTCCTGGTTTTCGTTGTGGTTTATTGTTATAAATGTTTTTCCAACAGGGGTCTCGGACTGGTAGGTGACACCCTCTACCATAACAGGCCTCGGGATTACGGGAAGAATAGTTTGTTGCGATACTTCGGGTTTTACCTCTTCTTTTTTCTCTTCTTTTCGCGAAAGCACTCCTTCCCTTGACCCGTCACGCATGTAGGTTATTCCCTTAAGTCCCATGTCGTAGGCAAGCGTATAAAGTTTCTTTACATCCTCGACAGTATGCGCTTTGGGCGCATTAACTGTTTTTGAAATGGATGAATCAATATAAACCTGCGCAACTGACTGGACTTTAACGTGTTCTTCGGGAGTCAGGTCGTTTGCGGAAACAAAATAGGCTGGTTTTTCGGCTTTCGGGTTCTCTTTTCGCCATTCTTCGAAAAGCGGGTGGTACATCTGGTGCTCTCCTAGCCTGTCGCGCCTTATAAATTCAAATTCATAAACAGGCTCTACTCCCGAAGATACCCCGGAAATTAGCGAGGTAGTGCCTGTCGGAGCAATTGTTAACAAAACGGCATTCCTTATTCCCTGTTTTGCGATTTTCTTGCGTATTTCCTCGGGAAGTTGTTTTATATGCCAACCCTGCAGATATTTGTCTTTCTTGAATTTGGGAAAGCTTCCTTTTTCCGCCGCATTGTCGGATGAGGCGATGTACGCGTTATCGCGAAGTGTTTTGAAGATTTTCTCGATTATTTTCAAAGATTCGTCCGAGCCATACCTTACTTTCATTTTTATTAAAGCGTCCGCAAGACCCAAGATCCCAAGACCCGTCCTTCTTATGTCTTTTGCTACTTTTTCGTTCTCTTTATAGAAGTAGTGCGTGTCATCGATCACGTTGTCAAGAAACCTCATTGCTACCCTTACGTCTTTTCCGAAATTGTTGTAGTCAAACTGTCCTTTTTTATCAACGTAAGCCGAAAGGTTCATCGCCCCCAGATTGCAAACGGCCCACGGCGACAGAGGCTGTTCACCGCAGGGGTTTGTCGCGGTAAGAGTTTCAAAATACCAGGTGTTTGACCTTTTATTGGACCTCTCCAGGAAGTGGAGCCCGGGCTCTGCACTCCGCCACGCCGCTTCGCAGATCAGATTCCATAGATCCCTTGCTTTTACGGTTTTATAGACTTTTAGTTTACTTTTCTGTTTTTTCCAGGCTTCTATATCTCCTCCCCAATTTTCGTTGTATTTTTTATCGTCAAGGTCGGGGAAAACCAGATCCCAGTCGCCGTCTTTTTTAACCGCTTCCATAAAAGCGTCGGAGACGCAGACCGAAAGGTTTGCTCCGTTAATTTTTGTAAGATCCTGCTTAACTGTTATAAATTCCTCGATATCGGGGTGCCAGTCGTTAAGCATAAGCATCAAAGCGCCCCTTCTTGATCCGCCCTGCTGGACTATGTCTTTTGTCGCCAACGAATAAAGCTCGGCCCAGTTAAGTGGACCCGATGAAAATCCGTTTACTTTCTTAACCCTTGCGCCGCGGGGTCTTAATGATGAAAGGTTAAGCCCGACACCTCCGCCGTGTGCCATTATTTCTATCATTTGCGTGAGGTTTTCCATTATTCCGCCTCTTGAATCGGGAGGGTTGGGGATTACAAAGCAGTTATAGTATGTTACGTCAAAACCGGTCCCGGCGCCTGCGAGTATTCTTCCGCCGGGAAGGAATTTAAAGCCGTACATTACTTCGTAGAATTTTTTCTCCCATTTTTTGCGGTCCTTTGGCTTTTCTACGCCCGCTATCCCTTTTGCAACCCTTCTCCACATTTCATCCGGGGTTTTCTCCAAAGGATTGCCTTTTACGTCCTTTAATGAATACCTGTCCAGAAAAACTTTTTCTCTAATTCCTTCTAATTTCATAAATTAAGTTCAGTTTATTTTATAAGTCTTTTTACCTCTTTTTCAAAATCTTCAACGTCCACGAATCTTTTGAAAACGCTCGAAAACCTTATATAAGCGACCTTATCCAAAGTCTTTAGTTTTGCAGAGACCAGCTGTCCGATTCTTTTACTTTCGACCTCTACCGAATCGGCGCTTCTTAGCTCTCTTTCTACTTCCGCAACTATCTTTTCAATGTCTTCAAGAGATACTTTTGTTTTCTCGCAAGATCTTATTATTCCGCCCTTTAATTTATCCCGATTAAACTGTTCGCGTCTTCCGTCTTTTTTTATAACGACCAGGTTTACATTTTCTATTCTTTCGTAAGTAGTAAATCTTTTGCCGCACTTAGTGCATTCACGTCTTCTTCGTATCGTCTCCGTGTCTTCGCTGTCCCTGGTCTCTACTACTTCTGTTTCCTTGCTTCCGCAATAAGGGCACTTCATAAAATTTAAAAGGCAGAAATCAAAATATAAAATTTAAGGCTATTTTTGACCTATGACTCTTAAATTTTAGTTCAAAAACGCTAGATATAGTGCTAAAAAAAGCATATGACACTAGTACTGTGGTGTCAACTATTAATATCTATATCAAATCATGTCAACATTATTTTTAGCCTCAGATTTTTTTAAAATTCCAAAAAGCAAAAAAATAGGATAAAAAATTTATTCTGCAATTCCAATTGTCCAAAAACCTTCAAAATAAATTATGTTCTATTAGGGGCAAAAAGGCTTTTATTGAGACTTCATTACGCTTACAGTATCTTGGAAGTTCTTCGCTCTTACCTGCAAAAGTTCAAGATTGTATTTTATTCCTCCGGTGGTCTTTTGTTCCATATCATAGATTACCTGCTGATGCTTTTGAGACGCCCTGTAGAGTTTGTCCAAAAGCGAAGAAGTATCCTCGCCCTGTTGTTTTGCGGTTGATGCCAGACCAATAGCTTCGTCAAAATAGTTTCCCGCTTTCGACAGTGTTGTAATCGCCAATTGGTATTCTCCTTTATCAACAAGCATCTTAGCGCTGACAAGCCTTTTGTCCGACATCAATAAGTCGTACTCAGATTTCTTTAAAGGATCTGTTATAAAAAAGTTTATAACGTTATCCCTTATTGCTTTTAAGATATATAAAGGGTTGTCCGGCAAAATCCCCGGCCAGGGAAGAGTGTAGTTCACCTTAATTAATTTTGCTTCGCTTGTGGCGTAAGTTTGCGCGCTTGCCGTTTTTACAAGACCAAAAGACGATATAAATAGTAATAAAAAAAGGGGCAAGAAAAGACTTTTCATGGAAGTATTATACTACTCTTTGGCAAGAAGATGTGCCAGAACAAATTCCAAAGCTTGTTCCTCGGTCATTGTAAAAGTATCGACAGTTAAGTCGTAATATTTTTCGTCCCAGTAAACCCAGGTATTATCGCCTCCTGCGTAAAGCCTCCTGAATTTTTCCAGGTTTTGGATCTCCCTATCAACGACCTCTTTTCTTGCCTCTTCGGGGCT
>JAJYEF010000032.1 GCA_021785915.1 bacterium
TTACTACTTCTACGAATGCGCCGTATGTGGACCTACCTATTCTTTGGATAACTTCCCGTCCCCTCTTTCCCATACCGATACATCTATCGCTTATCTCTAAATTTTGATCAAATTCCAAAGTTTCTTTAGCCAAATCATCCGCCTGCCTTTGGTTGAAAGGCAATACCGGAATCCCGTCCCTATAATTTGCCGCATATAAAACCGTTCCCTTTTTAAATAACGGGTTCCTGATTGCCAATTCATGTTGGGGCGGGGTTTCCGAAAAAATGCGCGGGGCGGTGTCAAAAAGACCCTCCCCTCCTACCGACTGCATGCGTCTTCTTCTGTGTGTTGGCAATTCTACTCCACCCAACAGATCTCTTTGCTGCGGTTCACCATACCTTCCTTTTCCATGGGGTGAATCTTTACCCGACTCCGGCATAACTTGATTATACTTGACCCCGGGTTTTAGTCAAGTTTATTGAAAAGTTAAATGATTTTACTGTAAGATAAAATAATGCTTGATATTTTGTGCATTGGAGACTCAAAACTCGACGTATTTCTCCATATCCCAACAGACAATCCTTTCATAAACCTGGATGCCGAAAAAAAAGAGCTCATGGTTAAATACGGAGACAAAATAAATGTTGAAAAATACGTCTTCGACATCGGGGGGAATGCGTCCAATACCGCTGTAGGAATGGCAAGGCTCGGACTTGACGTAGGGCTTTGCGCCGAAACCGGAAACGACGAGTTTTCTCAAAAAATTTTAAACAGGCTTAGGGAGGAAAAAATTAATACCGACCGGCTAATTCAAACAAAAAACCAAAAATCCTCGTTTTCGGTGATACTAAGCTATAAGGGGGACAGGACGATTTTCCAGGAAGACATTAAAAGGGAACACAAATTCAATTTGGATAACATAGAGAGCAAATTCATATACCTTACAAGCTTAGGTGAAATTTGGGAAGAAACCTACGGAAAAGTCTTTGAAATCGTAAGAAGCACCGGTGCCAAGCTCGCTTTTAACCCCGGGGTTTTACAAATTACAAAAAAAGACAAATACGTTTTGGACATTATTGAACTGACGGACTACCTTTTTGTAAACAAACAGGAAGCCGAAGAGCTTCTCTACGGAAAGGAGCTTAACCTTGAAATAAAAGATGATAAAAATTTAATAAAAAGGCTTTTGTTCGGGTTAAAATCGATGGGAGCCAAAAATGTAATAATCACCGACGGGATCAACGGCTCGTATATCGAGGACTCGGTAAATAATTTCAGCCATCTGGGTATAGTTAAGGCTGAATTGATCGAGCAAACCGGAGCAGGAGACGCATACACCGCGGGTTTTCTCGCGGCAGTTATTAATGACCTTCCCGTAAAAGAGGCGATGAAATGGGGGGCGCTTAATTCCTCGAGCGTTATCCAAAAAGTAGGTGCGCAGGAAGGGCTTCTGACCAAACTTGAACTTGGAGCTAAACTTAAAGAATTGACAGACCTGCAACCTCAAGCTATATAATCCTTTAACTCCTTCTAAAATGAAAAATATTGTTAGAATTATCAAAATTTCAAAGCCTCTCCACCGGTTGTTCGGGATAATCACGGTCCTTATAGTCGCATATTCGCTTCTAAGTCTCGTCACCCCCATTCTTTCGAAATTAATCGTCGATGAAATTGTTAAAAACATACAGCATAAGAATTCAAGCATTAACCACCTTATCTTTTTGATCGTTCTTTCTTTTTTGGCAAGTGTTGCATCAATAATATTAAATTCGATAAGCGACCGGCTCGGTGACTATCTCGCAGGGAGGCTGAGGCAATACCTTACCGAAAAATTTTATTATAAGGTCCTGGGGCTGCCCCAGACATATTTTGACACCGCAGTTTCGGGAAAAATAGTTAACCAACTAAACCGGGGTATTGAAATTATCCAGGATTTTGCAAATACCGCGACAAATTTTATTTTACCTTCACTTTTGCAAAGCATTTTCATAATCGCCGTACTTGCTTACTACAATTTATATATTGCGGCTTTTTCCGTCCTTTTATTCCCTGTTTATATCGGGCTTTCCTATTTCTCCATAAAGCAGTGGGGAAAATACGAAGTTGAAAAAAACAGAATTGACGATATCAACAGGGGAAGAATTCAAGAGGTAATACTTAATATTCCGCTCGTAAAAAGCTTCAATACCCAGCTTGAGGAATTCAGGCTTGCCGTCAAAAACCTTTCCGAAATAAACAGAATTTACGACAAGCAAAGCAACATGTATCATCTGGTCGATTTTATAAGAAATTTTAGCCTGAACATAATTCTTCTTTTTGTTAACATACTGATCTTTTACGGGGCTTTTAAACAAAGCATCACGCTTGGGACGATGGTCTTGATGCTTCAGCTAATGGCACAGATCAGGGCTCCCCTTTTTGCGATGTCGTTTATTTTATCCCGGGTCCAGGCGGCGGAATCAGGATCCAAAGAGTACTTTGATGTGTTAAACACAAAATCAACCGAGGACTTCGAAAAATTCAAAGATACTAAAAAGATAACTAAAGCTACAATAGAGTTTAAGAATGTTTCTTTTAAATATAAAGACAGTAAAAACGTTTTGAATGATATTTCTTTTAAGATCGGCCCTTTTGAGAAAATAGCGCTCGTCGGACACAGCGGGGCCGGAAAAACGACTATTGTCAATTTAATTCTTAAATTTTACGATCCCGTAAAAGGGGAGATATTGCTAAACGGCGTCGGCTATAAAGATTTAAGCCATAATTTTGTCAGGAATAATGTCTCCTTGGTTTTCCAGGACAGCGAACTTTTTTCATCAAGCATCAGAGAAAACGTCTCGTACGGCAACAAAAAAGCAAGCGACAGGGAAATTGTAAACGCATTAAAGCTTGCAAATGCCTACGATTTTGTAATGGATTTTAATGACAAACTTGATACATTTGTCGGAGAAAAAGGCGTAAAACTGTCGGGAGGTCAGAAACAAAGGATACAAATCGCAAGGGCAATACTTAAAGATTCTCCGATAGTAATTCTGGACGAGGCGACAAGCTCGCTTGATTCAAAAAGCGAAAGCCAGGTACACGAGGCCCTTGAGAACTTAATGCGGAAAAAACTCGTTATTATTATCGCCCACAGGTTTTCTACGATCCAAAACGTCGAAAAAGTAATCGTCATCAATAAAGGAAAAATCGAAGACTTTGACTCTCCGCAAAAACTTGCAAATAAAGAAGGGATTTATTCCGAACTGCTTCGTTACCAGATCGAGGGCAACAAAAGGCTTTTGGAGAAATTCGACCTTAAGTAATTATTTAATGCTTAAAAGCTCTACCTCAAATATAAGCGTGGAGTTAGGAGGGATCGAGCCTACCTGCTGATTCGCATAACCGAGGCTTGGCGGAACAATAAGTTTCCTTTTTCCCCCGACCCTCATCCCGACAATCCCCTCGTCCCAGCCTTTTATAACCTGGCCGACCCCTATTTGTGTTGTGAAAGGCTGATTTCTGCTATAAGAACTGTCAAACTGGGTCCCGTTTTCAAGCGTCCCGACATAATTTACGGTAACCGTATCCCCGCTTTTAACCTGCGGTCCTGTCCCTACGACTTCGTCTAAATATTTCAGGCCATCCGGCGTTGTCACATAGTTATCCATATTTGCTCCCTGACTGGAAACACCTTGGGTTGGTTGTGGGGATATTATAGCAGAAGTGGTTGAAGTAGCCGTAGGGACGGCCGTTGGGATCAGCGTAGGGAGTGCCTGCTGGCTTACGTTCAATCCGTTTTGTTGGGGTTTTTTCTGGTTTGAAAGAAGGAATATCCCTCCAATCCCAACCGCTACTATAACTATAACTATTAAAAGTGGCATTGCTTTTGACATGGCACATATAATACTAAAAAAAGGCCGTCGTGAAAAGATGCAATTTACCTGCGGAGCAAATGTATAAACGTATTAGCTATAGAAAGCACAATCCCAAAGATAAGTGCCCACAAAAATCCGTTTACGGAAAAGCCCGGCACAACGGCGCTTGCCAAAAGTATTAACAGCGCGTTAAGAACGAGAGTAAAAAGGCCAAGGGTCAGAATAGTGATGGGAAGAGTAAGGATCAGTAAAACCGGTTTTATAAATGCGTTTAATATCCCCAGGACGAGTGCTACCGCAAGGGCGGAAACAAAGTTCTCGACGCTGACTCCCGGAAGTATGTATGCGACCAAAAAAATAACCATCGCGGAGATTACCCAATTTATGAGAATTGTCATATCATATTTATTATAACAGGCTGAAAAACATAAACAAGCCAAAAAGCAACGTAAAAAACCTTCTCTGTCAAATGTTTACAAACAATCCCGGGTGTGTCTATTTTTATAATACCAATAGTAAGCAATGAATCAACCTTCAGCTCTCGCCCAAAATACATTGCTTTCGGACCAACTTAGAAGAGTAAGAGAGGATGTAGAAAAACTAAAAATCCCCTTCGCAGCTTATGCCGGAATTAGGGTAAGAAACGGAAACCTTGCTGAATACTCTTCTTAGAAAAAGTAAGGTCGTCCTGCAGCTTTCCCACAAAGAGGGCTTTGAAATAAAAGTTACCGAAGCTCTTATGAAAGGAAAACCGGTCATCGCATACAGGGCCGGAGGAATTCCGTTCCAGATAAAAAACGGTGAGGACGGCTTCCTGACAGAGGCCGCGACACCGAGGCGGTTTCCGAACATCTTTACGAACTGGTCACCCAGGAAAACAAATACAAGCAGATGTCGGAAAATTCCGTAAAGCTTGCAAATAAGGACTACCTTACTGTTGCCAATGTAATCTCCTGGCTTTATTTGTCAAATATTTTAAATAAAAACAAAAAGATCAACGGAAACCTTCAATGGGTTCTTGAAATGTGCAGGAATTCATAAATCCTTATTAATGTATAATAAATAAATGATAGAAACAGCCACATTTGCAGGAGGATGCTTCTGGTGCACCGAAGCGATATTTAAAAGACTGAGGGGCGTTAGATCCGTTATGCCGGGGTATAGCGGGGGTACCGTTAAAGATCCTTCGTACGAACAAGTAAGCTCCGGCACTACCCGACACGCGGAAAGCATACAGATAGGCTTTGATCCGGAGGAAATTCCCTACAAGGTTTTATTGGAAGTTTTCTGGCATACCCACGACCCTACTACGTTGAATAGGCAGGGGAACGATATCGGCCCGCAATACAGATCCGCAATTTTTTATCATAATGAAAAGCAAAGGGTCGAAGCAATAAGATCAAGAGAGAGGCTTGAAAAAGAAAATATTTATAAAAATCCCATCGTTACGGAAATTGTTCCTTTTAAAAACTTCTATGACGCAGAAGATTACCATAAAGACTACTATGACAGGAATAAGGAATATCCATATTGTACTATCGTAATAGACCCCAAGATCAAAAAACTTTTAGAAAAATATTCCAAATTCGTCAAAGAGGAATATACGCTTTTAAACAGCAAATCCTAAAACTCGCAATATTTTTTTAATATCCCCTTGTAATGCCCGTGATTTTTCCTTCCCGGATAGTATGTCAAGAGAAGCAGAATAAACTAAATTCAAGACACCGGGCGTGTCCAGATCGTTTTCCATGAGAGACTCGAACTTATCAATAATGTTATTTTTTGAATATTCGGTGGGGGGGATTTTTGTGCTAAGCGCTTTTTCTATTGTCCCGAACTTGATTTTTGCACCTTCAATTTTCGAATAGTCAAAATCCCAATCCTTCCTGTAGTGGTTGGACAAAAGCATGAACCTTATATGGCTCGGGTCATATTTTTCCAATAAATTCGATACCAGAATTAAGTTTCCCAAAGACTTAGACATTTTTTCCCCCCCGTACGAAATAATTCCCGAATGCATCCAGATCTGGGCAAAAGGTTTTTTGCCCGTCTCCCCTTCCGACTGCGCTATTTCGGCCTCATGATGGGGGAAAATCAGATCCCTGCCTCCCCCGTGGATATCGATCCTTTCGCCAAGCGACATTATGGCCATGACCGAACACTCGACGTGCCAGCCAGGTCTGCCTTTTCCGAAGGGGCTTTCAAAAGACGGTATATGCGAAGGTTGCCTCGGGTCGCTTTTTCTCCAAAGAGTAATGTCCAGGGGATGTTTTTTGTCCGGATTGCCGACGTCTTCTTCATAGTCTTTGGCGATCTTGAGCATTTCAATTCTATTTAATCTTGAAAGTTTTCCATAATCCTTAATTCTTGAAATATCCAGATACACGCTTGCGTCAACTCTATATGCAAGACCTTTATCTATAAGCTTTTGTACAAAATCAGCCATCTTACGTATATTTTGGGAAGCATAGAGATAATTGTCGGGCTTTCGCCAATTAAGCTTTCTCATATCGTCGAGAAACCTTTGGGTCCACAATTTGGAAAGGTCCTGCCAGGGAATGTTCTGCTCTTTTGCCCTTTTTAAAATGTCGTTATCGCGGTCGTTGATATCGGTGACGTTTTGCGTATAACTTACCTTAATCCCTTTATATTCCAAGAATCTGATCAGTACATCAAAGGAAATGTAGACAAAAGCGTGCCCTAAATGCGTCGTGTCGTAAGGGGTAATTCCGCAGACATAAATGCTCGTCTGATTTTTTTTAAGGGACCTGAACTCTTCTTTGTTTTGCGAAAGAGTATTGTATAAGAGCATAAGATAAATATTTTACTACAAAAAGGGGGTTATTTCCTTACGAAAAGTATGGCGTTTGGAATATTTCTTCCGGGGCCCGCTTTATAACCGCCGCCGTACCAAAGAGCCGTTGACCCTCCCTGGTCAAGATTCATGGCATTATCCATGCCCATTGCTTTCATAACGTTGGCGCTATCGACCATCGTCGCATCAAAAACGATCCCTATATAAACCATGTTTCCTTTGTTTGCAATAAAAGTCCTTGCAGCTTTCGGCAAATATTTATCGCTTCCTCCCCCGGAGTACACCACGTTTCCCCCAAACACCAAAAGCGGGTAATTTGAAAGGACCGAATCAACACTCGTGTCCCTTCCCCACGAAAGCGCCTGTTGCACAAACCTGATCGAACTGCCTTGGAAAATAACAGCCGGGTTTGTGCTGTAAACATTGTTTGCGGAATTAAAATATACTTTATTTTTGTTCATGACCAGTAAATCGAACGAATTTGATTTTCCGCTGCAGCTGGGGTAATCAACGGGGCAAAAATAAGATCCGTTAATTCCGGCGTAGGCTCCGTTTCTTGAAATATAATCCGCCAGGGGGAGTACTGGACAATTGTTGCTGCAGTCGCCGTTTGATGCCGTGTCGACGATTATCTTAGTGGAATTCAAATCAGCGGCAATAATATAAACGGTGAAACTTCCGTTTGAGGTTGTTACCTGTTGCACCGAAAATCCGCTTGAGGGAGGAGTATTGCTTTGTGTAATATTTACGGGGGTGGCATTTTTGACCTGCGCAGCAGCCAGGGCAGCTTCTTCTTGATTAACATCCGTTGTCAGTGTTTTTAAACTCGCCGACGCCGAAGAGTAATTTAGGGCGGAAAGGTAATTCAGGCTTTGGGCAAACTCCTTATCCAGACTGCTCGTATCCTGTTTTTGTGCCTTTAGGTCGGCAATTTTTTCGTATTCCGAAGCCGCGGCTTTATACGTAGTCTCGATATTGTTTATATTTGCCTTTAGTTGCTGGTTTATCTTGTATTGATCCTGGTTCTTAAGTCCTATGTAGTTTGCCTGGGCTATGGAAAGCCTATTGGAAAGACTCGAATTTTCATTATTGGCGATGTTAAGCTTATAGGCAAAAAACAGAGAAAATGAAGCGGTTGCAAAAATAAGTATTAAAAAAATTGCAATACTAATAAGATGTCTCCTAAAATAAACCAATAAAGGTCTGTGTTTTACCCTCTGTGATATTTCTGTAAGCACAAAATTATTATAACAAATAGAAAGTTTTTATTGCATTAGCTTTGTAGGCTTGGACCGATTTTAATTAGCGAGTTTTTGCAAATCCTGCCTGTTGACATTGCGGTCGTTAATTAGTTTTCCTCCCTGTTTTTGTGCAAACGACCCGAAATTAATTACCGAAAACCCAACTAATACCAAGACAAAAAGAACCATAAGAATAAGAACTATTTTGCTGGAATAATTCTTAATAGGTTCCCTTTCCTCTTTCACATTGGAAAAAGCGACGATCGCAGATACGCTCAGATCGGAACCTGCTTCCATATTATTATCCATATACATAAAATATTCTCAGATAAACTATATTTAGTCAAATAGTTACATGAATCATCAACATTGCCGTGTGCTTCTTGACAAAAAAAAATAAATCCAACAAACTAAATATAGTCCTTTTTTAATAAATTTAACTAAAATGACCAATTTGACTAGAACTGCAGAAAATCCGATACTTGTACCCGATGACAAGCTCGAATGGGAAAAAGGTGGGGCTTTTAACGGTTGTGTTGTCGTAAGAGACGGCGTTTATCACATGGTTTACCGCGCTCTATCTTCCCCAAAATTGCAAAGCGGCGTTGATATGCAAGTCTCGTCAATTGGATATGCATCAAGCACTGACGGGGTACATTTCGGAGAACACAAGCTTCTTATCTCTCCGAGTGAAGAATGGGAAAAATATGGCTGCGAAGATCCGAGGATCACCTATTTTGAAGGCAAATTCTATATTTTTTACACCGCTTTGTCCCAGTATCCTTTTGGGCCGGCGGGCATAAAACTGGGCGTTGCGGTTACAAAAGATTTTATAAATTTCGAAAAGCATCCCGTTACTACCTTTAATTCAAAGGCAATGGCACTATTCCCCGAAAGAATTAACGGCAAGATGACCGCAATCCTAACCATAAACACCGACCTTCCCCCGGCTAAAGTAACGATTGCACAGTTTGACAAGGAAGAAGATATTTTTTCTAAAGATTACTGGAACAACTGGTACCAGAACTCCTTCGACCATACAGTTTACCTTTTGAGGAATATCCGCGACCAAGTGGAACTCGGAGCCCCACCTATAAAGACAGATAAAGGGTGGTTAGTTGTCTACTCATACATTAAAAATTATCTTTCAAACAATAAAACCTTTGGTATCGAGGCCGTGCTTTTGGATTTGGAAAACCCGCAAAAAGTAGTTGCACGAACCAACGAAGCTTTAATAACGCCCAGGGAAAAATACGAACTTGAAGGATATGTCCCGAACGTAATTTTCCCATCAGGCGCTCTTGTTAACAACGGGAAGCTTTTTGTTTATTACGGAGCGGCCGACACAAGAGTTGCGATGGGAACGTGCGATCTAAATGCCCTCCTTAACGATCTGGGGCCCAAAGATAACCCTCCGGCCGGAACAGACCCAAATAAGTTCACCAGATTTAGCGGTAATCCGGTCATATCGCCGATTCTGGAAATTGACTGGGAAAGCGCCGCTACTTTTAACTCCGCCGCAATTTACGAAGGCGGTAAGGTACACCTGCTTTATCGTGCCCAAGGAACCGACGGAAAATCCGTACTGGGATACGCATCGAGCAAAGACGGTGTTAATATTGACGAACGGCTGGACGAACCTATTTATGCGCCAAGAGAGAGTTTTGAAAAAAAGGCTCACCCGGATAAAAATCCCACGGGAAATTCAGGTTGTGAAGATCCCAGGATTACTAAGATTAATGACAGGCTCTATATGACTTATACCGCTTACGACGGGCAAGATCCTCCGAGAGTCGCTTTAACATCAATCAGTTTAGGTGATTTTTTAAGCAAAAATTGGAACTGGGATAAGCCGAAACTCATTTCACCGCCGGGAGTCGATGACAAAGACGCGTGTCTTATCAAAAATGTAAAAGGAGGGGGTTACTTGGCATTTCATCGCCTCGGCGATGTTATTTGGCTTGACCACTTACGGGACCTGGATTTCCCAGAAAAAAAATTTCTTTCGGGAGGGATCATCGCCCAGGCAAGAAAAGACAAATGGGACAACGTTAAGGTCGGCATAGGCGCACCCCCGATTGAGACAGAATACGGATGGCTTTTAATCTATCACGCGGTTTCGGAACCCGGATTTACATACAAAGTCGGCGCTATGATGCTTGACTATAACGATCCCAAAAATATAATCGCAAGAACCGACGAACCTCTTTTTGAACCGAAGGAGCAATATGAATTAAAAGGAAGGGTAGACAATGTAGTATTTCCCTGCGGGGCTGTTGTAATAAACGAAACTGTATTCATGTATTACGGTGGAGC
>JAJYEF010000033.1 GCA_021785915.1 bacterium
CGATCTCCAACCTTTATAACTCCAGGGCTTGGACCCGTCTCTTTCTATTAAAAGGTAAAAAGTTCCTCTTTTCTCCTGATAAGGAAGGTAGTGATATTTTCTTTCTCCATACCACCACAAAAGGTAATCATACGCATAAGTATAAACCGGAGGGGTAAAAACAAAAAGCCCGAATGGCTTACCCTTAGCATCTTTATAAATGTAATCGATGGCATCAATCTTGCCCCTTATTTTAGCCGTTCCACCATAGTCTGATAAATCCCTTATTGTATTTGCGTAAGAAAAATTAATTGACTTAACGGCCAAAATGGATATTAATACGAGCACTAAAATCTTTATTCCCTGGTAAGTTTTATTAAGATTAATTATTTTATAAACCGCATATACGCAAATAAAAATATATGCAATATTCAGATGGTAAAGATAATAATAATAGACGTAATTCCTCAAAAATGAGAAAACAATAAAAGTAACAATTAATGTAAACATTAGGTATTGTAAGAACTTCTTTATTCGGTCATCCTGTTCTTTGAAGATAAGAAATACTACAAATAATAAAAAGACAGAAAAAATAATCACTGCCAAAGAGGGGTTTTGGAGGGAAAAAGTGTCAAAAAAGTTCGTGATAAATACACTTATATGGTTTCCGAAAAAATCATATCTGGCATTAGAAACCGTATAAACCTGTGGTTTTACAAACACATAATTTAAAATACCCCTTGTTCCGATAAAATTATGCCTAACCTCAAATATAATCATTGGAAAGATACCCAAGATAAAACCTGATAAAAGATAAAAGTATTTTCTTAATACCTTGAGTTTTAAAACGAAAATTACATAAAGAATATAAGAAATGGATATCGGTATTGCCATCGCAATCTCAAAATTGTAAATAAAAGCCGAAAAGAAGGCACTTAAAAAAATAAATCTGCCGTCTTTTTTATACGAGAGGTATGCAAAATAAAACGCTAATAAAATAAAAATTGTAGAAGGATGGTTATTCCAAACAAACCTTGCCTGGTCTATCAAAGGATGGGATATCGAAACAAAAAAAGCAAATAGTAGTCCGTACCACTTATTCTTAAAAATTTTAAATGCAAAATAGTAAGAAAATATTATGGCAGCAATACTAAAAATAAACATCATCACGATTCCGCCATACGGATCGCCGTTAAAAAGGATAAAAAATATCGAAAGAAGATAGTAGTATACCGGCCCCTGGAAAATTCCCTGCGTCCCAGCCGCGCCTCCACCGATTTCTGAACCAATCATAGTTAACTTGTGGTTAACTACGATATTTTTTACCGCCATATAATCCCTACCCTGGTCGATAAGGAAAAGGTAATTATGGTTTATAAGTTCAACCGCCCTGGGAAATATACCTAAAAATATTACAACCAATAGTAAAACCGCAAATAAAGCTTTATCTATTTTTTGAAACATAAACTTCGACACCTTTAATTGTTCTCATATAATACCAGTATAAATAAGATTCGGGAACTCCCACTTGAAACTCTATTCTTTTTCCTTGCTCAACTGCCTTTATTGCAGTCGTTTCTCTTTTATAAAAACTCCCGGTATCAATATGCGGAAGAAAATTAACCGTATTGGTATAACAATATAATACAAAAAAAACTATTACAAAAGCCTTTACGGCAATAAATCTAATATTCCAAACCAGATAAATAAAATAAGAAAGAATTACCAATACCAAAAATTTGTTAACTATAAAATAATAATCGCTTATTTCCCCTCCGTAGGTCGTAAAAATTAACCAGGGAACCATAAACCAGAGGAAAACCAAATACAAAAACTTCTTGTGTTCGGATGTAAGGGATTTAAAATGGTAAAAAATAAAAAATACGGGTAATATTAATATTTTAAATGGCTTAAGCCAGTCTAAAGAAAGGTAAGGATCAAACTGGATTAACGCGTCACCCGTAATCTGAAACATTCTCCTTAAATGAAACCCTATGAAATAAGTAGAAAAATAAGAAGAGGCCTGCGAATTTGAAGATTTATTAACAAACATATAAATCAGGTTGGGCACAAGCCAAATCAGGAAAAAAGGTAAAGAAATAAATATATATTTTAATGTTTCCTTATTTCTTGGGAAAAAAGGTAAAGACAAAATTACAATTATAGGGAAAAATATTGCTGTAAAATGCAAATTAAAGGCAATGCCAATAAAAATTGCCAAAGGAATTAATTTTTTGACTTCCCCCAAGAGTACTTTGTATAACAAATAGAAAATTATCAGAGACACAGCGGGCAATAACTGTACCGGCCACTGCACTCCGTTAGAAATCAGAATATTAAAATTAAATGTATTTATAAGAAGCGCTATAACTGCAAGTTGAATAGAAAATAATTTTTTAAGCACATAAAAAAGTGCGAGAAAAGTAAAAATATTACTTACAATCGAAATTGCTTGAGAAGCAACGGGGCTTAAATTAAAAATCCAATAAAAGAATGCAACGAAATAGTAGTATGCAGGGCCTATATAAACGTTACTGTCAGTTTTTGCGACCATCCCTACAAGCGGCCATTGGTGGTTAACGATCAGATTTTTTGCGGCCCAGGCATTGTCCACCTGGTCATACCCGAAAGGGGTCTTTATATTCAAATTATAGGTTGCAAAAAAAAGTTCAAAAAGAAAAATAATAAAAACCAAGACTAAAGATTTGTTATTCAAAGCCCATTTGATAACGTTTAAATTGCGAGTTCTTGAAAAAATGCTTAATTTTTTTATCTTAAATGCCGTTTGTTTTTTTGTATTTTTTTTCATTAAAGCTAAATTTATAATTACTAATGAACTCTTGTCTGGACTATAATTCCGCTTGGTAATTTTTCGGATTTTATTATTGTACCATCTCCTTGCCTTTCCCTAAGCCAATCCGTAAGCCTTGAAGGCATCTGCAAGTCCGGCTCAAGAATAAAGAAGGCAAGATGTGATTGTTGGGAAGGCTCGTAATGGAAAGCATTTTCCCCGTACCACATAAAAAGGTATTGATAAGTATAGTCGTAAACAGGCGGAGTATAAACGACGTATTTGAAACTCCGGCCGTTTGCCTGTTTATATACATAGTTAATTACAGCAAGTTGGTTTCTGTAGACGGACGCATCCCCTATCCAAAGCGGCTGGGTAAGACTCTGAAAAATTGCGACAGGGTTAAAATTAACAAGAATTAGGATAAATACCGCTATGGGAACTACGTACTTATTTTTTATTTGCTTACCGAGCATGTAAAAACTTACCGATATGAGGAAAATATATATAACGGGAAGTCCGACAAGATAATGCGGCCAGATGTCGTGGCTGAAAAAAGTAGTACCTACGATAAAAGTTGCAATAACTATAAGGGAAAGATTTATAAAATCTTTTGTTATTATATTTTCTTTTTTGTAAAACAAAAAAAGCGTAAGTGCTATAAAAAAAAGAAAAATTAGCCCGAGAATTTCGTTATTTAAAGCAACCGTCGAGCTAAACTGGCTAAACATAAAACTTAACCTGTTTATAAAATCTGAGATTAAAGAACTTGCGGTATGCGAAGTTCCTCCCGAGGTGACAAATTTTATAAAAGACTTTGACATTAAAAAGTGATGTCTTAATTCAAAAAGTATTCGGGGAGATGCGATTACCAGAAGCCCGAAAGCTAAAGATACTACTTCTTTTAATTTTATTTTGTTTCTCAAAATAAGGCCAAGGGAAATAAAAATTCCCAGCGTAAATAATATCCCGTAAACGATTTCTATGTCTATGCTTAAGGACAAAAAAATGCCCAGAAGAAAAAAATACAAAAGCCTTCTATTCTTTTCTCCGGAAAAAATCTTACGGAGCATCAAAAATATAAGAAGAACAAAAAAAGGCGCTATGTTGGGATTCCATATCTGTGCGGACAAAGATACCATCACCGGCGATGCTCCAATAAGCCCCGCAAATATAAGTCCCGTAAGGCTTCCTTGAATTTTTCTGCCGAATACATAAGCAAGTACAATGGATGCTATTCCCGTTAGCGCCATAATAAAATCCAGCCCCTGGGGGTTTCCTCCGAAAATAATAAAAAAGGGCGTAAGCATGTAGTACCACCACGGTCCGTAAAATACACCGGGAAGACCTGTCGTTGCACCTATAAGAGTAAGTTTATGAAGATACGCTATATTCCAAAGCGCGAGCATGTCCCTGCCCACGTCATAAGTAAACGCAAAAGAATTTGTAAAAACACCGGCAAGTCTTATATATGAGCCTATTAAGATTATCAAATAAAGCAATAAAAACTCTTTTTTTATAAACGAGGAAAATTTTAATTTCTTAAAAGATTTCATTTTATATTCTTTACTTTCTTTCTTCTATTTTCCAATTTATGTTCCCGCAATTCTTATTGCGGGCGTTCCATCTAAATTGTTTATGGTTTTCATGGCGGAACCCGCCGGAATTTCGTCGGGAGTTCCTATATAAAGGACTCCTTTTGTCTGCGAATCCTTCTGCCAGTCAATTGTCCTGAATATAAACTTTCCGAAGTAGTGGTGTGACGCAAAACCTCCTGAACTTTGCTCACCGATTTTTTGGTACTGCGCCGGCGGATATTTAAGGTAAAAAAGGAAAAACATGTAAGATTTATTCAAAGGTGAATGGTCGGAAACGACAATCTCCTTATATTTTGACTGCAGGCTCTCAACCTCCGCTACTGCCTGTTTGTAGCCGTATTGCCAATCCTGGGAAGTGTAATAATTAAGCTGGACAAAATACTGGTCTAAATAATAAGCAACGTTTAACGCGGACAGTAAGACGTAAAATACAAGACCTAAGACCAAAACTACTTTTCTTATGTCATAAGGATTATGTCTTAAGTCCTGTTTCTTTACCCAGATTAGAAAAGTAAGCATACCTATCGCGGCAAATATCTGCCACGTCGGAAGGAAATTCAAAGTCCTTACGGCATGTGGAACTCCCGTGGTAATAGATGCAGGAACCGGAGCAAGCAAGAACCACAAGAAAACAAGAAGTTTTGTTTTTCTGTCAAACTCGCCGAATATCAAATAGTATAATCCCAAGAGAATAAACGGAATTTCGAACAAGTATATAAGTCCCATATTCGGCGCGTGGTGTCGGGATATATCCCCTGTTACAAAAAGCCAGTTCGGGTCAAAATGCACTATGTAACCTGCTATTACCGCCTTGGTATAAACAAATCTCCTGTTGTCAAAAATAAGTCCCAATGTGTCATGGGTTGCCCTGTCTCTTTCCAGCTTTGTTATATCATTTGCCAATAAAACTGTCTGCTGGGAAAAAATGCTCGTACCCTGGACACGTAAAAGAGCATCCCTGTTTTGGACTATATAAAAAACCATGGGCGCAACAACTAAAAGCCCGAAAATTATAACCGCCAGAATATATTTCTTGGAAAAAGAAAAAAGCTTCTTTCTGTAAATTATCGCAAGTGCCAAAACCAGAAGAGGGGTAAAAACTTTTTCACTCTGGTAAACGTATATATCAAGCCCTGCGAATAACGCCGACACAAACAAAAGCCACGGCCGCTTAAGCCCTTTAACGAAGAAAAGGGCCACGAGAATATTCATCGCATCACCGACGTTCGCCTCAAAACCCACCCTTGAAAACTGCAAAGACCACGGCGAAATGGCCATAAGAAAACTTGCAACAAGCGACAGCTGGTTCCGGTATTTATATTTTTCGAATAGTTCCTCGACCAGAAAAAATACAGCCAAAACGGCAATTGTTCCAAAAATTGCCGACGGAAGCCTTACCGCAAATACGTTTAGTCCGAATACGGCAACTGTAGGTATGGCAAGATATGAGTAAAGCGCCGGCTTGTAATCGTCAAACGACCTTAAGACAACGGGCAAAAACTTACCGAATTCGTCCCTTCCGGTATGGATAATTGAGTAAGCGTCGTACCCCAAAGCAACCTCGTCCCAATCCGGAGACGGCGGAACATTGCCAAGCTGCCAAAGCCTGAGAACTCCGGCAATTACTATTATTAATGTTAGTATTATTAAAACAAGCTTTCTATTCATACGAGAAACATAAAACCTCAAACCCAAAACCTAAATATTATTTTATATATTTTACATTTAATATTTTATGTTAAATTGTGTACGCTACAAGCACGGGCTGGCCGTTTAACAAATAGAAAGTCTTTAAGATATGTATGTTTTTAGGCAAATTATAGGGAGTATTTATATATAAAACTTTTTTAGTTTTGCTTAAATTGTAAGTGTAGTTTTCGGGGAAAAGATATTTACCAAATCCAAGTATTGTCACAAACCCGAACGTGTCTCGGTGGATGATTGCCTCTTTTCGGTAAACACTTGGGTCGGTCTTGGTATAAAAAAGGTAGTAAATGTATGGCCTTCCAAGCGCATGGGTCATCTGTATATAGTCATACTGATTCTGGACCGACATTACGTATTGTATAGACTGCTTATACCCGTACTGCCATTCCCCGGAATACTCGTAAGGATACTGGTAAAAATAATCATGGTAAAAATATAGAAAATTAACAAACAATATAGCTAAAACTGCTAATGGCAAAAGCATTCCTAATTTTAGGTTATGCTTTTTAAGATTTAAGCTTTTATTTTTCACCCATTCCAAAAACATGACAAACCCGTAAGCAGTAATGATCTGAAAAGTAGGAAGACTTGCTTCTATACGCAAGGCGTGGGGAGTCTGCTCTGCGGTTGCAGCCGGAATTATCCCTACCAAAAGCCATATTGGGATAACCCACCAGTAACCCTCTTTCCGTTTAAAAAGAAGAAATGCTCCTCCCGCAAAAAACACGATATCCCATATGTACATCTGTCCTACTGTTTGCGTCGAAAACTTGGGGTTGCCGTCCCCTTTTATAAACAAGAACAGAGGGCTTAGATTGTCAAAGTAATGCTTTACAAAATCTACAGAATATAAAAGCCTTCTGTTATGGATTATTTTAGACCAGGCAGCATTGCCATCGTTTGCTATTTCCTGGTTTGCGGTTTTAACCACATTTATGTCGCTAAAAATATTAACCTGTTGGAACCTTAACGCCGCTTGCGGACTCAAGAGAAATTTAAAGGTAGGAAGAAATAAAACCATACCGACAACCGCAGACACAATTGCCACTTTTTTCATTTCCCATAATTTTTTTCTAAATATTAGCGCTAAAATTATTACCAGTAAGGGGCTGACCACCCTTTCCGTATTAAATGTATACATCGTCAGGGTAAACGAGACCGCGGAGATAACCAGATACCACTTCCTGTCCTGAACCGCTGCTAAAAATGCCCAAACCCCTAATACCACAAAAAAGGAGGCCACATTTGCTTCAAAGGCGGCACGGGACAAGAGTATATGCCACGGCGAAATTGCCAGGAAAAATGCCGAAAAAAGTGCGTACTTGCGCTTATTCTTGGATTTATAGAAAATCCTTTCAACCAGAAAAAATGTAAGAAGAACCGTAAGCGTTCCGAAAAATGCGGATGGAAACCTTGTCGAAAACTCGTTTAACCCTAAAACCTTTACGGGAAGAACATCCGCATAGGCATATAAAGGGGGTTTAAAGTCGCCGAAAGATTCCAGATAATCGTGCGGCAAAAACCTTCCGAACTCATCCCTGCCGTCTATACCCAAAGAATACGCATTATATCCCCATGCCGCTTCATCCCATGTAAGTGAAGGCGGATTTGTCCCTAAGTTATAAAATCTCAAAAACGCCGCAATTAAAACAATCGCGGTCAGTATTATTTTCCAGCTTAGAAATTTGGAGAAATTCATTTTGTATAGATGTTCCATATTACATGTAAGGGATCACCTCTGTCTACAATTGTAGCAGATGGTGTTGAATTATAAATACAAAGGCTAGCTGGTGCGATATAAGTAGTTTTTTGTGGAAGTTTAGGATAAATATTTATATTCTGATTATCCAAACATTTTTGAAATATTGTAAGATTATATATTTCAGCAGGATTCTTACTCCAATTTCTTTGAATTATGATAGGATTTATTTGCCGCAATATTCCATAAATTAATAAATAATCATAACCCTGTTTAGTTAAATAAATTTTTGACGATTTATTACTTGATATAAAATTAGTTAAATCTCTAACGCTTGAGGCCATATTCTCTGCACCATAAACTGGCCATCTAAAATAATATTGATAGAGGTATCCAGTAAATAAAAATAAATATGTTAAACATAGTGTTGCTAATACTGAATATTTCAAAAAATTTTTATAGGTTGAAATTCTTTCTAATGCCAAAACCATACCATATGCAATAATTAACTCCATGAAGGGAAGCATCATAATATCGCGATCCACATAGCTAATATTGTTTGTAAAAGTGGAAGGTAATACGCTTATTATTAAAAGCGAAAATATAAGGAAGCTTAAAATTTTATTTTTCTGCCTTATCAAATAATAAATACCTAATAAAAGAAATGGTAAATCTAAAATATAAAATTCTCCTCTATCTGATATATTATTAACAAAATATAAAACTCCGGTATCCCCTTTTATAAAAAGAAATTGAGGTGAAAATGCCTCCAGAAAATTTTGCCTTATAATTGACAAATAATATAAAGGCTTATTACTAAAAATTTCTCTTAATACTTTTGGACCTAAAGAATTTTGCCTTTCAGAATTTACTTGAATAGTGGCCTGAGGCGAGATAAATAAATTTACAGCATCTTGGCGTGT
>JAJYEF010000034.1 GCA_021785915.1 bacterium
TCCAACCAGAGTACGGTGTCGCTTAATAATACTGCAGACAGCCTGATCTCGGATATTTCTTTACAGCAGACAAAGGCAATGCTTGGCCAGGGTTCAAGTCCAGACACGAGTTACGGAATTTACTTTGAGCCCGACAAATATATCCTTTTTGAGGGAGATGTCTTTTCTTCGACAGATTCGGCAAATTATACCGTCAACCTTAGCCAAAATATTACATTTTCCGGCGTCAGTTTCCCCGGGGGCGAGATTATTTTTTCACCCGGTTCGGGTGAAATAAGCGGTTTTACACAGGGTCAGAATACTATTACTCTTGAGTCAAATCAGGGCTTAAAGACGATGACTGTAACATTTAACAGATACGGGGTGGTAACAGGTAAAAATTAATATATGAAAAGTAAAGGGCAAACCTTGATAGAGCTACTTATTACTATAGGGCTTTCGGCAATACTTATCCCCGCGCTTCTAGCAGGCTTTTTCCTGACCAGAGACTCAAGGGCGCAGCAGGGCCAGAGGGTTACCGCTATTTTATACCTTAAGGAAGCCGAGGAGGCCGTCAGGATTGTCAGGGATAACGGATGGGAAAACTTAACCGACGGGACATTCCATCCGGTTATTTCGGGTTCTACGTGGAGTTTGTCGCCCGGTCCCGAGACTATAAACGGTTTTACCAGACAGATTGTCGTTTCGGATGTTTACAGGGCAACCGCAAGCGGAGACATAATACAGAATACAAACGGAATTTTAGACCCGTCGACAAAAGAGGTCCTGGTTTCGGTTTCCTGGAATACGCCTCTATCCTCATCTGTCAGCGCGACCGCTTACCTTACCAGGCATACGAGTTTGTCGTTTACCCAGACGACTGTTTCCGATTTTTCTCCGGGCACAACAACGAATACTACTATTGCTTCGACAACCGGAAGTTCTATACCGGGTGACGGGCAGATACAGCTTGGGGCAGGGGGAGCCGGCGACTGGTGCAAGCCGGGCACTTCGGTTGTCGGAACATTTAATCTTCCCGGTCAGGGGGTAGTTCAGGATATTTCGGCAACTTCATCCTCTTCTTTTGACGTTGCTTACACCACAACCGGAGGAAACGCCTCGGGCGACTCCGTAGACGAGCTGAATATCTCAAAAGCGACCCCCTCTGCTATAACAAACCCTGCTTATAATAACGAAGCAAAAGCATACGGGATTTACGTCGATAACCAGGCATCTTATGTTTACTTTAACGAAAATAACCCCCCAAACCATACCGTAAGGATTGTTAACGCAAGCACTTTAAGTCCGGTCGGATACTTTGACGCCTCCGGGGGCGGGACTGGAACAAGCGTTTATGTCTCCGGAAATACAGGATATACCACTGTAGGAAATGTCCTTTACAGTTTTGACGTAACCAGCAATACGGGTTCGCGGCCACAGCTTGGAAGCGTTACTCTTGCCGGGAACGGCAAAAGGGTAGTAGTATTCGGAAATAACGCTTATGTAGCAACCGATAGCACCACGAGCCAGCTTCAAATCATTAATGTTTCCAATCCTTCCAACATGACGGTTGCAAAAAGCATAAATCTTGGAAACGGACTTGCCGGAGTTGACGTGTTTGTCAACAATTCCCAGACCTACGCGTATGTAGCAACAACATATGCTGCGGGAAAGAATGACTTCTTTATTGTGGATTTAACGAATACCAACAATATTTACGGATATTCAACAAACGGTATGAGCCCAAGGGGAGTAATAGCCGTGCCCGGAAACAGGGCAATAATTGTCGGTTCGGGTGGAACTTTATATCAGGTATTTGACATAACGAACCCCAATGCGGCGTCTTACTGCGGAGGAATGAGTCCCGCGGGGGTAAGCGTAATATCGGCGGTTGCGCCGGTCGTTGATCAATTCGGTAACGCTTATTCTTACATAATAACCGATAATGCAAATCAGGAGTTCCAGATTGTCCTCGGCGGCCCGGGCGGACAATTCTCTACTGCGGGAACATATACCTCGGCTCCTTATATGGCAACCAACTCGGCGACTTTTAACAGGTTTAGCGCCGATATCAGCCAGCCCTCGCAGGCAGCTATCGGAATGCAGGTTGCAGTTACAAATTCTGTGTCAGGGAGCTGTACAAGTGCAAATTATACTTTTGTAGGGCCGGACGGCACAACAGGGACATACTTCACGCCTCTGGGATCAAGCATTTCTGCCCAAATTCCTTTTACCGGCGCCGGTAGCTATACGAATCCCGGCCAGTGTTTTGAATACAAGACCTATTTCTCCACCAATGACCCTACGCAGTCGCCGATATTTTACGATATCACGGTAAGCCTTTCGCCATGACAGGTTAATGATTGATGAATAAGGAAAAATTTAAAAATTTAAAATTAAAAATTAAAAATTCAGAAAAGGGTTTTACGCTTGTCGAGCTTCTTATTTTTATGGGAATCTTTTCGATACTCATGATTACAATGCTTGAGCTTATGACCTCTATTTTTGATGTCCAGCTTGAATCCCAAAGCACCTCCTCCGTTACCAGGGATTCAGGATTTATTTTAAACAGGCTTTCGTATGATGTCCTCGGTTCGACGGGTATTACGACTCCTGTTCCGGGCAGCCAGTCCGCAACGCTCGTCCTGACAAAGGGCACGACGACATATACCTACAGCCTTTCCGGAGGAAACTTAATGTTTACCGATAGCAGCCTTGGCACGTCGGACCAGCTAAATAGTATTGACACAACGGTATCAAACCTCAATTTCTTAAGGCTTTCTTCCTCCGGCAGCGCGCGAAGCACCATTACGGCATCGTTTACCCTGACAAGCAAAACAGTAAGAAGGGGAGGCGTGCAGGTCCAAAACTTTAAGGAAACGGTAGGTACAAGATGAAAAAATTCATAACGAGAACAAACGGCCAGGCACTTATCAGCCTTTTATTTATAGTATTGATTGGATTTACGATAATACTTGCCGCTGCAATTCTTATTTACAATAACATTCAGGCCTCAAGTATTGTCGAACAAAGCACAAAAGCTTACTATATCGCCGAAAGCGGAATAGAGGAAGGGCTTTTAAGGCTTTTAAGAAATCCTCAATATACTGGTACTGCTGCCGGGCAACCCTTGTCTGTTGATTCCGGAAGCGTTGTAATTACGGTTTCAGGAGGGCTTATTACGGCAACGGGAACATATAATAACACCGTCAGGAAAATTCAGGCCCAAACAGTGTACAATAATGGGGTACTTACAGTTTCCTCATGGAAGGAGGTTTGGTGATGGTAAAAAAGGAAAGCGCGGTCATATATATAGACAAGGATAAGATGCTCTTTTACGTAAAAGAGGCGCAAAATGTACTTGAGCTTTCCTTGCCTGCAGACGTTATTTCGAACTTGGAAATAATAAATACCGATAAGCTTGGAGAACTTGTCGATAAATTTTTTCAGTCTGCAACATTAAAGGATAAAGAGTTTGACGCGGTTGCCGTTTTTTCCTCGAATATTACGTTCGACAGGGAGCTTGAAGAAAATACTTCAAAGTTTGTGTATGAAGAACAACAGAAATTTTTGGATACCGTACCTTTTGAGAATATTCTCAGTAATTCTTTCAGGATCGGCAAAAAAACAAAAATAGCAGCTGTTAATAAGGATTTTTATGATGATTTCAGGCAAGTCTTGGAAAAAAACAAAGTTCACATTACTCTTGCTTTGCCTATGTCTATTCTTTCCGAAGTCAATCCGGAACTTAAGAATAAAATAGACCTTGCCCTTATTGAAAGTAAGGCAGAATCATATAAGCAGTACAGCCTTATAGACTTTAGCGAATTTAATGCCGGAGACGAGAGTACAACTCCCATAGGGCCAATTGGAATTAACATCAAAAAGAAGGATTTGAGACTCTATGCACTTCTGGGAATTTTCGGAACGCTTCTCGTAATTTTAATAATCATGGTCTATTCTACGTTTTTTTCACAGCCGAACCCGGCCCGTAACCCACACGTCTTTCAAAGAGGTCCGGTTACCCCAATTCCGGCAAGCCAAACTTCCACTGCGTCGGGTTCTGTAAATGAATCCTCTTCAAGTTCAAAATTAAATTAAAATAGGCAGTCTGGTTTTGCTTTAGCTTTAAAATACCTCTTGACAAACAGAATTTTCGTATGCTAATGTTGTTATAGAACATGAAATCACTGCCCAAATCGATTCGAAACGTTAAAGGTTTCACCCTCATAGAGCTTTTGGTTGTCATCGGAATTTTAGCAATCCTTCTTTCGATAGTCTTAATCGCGATTAATCCTGCACGACAATTCGGCCAGGCAAATAACACAAGGAGACAAAGTGACGTAACGGCAATCCTTAACGCAATAGGCGCGTATTCGGCCGATCATGCCGGCGATCTTCCTACCGGAATTCCCATTGGTTCGGGTTCGGCTGTTATGATCGGTAACGGTACCGGACAAGCTGATTTGTGCTCACAATTGGTAACTAATTATATGCCTGCGCTTCCGACAGACCCTCAATTTGGCCAAGGGACAACCGGAGTAGGTAGTGCGGTTACCGATTGTAGCTCAGCATATAATACGGATTATACAGTATATCAAGATGCAAGCCACAGGGTAACAGTTTCCGCTCCTGACGCTCAGAATGGCGCGCTGATTTATAACACACGCTAACTTAACTTCTCTATAATATAATGCCTAAGAAAAAAGTAAAAGCAACCAAGAAAAGTTCTGGTAACAATGATACGAATGCAAGAGCTATTTTGACCTTGTTGGTATTGCTTGTCGCATTTGGCGTTTATCTTCTTTTTAACAATTACCAGGATAATTTATTAAATTCTCCGGCTATGATTTTATTCCTCATACTGGTTTTTATGCTTTTTGGGCTTCTTCTGGCTCTTCTTTACCTGATAAACCCTCAAAAACGCAAAAGGTAGAAATGGCTTCAGCATAAATTTAGGTTATAAATCTGGTATTATTTATTTATGCCTAGAAAGAGCATTTATTTTGATCATCTTAACAAAAAATGGACAAGCCGCCATCGAAGACTTCAGAAGCAACTATTTAAAAGCCACAAGGAGTCTTTCGACTGGTTTTTGGACAATTCAAGACAGTTTGCCTTAGGGACACTGGCGGGAATATTTTTGCTTACTTCACCCGCCGTGACACAAGTTCCCGTTGCTTTTTCTTCCTCCCAATCAGCCCAACCGGCGCAAACTATAGACAAAAGGGTCTTTCTGGTATACGACTTAAAGCATTTGCTTCCCCAAGAAGTACAACCGTTAACGACGGAACAGGAAAAAGCCGTAAGCGAAGTTTTGACCAGAGACTTTGGTTTCAGCGTTGTTTCCGAGCTTGACGGTAAAAAACTGAACAGAGCTTACGGTTTAATTGGACAAGAGCAGCATCTTAAAAGGTTCCCGGGAGATACAATGTATACGCATTTTGAGAGTCCCCAGAATGCAAACGAATACTGGAAGTACGGAATGGCTCAGGGTCTTGGCGCTTACGGGTATTTTGCAAAGTCGGAGAGTGCAATGACAAAGACCGATATACAGAGGGAGAAGTATTATATTGCGGTTCAAACTTTCCTTGCTCCCGGATTTAATAACGACCCTAAGGCATATAATGAGTTTTTTAAATACAGGAAAATGTTAGTGGTAAATCCGCAAAATGGCAAAGCAATCGTGGCAGACATAGCGGATGCGGGTCCTGCGCAATGGACCGGAAAACAGTTAGGCGGCTCACCCGAGGTGATGAGATATCTTGGAAGGTATGACGGAGCGCAAAGGGGGCCGGTCCTGTATTTTTTTATTGACGACCCCAATGATACAATTCCATTAGGTCCGGTAAATAACTTATGAAGCAAAAACATTTTTACAGCCACTTAGTCCAAGTTAATGATATAACGCTTGACCTGGCGGAGCTTGACATGACACAGGAGGAAAGGCTTAAGCTCTTGGCATTAATAGACGCCAATGTCCATAGTACGGTTATTGATACTATATTATCCGAGCTTTCGGAAGAAGAAAAAAAGGTATTTTTAAAAAATATGATCTCCGATGACCATGAGGCAATCTGGGTGCACTTGAAAAAAAATTCCAAAGGAATCGAGGATAAAATCCGTTTGTCGGTCGAAAATTTAATTAAGGATATGAGGCAGGATATAAGACGGGCAAGGCTTAAGAGATAAAATAGCCAAACACGGCAAGATCAACAACCCCTTTTTTGTCAAATTCCACGCCTTCTTCTTCGAGCATTTTCTTTTGTATTCCGGGTCCTCCGAATGCGTAACCGCTGGAAATTCGGCCCTTTGAATTTATTACCCTATGGCATGGAACGTCTTTCGGATCTTTATTGGCATGAAGTGCAAAACCCACTACGCGAGGGTCAATTCCCGTCAGCTTGGATATAGATCCGTAAGTGGTAACTTTTCCCGTTGGGACAGCTGCTACCAGTTCGTAAACTTTATCGTAAGTTTTCATTTTATAACTATAAAATAAAATAGAAGCGCCAGAATTATCCTGTAAACACCAAAAGGTATAAAAGTATGGGTCTGTATGTATTTTAGAAACCATTTGACTACAAAAAGTGCGACGATAAACGATCCGATAAAACCTAAAAGCATAAGTCCCCATTCACCGGCGCTGTAGGAAAAATGGCTTTTAACTATATCAAGTGAAGTTGCGGCAAGCATGGTCGGAACGGCAAGTAGAAAGGAAAATTCGGCAGCGGCTTTCCTCTTGGTCCCCAAAAACATAGCTCCTATAATGGTTGCCGCCGATCTTGAAACGCCCGGAATTACGGCAATAGCCTGGAAAAGGCCGATTAAAACGGCATTTTTGTAAGATAATTTCTCAATGTCCGCGACATGGTGTTCTTTTTCCTTATAAACATACTCTAAAATTATGAGCGCAATACCTCCTATAAAAAGAGATGCGACGGTTATATATAAGTTTCCCAGGAGGTAGGTTTTTATTATTTTAAAAAGCAAAAATCCTATTATTCCGGTTGGAATAAACGCCGCAATGACTCTTTTCCATACCTCGACGCTTCTAAAAAGATTGTTTGCGTATAAAACTACGATTGCCAGTATTGCTCCAAGCTGTATCACTATTTCGAAATCTTTGACAAACGAAGTTTGCGCTACTTTCATAATGTCGGCTGCCAGAATCAAGTGTCCGGTAGAGGATACGGGGAGAAACTCGGTGATTCCCTCAACGATAGAAAGTATCAAAGTCTGAATTGTGTTCATTAAAAATTATTATAATGTAATTTTTCCCAAAAATAAACAGGATTGTTTGCAAATAAAGGCAAAATTAGCTTACAATTATTCCATGAGCGAACAAAAGGAGAAAAAGCCCGAAGTTGAGGAAGAGTGGGATAAGAAAAAGATCATAGCCGTTACAATCTTGGCTCTTGTGCTTTGTTTAGCAGCCTATTCTTTACTTGGTCCGATGCTCGGCCTAAATAAAAATACGGTTTTGCCGAACAATGCGCCTCAGGTAAAAGGAGCGAGTACACAAATAAATTTAAGACAAAATGTACAAAACCAGATTGATGCAATTAAAAAGGAAGCGGATAATATCGACCTTGCGCAGGTTGCATCGTCTTCACCACAGGTTCAAAAAATTATAAGAGACTTGAAAGCCATACAAAATTACCCGTCAAATCAGCTTAAAAGTACCTGCCTAAATATTTGTAACGGACTGTAGTTTATATGGAGAAGGAAGAGAAGAAAATAAGGCACAAGTTTTCCAGGTTTTTGAAGATTTTGGGCCCCGGACTCATTACCGGTGCAGCTGATGACGACCCATCCGGAATAGCAACCTACTCACAAACAGGTGCACAATTTGGATACGGACAACTTTGGACTGCACTTTTTATGCTTCCTTTCCAAACTGCCATACAGGAAGCATGTGCGAGGATTGGGGCTGTAACCGGTAAGGGCCTGATTGCGGTTGTAAAGGACAATTACGGTAAAAAAATAGTGTATACCGCTGTTTTTTTGGTCCTTATTGCAAATACAATTAATATCGGGGCGGATTTAGGGGCTATGGCAGCCGCAGCCGCGCTTATCGTTCCGTTAAATTTTGCTTTTCTGACAATATTATTCACGGTTTTTATGCTTATACTTGAAATTTTTACTTCATATAAGGTTTATGCAAAAATTTTAAAGTGGCTGGCTCTTACATTACTTGCATATCCGATCACGGTATTTATAGTAAAAGAACCGTGGACAACACTTTTAAAGGCTACCTTTATACCGCATATAGAATTCAGCTTTGCATTCTTCTTTATAATTACGGGCGTTTTGGGAACAACAATTTCTCCCTACATGTTCTTTTGGCAGGCTTCGGAAGAGGTGGAGGAAGAAAAGGAAAGGCATATCGAAAAAGTGGACGGCAGGCCAAGTATACCAAAAAGTTTTATCCGTAATTTGCAGATAGATAATTTTTTGGGTATGATAACTTCGGAAATCGGTACTTGGTCTATTATTGTAGTAGTTGCAACTGTTCTAAACGCACACGGTATTACAAATATATCGACATCTGCACAAGCGGCAAAAGCATTGGAGCCATTAGTCAGTACCTTTCCAAATGCCGGATTTTTGGCCAAGTTGATATTTGCAGTCGGAA
>JAJYEF010000035.1 GCA_021785915.1 bacterium
AGGAACATTCGGTCAAATTCCCCTAACTTCACCTTATCAAGCAGTAATTACTCTCGGAACTTGTTCGGACGTCTGCCACTATGATACCGATATATCCGATATAAAAATCGTTCTTAAGATTACGAAAAAAGACGGCAGTGTATACCAGTCTGAGGCAACCCTTGCTTCCGCGCAGTAAGTCCTCCAAATTCATTTAAATAAACACCAATTTTCCATATCTAGTGTTAGTTTTGTGGTTAAACACTAAAATACCCCGATTACCCCTTGACAGCATCCAAAAACAAGAGCAAAATGGAATAAAGTGGGACAAATTGGGAAATAGTGGGACAAAATAAGGCAGGCCTCACCATATCTGAGGTTAAAGATATGCTAATAGGACAATATGAAGGAAAAATCGATTCTAAAGGAAGAACAGCGTTGCCTAAGAAATTCAGGGAAATTCTTGGTGACAAATTAATTATTACTTTAGGATATGAGAACGCGCTCACAGTCGTTTCCGAGGAAAATTGGAAAGCATTACTTGAAGGAACTGAAGGACGACCTTTTATTGAGTCGGAGACAAGGGAAACTCAAAGATTCCTACTCGGAGGAGCGAGTAACGTTTCGCTCGATGGCAAGGGAAGGTTTATATTACCGGGCTATCTTAGAGAATTTGGACGAATTAGAGAAAATGTCGTATTCATAGGATTGTCGCGTTACGTTGAAATTTGGGATAAGAAGCGTTGGGAAGAATATCGCAAAGGCTTGGAGAAGAATATCGACGCGATATCCAAAAGATTGACAAAGAAAGAGGGTGGAGGAAATGAATAATTTCCATACGCCGGTACTTTTAAAAGAAATAACAGAAACTTTGGAAGCTTCTTCCGGAAGAAAGTATATAGATGCTACTTTCGGGGGGGGCGGGCACACGGCCAGAATTTTGGAACTGGGAGGAACGGTCTTGGGAATAGACCTTGACGAGGAATCACTCGAATATGGCCGTAAGAAATTTAGCAAAGAGATTTCAGACGGAAAATTGATCTTACAAAAAGGAAATTTTAAGGAAATAGACGAGATCGCACGTTTAAACAATTTTACCAAAGTTTCGGCAGTTATATTTGACTTGGGAGTTTCCTCCCATCAAATAGATACTCCTGAAAGGGGTTTTAGTTTTTTAAGACAGGGGCCGCTGGATATGCGGATGGATAAAGGTTCCCAAATTACAGCCGAGGTCCTTGTAAATCTTTTAACGAAAGGAGAATTAAATGACTTATTTAATAGACTTGGTCAAGAACATCGTTTTAGAGCCATTTCTGACGGTATTGTTAGGTCCCGTCGAATAAAGGCAATAAAAACGACCGGTGAGCTTTCGGACATTGTGCACAAGGCTTACGGATTAAAAGGCGAAGTTTCGGATTTTGTTAAGACAAAAGTAAATAAAAAGGTATTCCAGGCTTTAAGAATAGCCGTAAACGGCGAGCTTGAAAACATAACCGAGGCATTGCCTAAAGCGATAGATCTTTTGGAGGAGAAAGGAAAGATTATAGTAATAACCTTCCATTCGCTGGAGGATGGAATAGTAAAGAAAAGTTTTAAAGATTTTGAGGAAAAAAATATGGGTAAAGTAATTACGGCTAAACCCATTTTACCGGTGAAAGAAGAATTAAATAAAAATTCTCGGGCGAGAAGCGCTAAGTTAAGAGTTTTTGAAAAGAGTTAAATATGAGCAATTTATTGCGAAATATTAAGAGAAATTGAACTATGAAAAAACCTGCCCTTTTAATATTATTTTTATTAACCGTTATATTGCTGCTTTCGGTTGTAAGGATATACATTTCAAACCAGATCGCAACCTCCGGAGTTGTCCTGGGCGATCTGGAGCAAAAAACAGAGCAGCTAAAAATTGACAACAGTGAACTCGCACAAAAAGTTTATGCTTATTCCTCTTTGACAAATGTTGCGGCAAAAGCATATGATTTAGGCTATACCGACCAAACCTCGGACTATGTATTAAGTAATCAGGTGCCGGTTGCAATAAGACAATGACATGGAGATACAAGCTAGTACTTTTTGCTGTAACCTTTGCTTTTATTTTGGTAATCCTCAGGCTATTTTATTGGCAGGTTGTTAGGGCTTCGGACCTTTCCGCTATGGGACAGGCACAGTACGGCTCTACCGTAAAGATAATGCCGGAAAGGGGAAATATTGAAACATCCGACGGATTCCCCATCGCCGCCAGTAAAATATCGTATCTTGTTTTTGCCGATCCCAAGCAGATTCCCGATAAAAACCTAGCTGTAAATTCTCTTACGGGACTTCTTAATGTTGACCCTTCTACGTTAAGCGCAGAGCTTTCGCTTGACAGATATTGGGTTCCCTTAAAAGATAATGTTGATATTCCGACAAAACAAAAAATTGAAGGTCTTAACCTGCCCGGGATAGGCTTTAGCCAGCAGTACCAAAGGTACTATCCTGAAGCTTCGATGGCTGCGCAACTTTTAGGGTTTGTGGGTAAAGACGCCCAGGGCAACGATAAAGGGTATTTTGGCCTGGAAGGATACTATGACAGGCTCCTGCAAGGCAAAGAGGGGGTTGCCACACAAATTCTCGATGCTTTCGGAAGACCGATTCTAACAAGAGTAAACGGCACGAGCGGCGCAACCGACGGCGATAACTTAATCCTAAATATCAACAGGTCGATACAATTTTTGGTAGAGAAAAAGCTAAAGGAGGGGATTAAGAAATATGGGGCTGTTTCCGGAATGGTCGGGATCATGGACCCTAAAACAGGAAACATACTTGCTATGGCATCATATCCTAATTTTGACCCGAGAGACTATCAGAATTATTCCGAGGACCTTTACAAAAACCCGTTCATCTCGGACCTTTATGAGCCTGGCTCCACTTTTAAGCCAATTGTAATGTCTGCCGCTTTAAACGAGAATCTGATAACCCCGCAGACAACATGCCCTATCTGTTCGGGCCCAGTACCCGTAGGGGGATACCTTATACATACATGGGATGATAAATACTTTCCAAATACCACTATGATTCAGGTAATACAGCACTCGGATAATACCGGTATGGTGTTTGTCGCCCAGAAGCTTGGGGTAGACAGGATGATTTCGGCCTTAAACTCTTTCGGTATCGGAAGCAATACGGGAATAGATTTGCAGGGAGAGGTTTCGTCACCCTTAAAGCCAAACGATCAATGGTATCCGGTTGATCTTGCGACTACAGGATTTGGCCAGGGAATTTCGGTAACGCCGATAGAACTTCTTGATGCAATAGGAGCTATTGCCAACGGAGGCAAACGGATGGAGCCGCACGTTGTTGCCGCGGTACAAAGCCCGGACGGCTCGGTTATTAAGATTGCGCCTAAGGTCGTAGATCAGCCTATAAGCCCCCAAACCGCTAAGGTAATGACAGAAATAATGGTAAACGCGGTTAATAACGGTGAAGCCGCCTGGACTCGCCTGAAGGGCTACAGGATAGCCGGAAAAACCGGTACCGCGTCTATCCCTATTGCGGGGCATTATGACCCGACGCAAACGATTGCTTCTTTTATTGGGTTTGCGCCTGCCGATAATCCAAAATTCGTAATGTTGGTTATTTTAAACAAACCCAGTGCGGCAATATACGGTTCCGAGACCGCGGCCCCTATATTCTTTGACATAGCAAAAGATTTATTGGCATATTACGGGATACCTCCCAGTCAATAATAAGCTATAATATTGGAAATGAAAAAAAGAATTGCATTTATCGCACTTAATTATTTAAGGATTTTGTCAAATTTTCAGATAAAAAAAATACACCCTCTTATTATAGGAGTGGGCGGGGCAAGCGGAAAAACCTCTCTTTGCAACTTTATATATCTTATTTTTGCCGAGAGATATAAGGTTAAACAGGGAAAAGGAAAAAACAGCGAAACAGGAATTCCTCTTGATATTCTAAACCTCTCCCTGAGTGATTATTCTTACTCGGAGTGGCTAAAAATTTTTATAAAAGCGCCGTTGAAAGCAATTCTAGACCATAAAAAGTATGACATATACGTTGCCGAGATGGGAATTGATAGCCCCGTCGAACCCAAAAATATGTCTTATCTTCTAAAGATCATAAAGCCCGACATTGCGGTTTTAACAAATATTTCGTATGAACACAGTACATATTTTGACCCGTTGGTCACTGACGAGGAGTTTGACAACAGGGGAAAAGGGATATTGGAGCTTACTACAAAACAGGAATCTTTGCTTTTGACGTCGGTAAGCGATAAAGGCTGGGTGGTCTTAAATATCGATGACGAAAACATAAGAAAGATTGAACCAGAGGTCAAAGCAAGGGTTTTGACGATTTCAAAAAAGGTGAGGTCGTCAGATTTTTATATAGAAGAAATAAAAAATTTTGTGGATGAGTTTTTAATCATATTTAAACATGAGGGTAAAAGGTACAAGCTTAAAATCGACAATCCTCTTCCCGAGCATTTTGCCTACACTTTCTTAAGCGCTATAGCGGTTGCCAAGGCAGGAGGAATTAGGGTTGATGATGCCGTAAGCGCTCTTGAAAAAGACTTTTATCTGCCGGCCGGGAGAATGAGTTTTTTCAAGGGTATAAAAGATACGATTATCATTGATTCTTCTTATAACAACGCGACTCTAAGTCCTATTCTGGATCTTCTTTCTTTTGTAAAAGAAGTCGGCAAGCAAAGAAGAAGAATAGGAATAATAGGCGATATGAGGGAACTCGGCACTATGAGCAGGGCTTTGCACGAGGAAGTAGGAAGAAAGATACTGGAGACTTTGGACGTCGCAATACTTATCGGACCCCTAAGTCAGCAATATATTCTTCCGATTTTAAAAAGGAAACATTTTCCTGTTTTTTCATTTCTTAATTTTTCTTCAGCACGGGCGACGATTATCGATGAGGTAAAGCCTAAAGATATAATCCTTGTAAAGGGCTCGCAGAATACGCTTTTTTTGGAAAGAGCAGTTGAAATACTTTTAGAAAACCCCAAAGACAGGGATAACCTTTGTCGCCGTGGAGAATATTGGGACAGAATAAGGGCTAAAACCTTATAGCGCTAAATCTATAATATCCCCTTTTTCGGTTTTTGATTTTGTTATCGACTTTTCCGGAAGTTCCAAAACTGTATTATATTTGGGATTCCAAATAATTATCCTGTTTGGCTTGACCGATTTTTTTGTGATTGCGACAATGTTATTTTTATCCAATATTATTAAATCTATCGGGAAATTTAGAAAGAACGTATGTATGCCAAACCTGGTTTTGAATACTATGGCTTCCGAGTCTTTTTTAAACATAAGGCCGCTTATTTTTCCAAAGGCAGACTTAGGGATAATTTTTTCTGCCACAACTGTATTCTTGGAACGATTTTTTACCATTTATATCATTATACAAAAGTAGAGATTGCGATTAATAAGCGGTATAATATTGTCCATGTGGCAAACTGTTAAGAATCAGTACCATTTGCTTGTTGCGGTTCTGGCAAATGCGGCATACGGTTCTTCTGCAAAAAGCCTGAAGGTTATCGGAGTTACCGGTACAGACGGGAAAACTACTACCGTCAGCCTAATTTATCATATTTTAGAATCCTGCGGATACAAGGCTTCTATGATTGCAAGCACAGGAGCGACTATAAACGGTAAAGCATACGACATTGGTTTTCACGTTACTACTCCAAGTTCATTCTCAATTCAAAAATTCCTGAAAAGGGCATTAGAGGGCAAATGCGAATATTTTGTTTTAGAGGTTACATCCCATTCAATAGATCAGAATAGGGTATATGGTATTCCTTTTAGAATGGCAGTCCTTACAAATGTTACCCACGAGCATTTGGATTACCATAAAACATACGAGAATTACCTGAATACCAAACTAAGATTTGTCATAAGCGCAGATACCAGTATTGTTAACAGGGATGATGCTTCTTTTACGTCCTTTGCCAGATTACAGGGTAAAAACCTAAGCCATAAGTATTTATCCTATGGATTATCTAAGGATTCGGATGTTAATCCCGGCAATTTCGACATAGCCGCTTTTTCATTAAAAGGGGATTTTAATAAGTATAATTTGCTTGCAGCAGTCGCGGTTGCGAGAAATTTAGGAATAAGTGACAGTAAGATAATTAGAGCGGTAAATAGCTTTAAATTCCCCGCCGGAAGAATGGAAACCGTTTATGACAAAGATTTTAAGGTGATTATTGATTTTGCCCATACTCCAAATTCTTTCGAGAATGTACTGAGTTTCGTGCGACCCTTAACAAGGGGAAGAATAATTCATGTTTTCGGAAGCGCAGGCCAGCGCGATAAGTCTAAAAGACCGGACTTAGGTAAAATTTCATCCAGATTTGCAGACCTGTTAATTCTTACTTCAGAGGATCCCAGACGGGAAAATGCGGGGAAAATCGTCGACGATATTGAAAAAGGAATAGTTGATAAGTCAAAAGTAATCAGGGTTTTGGACAGGGATAAGGCGATAGAGAAAGCTGTGGAGCAGGCAAAAAAAGGAGATTTAATATTAATAACGGGTAAAGCACAGGAGTCATCGATGAACTACGGAAGCGGAGAAAAGCCGTGGGACGAGTTTAAGACGGTCAAAGCCGCTTTAGAAAAATATAATTTTATATGAAAAAAATACAAAAAATTCATTTCGTAGGAGTAAAAGGGGTAGGCATGACCCCGCTTGCAATTATAGCCAAACAGGCAGGTCTAAAGGTTACGGGTTGCGATATCGAATCGGGGTTTATAACCGACGAATCGCTTAAAAAGGCGGGAATTACCCCCTTTGTCGGTTTTGACATAAGTCATATAAAAGGGAACGATTTGGTCATAACAACGGGTGCTCATGGGGGACTAGGAAATATTGAAAATCTTGAAGCAAAAAAAATGGGTATTCCTGTATGGACACAGGGCGAAGCTCTTGGAAATTTTATGAAAGGAGAAATTTTTAATCGGAACTTTTATGGAATATCCGTTTCGGGTACCCACGGAAAAACAACCGTTTCGGCTCTTGTTTCGACAATCCTTAAGGGAAATAATTTGGATCCTACATATTTGGTAGGAACGGGAAGTATAGCATCGCTTGGTTTACCCGGGCATTTTGGAAAAGGGAAATTCTTTGTCGCGGAAGCGGATGAGTACGCTACAGAACCTAGGGTTGACAGAACTCCCAAGTTCTTATGGCAAAATCCTCATCTTGGAGTAATTACAAATATAGACTATGACCACCCTGACATATATAAATCGATTGAAGAGATAAAATCAGCTTTTCTTAAGTTTTCAAAAAATATAGACGCGAGCGGAGCGCTGGTGGCATGCATTGAAGACGAGAAGACGCGGGAAGTTATAAAAGAATATAATGGAAGAAAAATAACGTATGGATTTTCCAAAGACGCAGATTATTTTATTTCCAGAATCACGCAGAGCGCGGAATTGACCTTTTTTTGGGTAAATTCAAGCGGAACGTCGCTGGGAGAATTTTCCATTAACGCTTTTGGACAACATAATGCCCTCAACGCACTTTGCGCAATAGTAGTATGTCTTGAGTTGGGATTATCTGTAGAAAATATAAAGAAAGGACTTTTACTATTTAAAGGAACCAAAAGAAGAGCAGAGTTTGTAAAAAAACTTTCGTCGGGAGCAACGCTTTATGATGATTATGCACACCATCCCACGGAAATTAAAAAAACGTTGGAGGGATTTAGAAAAGCGTTTCCGGATAAAAAAATTGTTTGTATTTTTCAACCTCATACATATTCAAGGACAAAGGAATTGTTCGAACAATTTAAATCTTCATTTATGCTTGCTAATAGCGTCATTCTGACGGAAATTTATTCTTCTAAGCGTGAAGTACAAGATAAAAATGTGTCCTCCGAGCTTCTCGCGCGCGCAATTGCAGAAAGACAAAAAAACGTTTTGTATATTGAAAATCCCGAAGATGTGGTAAAATATCTGGACGAAAAATCATATGGGCGCGATTATATAATTTTAACTATGGGGGCAGGCGACATATATAAAATTGCCGATTCGTTAGGCTAAAGCATAAAGCATATGGATAAATTTATTATAAAAGGCGGAAAAAGTTTACGGGGAGAAATATCTATACTCGGATCAAAGAACGTGGCCTTAAAGGTATTGGTTGCGGCATGTCTTACTTCAGACGAGGTAGTAGTAGAAAATGTTCCGCTTATTTCCGATTTTAGGATAATGGCCGATATAATAAAGCATCTGGGAGGACATATAAGGTTTAAAGATCACAGCGTAATTATAAATTTTAGGGAGTTTAAAAGTGAAAAGATAGCTTTAGACAGAGCGGCGGAAATAAGGACTTCTTATATGTTTTTGGCTCCTCTTTTGGCAAGAGTCGGTACCGCGATTATCCCAAATCCAGGAGGATGTAGGATAGGGGCGAGGCCGATAGATAGAATTATTGACGGTTTAAGGAAAATGGGTGTCGTGATTAAATATGACAGTAAAGACGGTTACTTTCATGCAAAAGCGCCCAAAGGCCTTCGGGCGACTAAATATAA
>JAJYEF010000036.1 GCA_021785915.1 bacterium
GGCAACCACTTGTTGACCCTTTAAAACTTTTTCCGCTTCGGACAAATTAAGTTCGTTTCCCTCAATATGAGTTCCGTAATGTACCGCCCTTACCATTGCGTCTTCCCTAAATTCCTTTTCAAAATAAGGCAAAAGAGGAGCGTTGTCTATTACCTCCTTGGACGCTTCTATCGAACCTATGTTTTTGAGGATTTTATTAGTGATTAAGTATTTAGGCTTATACATTAACTACAAATTGTGAATTGAAAATTAAGAATTGCTATTGTATTATATCAGATATGCCGAGCAATTCCCGAAAAAATGCAACGCCCGCGCAGAAAAAGAGTCTGCACAAGGAAATTACAAAACAGATGTTAACGCTTGCAACATCCGGGTTTGGACTGGTCGCAGCTTTAGCGTGGAATAGCCTTATTCAGGAATTCGTTAATTCATATGTGAAGAAATTTTTGCCAGCAGGAAGCGGAATTTTGTCGCTGTTAATTTATGCCGTTATAGTTACGGCTCTTGCGGTTTTAGTCACCTACCAGCTTTCAAAACTCTCCGATAAAATGCAGAGCTAGAATCTAGGAATCCATTCTGTCTGCAGCGCTCAGACCGCCATTATACTCCCTATTTACAGCTTCAAAATCCCTTGCGCCTTTTGAATGTGTTTGTGATGGCCTTAGTTCCGGGACCTCCCGATACGTTACCGGATCATGAAGTGATTCTCCCGATAATCCAAAAGTATAAACTCCTCTTGGCTTACCTTGTTCTACATAATGTTGACCGCTATCTCTTTCTCCCATTGTCCACCTCCTTTCTCTACAAGACAAGTTCTCTCATTGTAATTGGGATCTCATCTGCAAGATCAGAAGCGTTAAAATACAAACCCATTTTTTTAAAGAGTTTTTCGGCGGATTTTTTGTTGATGTAAGAAGCGCAGGCCGCGGAAACGAAGGCTTCATTTTTAGTGTAAAGCGAAGCCGTAAGTCCTGCCAAAACGTCGCCTGTTCCGCCTTTTGTCATCCCTTGATTTCCTCCCAAAACCCGTAAGTACTGGGTACCGTTGGTAACGATATCTTCTTCCCCTTTTAGAAGAACGGTTATATTATATTTTTGCGCCGTTTTTACGGCGTTGTCAAATGTTGCGTTCAATCCAAAAAGTTTTTCAAACTCTTTTTTATGAGGTGTTATTACCGCAGTTTTGGGCAGGTTATCGGGGCTGACGGTTTGCAAGCTTCCGCCGTCAACAACCCACTTTTTTTGGGGATATTTTGATAGAAGTTTTTGTGTTAGATCCTTAGTGTCATCGTCTCCCTCCTCCACCCCGTTTTCCCTTGGAAGCCCCGGCCCGATCAAGATGCAATCCGCTTCTTCTATATAATCCTCTATTTTCGTGCGTGGAACAACAATCCCGTTCCTGAATTCTTCTTTATCTTTTTGGACAATTTCATTATTCATTGTAACCGACGAGAAATAAACCATATCAACTATTCTTGACGCGACTGTAAGCGGCCATAAAGACGCGGCATGGAACAAAACCGACCCCGCTATTATCATAAGTTTCCCGTTTTCGCCTTTATGGGAACCAACTTTGGGAACGTATAAATCTTTTAACTCTCGTGGATTAAATTCTTCCATTTATTTGTTGAAATCTATTATCCTCATTGATTTTAGCATTTTATTTGGGATAAACTCCTTATGTGTCGTTGTTAAAATAGTCTGCTGTTTTCCGATTTGCTCAAAGATTAAATTGATGTGCCCCTCGTCAAGTTCGGAGAAAATGTCGTCGAGCAAAAAAAGCGGGTGTTTTGAAAGCTTTTCTTCTACAAATTTTATCTGAGCAATTTTTAACTGCAGAACGACAAGTCTCTGCTGTCCTCTGGAGCCAAAAAACTTAACATTGCGTGGCTCTTTGCTTGCCTCTACCGGCATAAAAACCGAAAAATCATCCCTGTGCGGACCAACAAGAGTAACTCCTGCGGCAAGTTCTTCCGTTTGGTATTGTAATAATCTTTCCACGGAAATCGTGCTTTTGTCATAGTTAAGGAAACAATCGAAAATATCTTTTTCAAAACCGTTAAAAAATCTTATAAATTCTTCCCTTTTTTGCGTTATTGTCTGTCCATTTTCTATAACCAGTTTATCCCAATACTCGAAATTTTTATCCTGTCTAAGGCTTTCTTCCCTCGCCTTTTCCAAAAGAGCGTTCCTTTGCCTTAAAGCTTTTGTATAATAAATTGATGCTAACCTATAATCTCTGTCTACCGCATCCAAAACATCATCCAAAAAACTTCTCCTAAGAGAAGGTGAATCGACAATTACGTCCAAATCCTGGGGCGAAAACAACACCGAAGGAAGGTTTGAGGCAAAATCTACTCTTCTTCTGGCAACTCCATTTACGAGGAATTTTTTAAGCTGTGATTTTCCGCCTTTTAACTGGCCGTTCGTAAGTATTACCTCAAGAGACAAATCATCCGCTTTTGCGCTTACTTTTGCAAATTCACTACCGAACTCGATCATCTGCAAGTCCTTTTCCGCCTTAAAACTTTTGCCTGTAGAAAGAAGGTTTATTGCCTCTATTAAGTTTGTTTTCCCGGAAGTGTTGGGGCCGACAATTAGAGTCGTTTCCTCAAAGTCAAAATTGTCTTTTTTATAGCTTCGGAAATTTTGCAGTTGAATAGATTTTAACATTTAAAATTAAGCGCGGGGAGCTTACAAGTTTTTGAGGAACGGACGGAACGCGCACCCGAAAAAATTCCGTAAGCGACCACAAGCGCTGATCTAAATTTCCCCTATTCTATCACAGTCCCCGTGAATTTTTCGCCTTTAAAGTAGTGTTCGAGATTGTTAAAATCATGCCCCGACAAAACCACGACTTTAACCCCTAAATCTTCCGCTTTTTGTGCCGCAACGGGGTCAAACGGCGCATGCATCCCCGGAATCCACTTGCTTCCTACAAGTTTTTTGAAGTTTTTCCACGAGATTCTGTCTATAGCTTTGGCGTTTTTAAACTTTTTAGGGTCTTTGTCATAGACTTTTTCAATGTTACTAAGATTTATAACTTCCCTTACGCCGTAGTCTTCACAAAGCAGGACTGCATCAAAGTCGGTAGACCACCCGGGCTTCCAACCCGCCGCAACAACAACGGGTTCGGACACTTTCCTTATAATTTCGTAGTGCTTAATTAGATACGGATGCGCGATGTCCCTAAAAATTGTCCTTAAAAGCTGGGCGTTTAGTCTTGTTGCATGAACTCCTAGCCAGTCGAGATCTTCGATTGTCAGGTGTTTTTTAATAACAGCCTCCCCTGCATCCCTGTAGCGGCGGGCAATCTGCCCTCCCCCGACGACCAAAAAAAACTGGCGGTTTTTATTTTTCGCCAGTTGCGTTCGCACAAAGGTGTTAAGCTTATGCAAAAACTTGGTGTCGATTCCCCCGTTTGGAACTATCAACGATCCACCGATTGACATTATCGTTTTTTCTTTATAAGCCATAAAATCGCAATCTTATACAACAGTTTCTCAAAGGGAATATTAACAGATAAAAATGCGTTTTTCAATGCCGCACGTTTCCGTATAAATCAAGTCCGGAAAAGCCTTCCCAGATTTCTTCCAGAAGCTTTCCGCTGTTGTCTTTTGATCTTTTTCTCGCGTCCGCGATAAATCTTGATAACTGTCTGTGTCTTAAAAATTCCTTTATGGGATCATACATGTCAATGAGCGACTCTGCTAAAAAAACTTCGAGGTGGGAAAGATTATTGGTTTCGTCAACCATTTCAAGCGTATCAAGATGACCAGACCTTCCTCCCCCATACCAACTTTGGTCATGAAATATCGGGTCTTTTAAATTTGCTCCTTTAAATACCCTTTTAACGATCATCCTTCCTATTCTACCGTTTCCGTCCGGAAACGGGTGTATCCTGTCAAAAACATAATATGAAAAGGCTGCATCGGATATAGTCTGCTCAAGCGTTGTGGGCGATTTGGACAAAATTTCGTCAAGTTTTTGTGAATATTTTGAAGATAAAAGGTAAACCTGCCTTGCCTCAGGTAAAAGATTACCGGGCGAACCTGAAATATGAGCCTCTGTCGTCCTTACAACGTCTGCTAGTTTCGGACAGTTCGGGCTATCGAAACTGTATCTTTCTCCCCGATGAAGTGCGGTATAAAGAATAGGTATTACATCGTATGACTCCCACCTTTTGTCATGCGACCATTCCCTAATGATTTTTTGACACATCCATAGATTCTTAAATTCTCCTGAAGTATGCTGTTCCGATATGTCGGGAGAAAAATTACTTTCCATTTTCTTTTCCACTGTAAGGCAAATTAAAATAGTTAAATATCACTTTTATTTTATCTTCTCCTAAGCCCATATTGGTCAATTCCTTTTTAAAATTTGTAACCTCATCGGGATTTGACCTGAATTTATTGTAAATATCCGGCTCGGTGAGGATGCTCGTCATTTCGGTAATAAAATCCTGCTTTTCCGAAGGAAGGCTTCTTACAATCCTTGAGAACCTTCTTCTGGTTTTGTTTATTTCCCTTGTATTTAAATGGTGAATTTCGGGCGACCCGATTCTGGCTTCCATACCGATATTATATACCTAAAAATCTAATTTTTCGCTGATTCATTGTATTTTTATAAAAGTGTGCTAAAATACCCCCTTATGTCACACAAAAATACAAGGCGAAAAAATTATAGAGGGAGAAGAGAGCAGGTTATCAGGCTTAGCAGGGAAGTAGATTTGGGTAGGATTGTTCCTTTTGAGCAAACACGTATGGAAATCGAAAAAGAAAGAGGCTTAAAACCGGTAGATAAGACTCCCAAACCAATGGAACCCGGAAAAGAATACCCTATTCCCTAATCACTTCTGGTGCTCTTCGCAACAATACGTGCCCCTCCCGCCTAAGAAGAATTTTTTAATTGTTCCGCCGTCATTTTTCTGGCATTTCTGCCCTTCCCTTCCATAAACGAGCGAGTGGTTCTGGTAACTTCCTTCCTGCCCCAGAACATTTACAAAATTAAGTTCGGACGCGCCTCCGAATTTTAAGCTTTTCTCCATAACGCTTAAAACCGCGTCATAAAGCTTTTTTATTTCCGCGCCGGTTAAAGTTTTTGCTTTTCGCCTCGGGTCGATATCTGATAGCCACAACGCGTCATTTGCGTAGATGTTCCCGATTCCGCCGATTCTTGTCTGATCCATGATATATGGTTTTATGGCCGTATTTGAGCGTTTGATCAAATTTTCAAATACCTCCAGGGTCAGGTCCTTGAAAGGCTCTGGCCCCATATTTTTGAAAAACGGTATCTCGGAAACTTTTGATGTGTTCACCGCCCTTATCCATCCGAAGCGCCTTCGGTCGTTGTAATAAAGCGTTGCACCTTTATCCAGATGAAAAATGATATGCGTCGCGGTTGAAGGAAGAGTGCCCACTTTTTCTTCTGAAACCGGAAGTTTTGAAGTCTTTTCGTCCCTGAATATAAGCTGGCCGGTTAATTTTATATGAATTGCCAAAGATTTGCCGTTTGAAAGGTCAATTACCAGGCCTTTTCCGAAGCGGCGGACGTCGGTGACTCTTGCGCCAACGATATCCTTAGGCGCTCCTTCGAATAATTTTGGGACTTTGACCTCGACACTTTCGATTTTGTGCCCGACAAGGTATTTCTGCAAACCCAGTCTGATAGTTTCAACTTCGGGAAGTTCCGGCATAAAAGTATTATATCATCCTAATTTCTGTCGACCCGCGGCAGGCCCCTGTTTTGAGTTGTGTTAACACCGCCGGTTCTGCAGAAATCGTCAACTACGTTGCAGGCGTTCCTGAAAATCTCGGATGCAAAATCCCCATAATTTCTGGCAAAAATATCGGCAGACATCTCAATAGTATCAACACTGCCGTTTTTTAGAAGACCATATAAAATCATCGCTTCGTACGAGACCTCAAGCCTTTGCGCCGGTGACAGCCTTAGCTCAAGAGTTTTTTGATGTTCTTTTAATCTTTCCAGCACCTGCGCTCTTCGTTCCTGCGGGAGATTTATAGTTGTTACAAATTGCTCGCGTTCCCTCATAATGTTAAAAGTCAAATAATTATAGACTTAGTGCTGGAAAAGTCAATAAAACAGTTGAGTTTTGCAACTCGTAAAGATACAATAAAACCATATGCCAATACTGCCCATCGAGATACTAACGATAATAGCCGACGTGGTGATTTTTATATTCGTCGGCTACTACGCATATACTCTTCGTAAAAAGGAAAAAGAGGTCGACAAAATCGAAAAAAAGGAAGATGCAGATTACCACAAAATCGTCGACAACGCCCTTACCAAAGAAAGGCAGATCCTCGAGGACGCTACGCAAGAGGCGGACGAGATAATTTCAAGCGCGGAGTACGTAAGGCAGTCTTCAAAAGAGGCCATCGACCACGCCCTCCAGGAGCTCGTTAAACAAATTCAGAAAGAGTCTATTTCAACGGCAACCGGCTTTATGACCAGCTACTCCGACCATTTGAAAAACCTTGCGACCTCATCGCTAACCGATTTTGAAGATGTATCGAAGGCTCTTCAGGCGGATTTGCAAAAGCAGATCAAAGATTTTAGGGAAAGCCTTCTCCCCGATTTGGAAAAAGAACTCGATGAATATAAAAAAATGAGGCTGAAACAATCCGAAGAAACAATCGCAAAAATTGTCCAAAAAGCTTCCTCGGATATTTTCAACAAATCAATATCGCTTGAGGATCATCAGAAACTTCTTATAGACTCACTCGAAAAGGCAAAAGCCGAAGGAGTGTTTGACTAAATGGAACAGACAGATTTTTCCGAGTTTTTCCATACAAGGTCGGAGTCGAGCAATTTTATGGCAAGAATCGCTAACATATCTGATAAAGTTTTTGAAACCGGTTTTAACCTCGAAAAAACTTTGGACAGAGAGCTTGGTCTTGAAAAAAAAGATAAATTTCTCGTGTTTTTAAGAGAAAATAACGTAAGCCTTGATTCCCCTAAAGAACTAAAAGATTTCCTGGATAAACTACAACAAACCATATCTAAACTTCCTATATTATATATTAATATCGCATTTGATCCGTCAGAGGAAACGCTTAAACTGTTATCCGAATGGTTCGTATTGAATGCAAAAAAACAGTTTGTATTCGATATTTTGGTAAAGCCCGATCTTCTGGCAGGCGCGGTCTTGAACTTTAACGGGAGATTTTTTGACTATTCTGCAAAGACAAAGTTTGAAAAAATTGTAAAAAACGTAATGAACGAAGAACTAGTCTCAAAAATACCAAATCAGCAACAAAGCAATACTCCAAGCACAAATTAAATATGGATACGCAGTTTAAAAATTTATTGGAAAAATCAGGCGAATACGGAATAGTCTACGAAGTAAGCCACCCCATCGTCTTTATCGAGGGACTTCCGACGGCCAAGTCGCGCGAGCTTATTATGTTCGAAACGGGACAAAGGGGAGAAATTTTTTCTATAAATAGGGGCGAAGTCGAGGCGAGGATTTTTTCCCACGAACCGATAAAAGTGGGCACAAAAGTAACCAAAACAGGTAAAATGCTCGCCATTCCCGTAGGAAGCGAACTTTTGGGAAAAGCAATTACTCCGTTGGGAGACCCTATCGATCCTTCCGATACGTTTGTTATGCCGAAGGAATTTCGATCACTCGAGTCGACCTACATAGGAATTTCCGGAAGGCAAAAAATCACAAAGCAACTTTTAACCGGTGTTTCCTTTATCGATACTCTTCTTCCCATCGGTAAAGGCCAGAGGGAGCTTGTAATAGGCGACAGAAAAACAGGAAAAACGTCGCTCCTACTAACCGCCATTAAAAAACAGGCCTACGAAGGAGTTGTTTGTGTGTACGCTGCAATCGCAAAGCAAAAAAGCGACATTAAAAAACTGCAGGAATTTTTTAGGCAGGAGAAAATCTTGGACAAAGTTATAGTAGTAGCAACAAGCTCATACGACTCCCCCAGTCTTATCTACCAGACTCCATACGCGGCAATGAGCATAGCCGAATATTTCAGGGACCAGGGACTAAACACACTGGTAATTCTTGACGACCTTTCGACACACGCTAAATTTTACCGCGAAATTTCACTACTTGCCCGCCGTTTCCCGGGCCGTGACTCTTACCCGGGAGACATTTTCTACGCTCATTCAAGGCTTTTGGAAAGAAGCGGGAATTTTAAGCACCCGACTAAAGGAGAAGTATCCATAAGCTGCTTTCCGGTAGTAGAAATAGTCGAGGGAGACTTTACCGGATATATAGCAACAAACGTAATGGGAATAACAGACGGACATATATATCTTGATAGCAATATGTACTACCAAGGTATGCGCCCGGCCATAAACCTCCCCCTATCGGTAACCCGCGTAGGTAGGCAAACTCTCGATACACTGTCACGCGAAATGAACAGAAATCTGATCTCTTTTTTAACTTCCTACGAACGGCTTCAAAACCTTTCTCATTTTGGCCAAGAGCTGACGGACGAGGTAAAGAAAGACCTACGT
>JAJYEF010000037.1 GCA_021785915.1 bacterium
TCTATAGAGTAATTCCTTCCTTCGTCGAGGATCTTTCTTAATGTTTTTCCGTCTTCCCTGATTTCCTTATATTTTTTTTGAACCTGGGAGAGTCGCTCTACGACCAGATCCGCCAATGCAGATTTGAATTCTCCGTATGGTTTTCCTTCAAACTCGGAAACCGAATCCTCAAGCTTTTGAGACTTGAAAGCCGAATAAATCGTCAGAAGGTTTGAAATTCCTTCCGAACCACTGTCCTTTGATATTTGTGTATTGGAGTCTGTTACCGCTTTTTTGATCTTTTCCCTAATTTGTTCTTCATTATCAAGGATATTAATTGTACCAAGCGGGTCGTTGTCGGATTTTGACATTTTATTCAAAGGGTTTTGCAGGCTCATTATCCTTGCCGTTTCTTTTTGGATCACCGGAACAGGCAATTTAAATGTATTTCCGAATTTTTTATTGAATTTTTCCGCCAGGTCCCTTGTTAATTCGATGTGCTGTTTCTGGTCCTCGCCGACCGGGACTTCATCGGTCTGATATAAAAGAATGTCCGAAGCCATCAAGACAGGATAATCGAAAAGCCCGGCATTCACCTCGTGTTTTTCGGACTTTTCCTTAAACTGGGTCATCCTTTGTAAGTTTCCCAAAGGGGTGATCGTATTCAAGATCCAGGCAAGATACGGATGGTTCGGGTTTTCGCTCTGAATAAAAATATGAGATTTTTTAGGGTCGATTCCGCAGGCAAGGTACAAAGCCGCAACTTCCAATACTTTTTCTTTTAGCTCAGAAGGATCCTGCGGAACGGTTATCGCGTGCAGATCAACGATGCAAAAAATACTCTCCGTATCATTTTGCATTTGCACCCACTGTTTTATTGCGCCGATATAATTTCCGATATGCAAATTTCCCGAAGGCTGGATTCCCGAAAAAACAACTTTACTCATTTTCTCTATCTTATCATACAAGCCATTGTTTCTTAAGGGTTTTGAATTTATCTTCCAAGATCGCTTTTCTGATAATCTTTGTAAGGTTAACCAGGAAATGCACGTTGTGCGTGCTTATTAACGAGTACGATAACAACTCGCGGCTTCTGAAAAGATGGTGAATATAAGCGCGCGAAAAATTTTGGCAGGCGTAACATGTACAGTTTGCGTCCAGGGGTTTTGGGTCGGTCCTAAACTGCGGCTTGTTGATGTCAAATCTGAACCTGTTCTTAATATTTCCAACGGGAGTGGACGCAAAGAAAAATCCGGTTCGTCCGATTCTTGTAGGAATTACGCAGTCAAAAGTGTCAATCCCCCTTTGTATAAGTTCGAAAATGTCATCTACTTCTCCGATGCCTAACATATGGCGGGGTTTTTCTTCCGAAACGCTTGCGATTGTCCACTCGACGATCTGGGACATATTTTTTTTGTTTTTATGCGCCCCTCCCAATGCAATAGCGTTAAAATTTTTATCGACGAATTTTGCGCTTCGGACCCGGAGATCCTGAAAGCTTCCGCCGTGCGTCACTCCGTACAAAAGCTGGTCCTTTCTTTTATGTGCCTTTATCGAGCGCAAAAGCCAATCCTCTGTCAATTCCAAAGATTTTTTTGTTTCTTCATATGTATGTTTTGGCGATTCCAAGTCATCGAATGCAACGATTAAATCCGCTCCCAATTTTTCCTGGATATCGATTGATATTTCAGGCGACAAAAACTGTTTGCTCCCGTCCAGATGAGACTGGAAAGTAACGCCTTCTTTTGTAATTTTATTTAATCTTGGTTTTGCTTCTCCTTCCTCTTCGCGCAAAAGTTTGCCGACGCCGTGCTCAAGTCCTACCCCTAAAGAAAATACCTGAAATCCGCCCGAATCCGTCATTGTCGGACCTTGCCAACTCATCCATTTGGAAAGCCCGCCGAATTTTTTGATCAGATCCTCTCCCGGCCGCAAATGCAAATGGTAAGTGTTTGCCAAAATAATTTCTGCACCCATTTCCTTAAGGTCGCGCGGGTTTACGGATTTTACGGTTGAGTTTGTGCCAACGGGTACAAAGATAGGCGTTTGGATATCCCCATGCAAAGTTGATATTATTCCTGCCCTTGCTTTTGATTTCTTGTCTTTTTTAATGATTTTGAAGCTAGTTTGACTCATTTTGTTTGAGGGCAAGGACTTCCCTTTTAAACTGTTCGCCTCTGTCTTTATAATTTTTAAACATGTCAAAAGAAGCGCACGCGGGAGTTAGCAAAACTACGTCCCCGTCAACGGCGATTTTTGAAACAGTCGTAACTATTGTTTCCATGTCCTTTGCACCTTCTATTATTAAAACGTCCGGGCTCAGATTTTTGATCTCAGGCTTTATTTTACTCCATTCGACACCAATCCCGATGATCGCTTTTATATTGGAAGTTTCCGAAACAGTTTTTCCTAAACCCGTAAAATCAGAATTTTTGGATGACCCTCCCAAAATCAAAATCTCCGGGTCTTTAAATGCATCTATTGCCGCAATTGCGGTTTCGGGGGTCGTAGAAAAAGAGTCGTCATAATACCTGACTCCGTTAACCGTTGCAACTAATTCGAGCCTGTGCTCCAAACCCTTAAACGTCCTTAAAACGTTTGCAATATTGTGTACTTTTACGCCTGCAAGATACGAAGCCATAGAGGCTGCGCACGCATTCTCGTAATTATGTTCTCCGGGAATAAGAATGTCCGATGTATTTATAATTTTTTCGTCCAAATCGCCGTTTCTTATCCAAATTGCGTTATCTTTGACAAAACAGCCTCTTGCGCATTCGTCCTCACGCGAAACGTAATAAATTTTCGCATCCGTTTGGATGTCGGATTCGCGCGAAGCCAAATAGTCTTTATTGATGACCGCATAATCTTCTTTGGTCTGGAAACGCAGTATATTTCTTTTAGCACCGATATACTCCTGGGTTGAGCCGTGGTAATCCAAGTGTTCGCTTGTAACCATAAGTAAAACCGCGATGTTGGGGCTTTTTTGAAGGTCCATAAGCTGAAAACTCGATAATTCCAGAATGACAATCGAATGTTTGTTAAGTTTTTCCAGGAAATCCAGCGGTGGAACTCCTATGTTTCCTCCTAAATGTGCGTCGAATCCCTCTTTTTTAAGCATCTCGTAAATAAGAGACGACGTGGTTCCTTTTCCTTTTGTTCCGGTTACTCCGATAATTTTTGCGGGACTTAGGTCAAAAAATAATTTTGTCTGCGACGTTATTTCGGGTTTTTGTTTATTGTTTAGTGCGTCTTGAATTTTTGACAGTTTAACTCCGGGGCTTCTTACGATCAAGTCGTAACCGTCCAGATTTTGGAGATAGCCATCGCCTTTTTTTTGATCAAGGACAGTTACTTTTGCGCCGGCTTTTTTTAAAAACTTCGCGCTTGATATACCCTCCAATCCTTCGCCAATCACGGCAATGTTCTTGCCCTTTAAAGTTTTAACGTCAAAGGGTTTGTTTTTGAAATTATTCATTGGAGCAAAATTTTCTCAACTTTTTTGTTAATTGTCAATTTATTTATAAAATAATGCATCGCCTTTAAGTTCCCGGTTGAATAATAATCATATTTTGGGCTTTTTGCATTAGAATTGATCTTATTGCGCATAAGTATTCTTTTGACTTGCCTTGCCACAGCTTGCGATGAGTCCAAAACCAAGACCCCAGGGAGATTTTTTTGAAACCTGTCTTTTATTAGAGGGAAATGGGAACAGCCCAGCGCCAAAACGTCGATGTCGGAATCCTTAAAAACCTTAAGTTCCGCATTAAGGGCTTTTCGTATAGCCTCAAAGTCCAGATTTTCGATCATTGCAACCATGTCAGAAGATCCTTCATTTTTCACATCTACACCTTTTGCAAATTCTTCAATTAAATTCTTTTGGTATTCACTTTTCGCCGTAACAACTGTAGAAAAAATTCCAATTTTGCCTTTTTTTGACCTATCGACGGCAGTCTTAACGACTGGAACAATTCCCACAATAGGAATATTTGGATAATCTTTCCTTAATTTTGCCAGACACGTTACCGTTATGGTGTTACATGCAATTACCAAGAGCTTAATGTCCTTTTTCATTAGAAAATCTATCATTTTTTTAGACAATTTGTATATCTTGTCCGGCGTTCTTTGGCCGTATGGACAATTTTTAGAATCGGCAACATAAATAATTGACTCGTGTGGAAGTTTTTTGATAATTACTGAAGCTATCGAAAGACCGCCCAAACCCGAATCAATTACTCCAATCGGATTGTTGTTGAGGGGCTTCATTAGAAATTAAAAATTGAGAATAAAAATTGTATTTAGTAGCAGGAGTGGGGATCGAACCCACCGCTGGACGCTTATGAAACGTCCCGGGACACCAGTCCACTTCCTGCCTCGTTTAACCCGTCTATCAATCCGAGTATTTTAAAATAAAATCTGCTCGGCTTTGCAACCGAAATCGAGAGAGTTCCAAAGTGTTCATTAAAATTTTCATATACCTTTTTATTCTTAACTCTCTTGAAATTGGTCTTTCTAAACTGAGACAACGAAATACCCGTAATATTTGACCAATAATCTTTCACTGCTTGCTCTCTTTTACGATGTATTTCGTTAATCCCAACTTTACACCTTATATCCGAAATTGGAACGTTAAGGCATTTTTGTAGCCAAAGCAACAAAAATTGTATCATCCTTGGATCCGAATTGCAAAATTCAACTTCCTGACTTTTTCTACTCCCTTCACCCCAATATAAAGCCAGTCCTGCGACCAGAAATTCCCTTTCTTGTAAATTTGCCAGTTTTTTTATTCCTTCCCGTTTGGCTTCCTCGATACGCTTCAGCCTCCTTTGCTTTTGAACCAGTGAACCTTTAAACCTGCCCAACTCTGCTCCCTTAAGCATCGACTTCTTCAATTTTTCTGCCTGCTCTACGCTTAAAATAATATCCCGCGTCCAAACGCTTACAGAGCTTTTTGAAACTCCGAGATATTCTGCTATTTTTAATACACTTAAGCCTCTTTTCCTCAGCTTACGCGCTTTTAACTTCAGTAAAAACTTAGCCATATAGAACCCCCAATGGTTCAAAGTATTAATGCTAGTATAGTATGTTCTATTTGTGCTATCAAGGCTATTTTTATTGACTATCATTGTACTTTCTGTTAATATGCTTTTGCACGCGGGGTAGTGTACAGTGCACATGAGGCTTAAATCTGGGCTGTTTTGATAGTAATATTAAAATATAACTTGGCTATATCGGTGAACCCCTAAATCGTTAGGGCAACACCGAGGGAAGTCTGACATAAAGTAAGATCCCGTAGAGACTACACGCCGAGCATCCAAAACTAAATCTTGGATGATGATATAGTCCGACACTTCGAGTAATCGAAGCAACAATTAGCATAATCTCATAGGCTAGGCGCAACTCCTAGCCCCGCAACATTGGTATTTTAGCCTCAAATTTTACTACGGGAGTTGGATGGATTGCGCCTAATTTGCAAAATTATTATTAAAATAATATAATTGTAATGTATGAATAAAACTATCTTGCAAATTCCTATTAATCAAGAGCTAAGAATTAATGCTGAGAAGGAAGCAATCTCTCAAGGTTTTTCTTCTCTTCAAGAGTTGGTCAGAGTTTTTTTGTCTAAAGTGGCATCTCACAGGATTGAAGTTAATATTCAGGAACCTTTTTATCTATCTGAAAAAAATGAAAATCGTTATATTGATATGACTAAAGACTTTGAATCTGGAAATAACGTATCTTCTGCTGTTAGCGTAGATGAGCTAATGCAGAAAATTCATGAAGATTCTGTATCATAGGATATTTATCAAAAATTACAAGAAAAGAATATCTCCTTATCCTAAACTGGAAAATCAATTCAAGGAACAACTAGAAAAATTTATTAAAAATCCCAACGATGTATCGTTAAAAGATCATAAACTTATCGGAAAAAAGAAAAATTTTCGTTCATTTTCGATATCTGGGGATATTCGAGTTATATATTTAATAGTAGGTGATTCTGTTTGGCTTTATGACGTAGGAATACATAATCAGGTTTATTAAAACACGCTCTGATTTACTCCCCTACGGCCCGCAACTGATTTAATTTTAAAAAATAGGAAAGCAACCGCTAACGGCTACTTGCCTCATAACGTCCTTCCTAAACCTATTTAATGCTTCTCCACTTCCCCGGATTCGTAAACGACTACACTTGCATCAAGACCTGTTGTTAGGGCATCTTTTATTTGCGCACCGGATAACTCTGACTCTTCTACGTCCATAAATCTTGCGATTTTACCCAAATCGTTTTCGATGGTCAGACCCTTTTGCCTTAAATCTCTTGCCCCGCGCTCTTCTATGCTCATTTTATTCACCTCCTTTCCTCAAAAAAAAGAGCCTTTCGGCTCTTTAAAATGTAAAGAGAATGTTCTTTGTATGACTCTTTCCCTAAAAAAATTCCAGGCTAACAATTTATGCTCCCCTGGAATTCCAGTTTACCGGCACAGAGTGTCTGATGTCAATATGTATTATAATCTAGGTATGGCGTCCGAGATAACAAATCTTGATGAAAAAAGACAGGCTCCGGAAAATATTAAGCCCAAATATGACGCGCTCCTTCTGCACGGCTACTGGATGACCCAAAAAGGAAAACACACAACTCCCTCTTTAAGGACCCACTTTGCGGCAAGGGCGGCGGCGCTTGCCTGGGACAATGGAAAAGGAGCGGGAAAAATAGTCCTTGACCTGGGGCACTTGTGGGGACCGAATTACCCGACCGAAGCAAGAGTAATCACCGACATGCTCGTTAATAAGTATCACGTTCCAAAAAACGCAATAATTTTAAGGGAGGGCGCAAGCAGCACTTACGGAGAGGTAAAAACAGCACTGGAACTTGCAAATAAAAACAACTGGACAAGAGTCCTTGATGTTGCCTTTGCGCACCACCATATGACAATCCCCGGTCTTTACAAGAGCAAAGAATTAAGGGGTTTTGGTCCTCCCGGGCTTAACGTTGACTACAAATCCGTTGAGGAGATCTTGGAAAGAGACGACCGCAGGGTCTCGGACGTAAGGAGAAAATTTTCCAGAAGATATGCGATGCCTTATTTTGCATACGAGGGCTTAAAGTGGCTTTTGATGCACAGACCCGGTTTTAAATACGAGCCTTTGGAAAAAGCAAATAAAAAACAAAGGACAAAGCCTATTAACGACTTCAAATACTGGAGGATCGACAAGTTCAAACTGCCGGGTAAATAGAACGCTTCAAATGTTATTCCCTTCCCGGATAAAAAGGAAGAGTGCGAGGCCGCCTAGAAAAATAAATTAACCCACTTTTGCCAGTTTGGGATATTTTGAGTCTGGGGTTGCGACTGGGGCTGAGATGTGATGTCTTGCGGCAAAAATACCTGTTCCTCTCCGGGTTTTACCAAAAATAACTTGTTATGCGCTGTCTGGTCGATAAACTGGGGCGTTTGAACGTAGGAAAGTTCTCCTTTAAGTTTGGCATTTTCAAGCTGCTGCTGCTGAAGTTGTTTTTGCGCCGAAGTTAAAACATCCTGTTTTTGCCAAAGGTTGACGATCGAACCTATGAGACCGTTGATTATTAAAAGTAAAACTATAACTATTAATATAAAAATGCCTTTTTTCATATCAAATTCAATAATAGGCTAATAAATCCGTCTTTTCAAGGCGCTTCGTGCTTGACTAACGTGAAAAATAGTGATATTATAGGATACTGTAAGTCAGGTTTTGACGTTGGCTTATATGAATTTATTTAATTTATGAAGCAAATCCGCCTTAGAGATGCCCACGAAGAGTTTAAAAACTTTTTAAAGCAGAATAAAAAGTCGACATCCACAGTCGTTGCCTACGGCAAGGATATTGACCAGTTGGTGGCTTTTTTGGAAGACTTAAAGAAAAACCACGTCCATGAAGTAAGTACCGAAGACATCCAGGCATTTTTGGCAAAGCTCGGAAGCGAAGGCTATACGCCCAAATCGGTCTCCAGAAAAATTAATTCCACCAGAACCTTTTACAGATTCTTAAAGGTAAACGAATATGTCACGGATGACCCGTCACTTTTGGTTTCTCACCCCAAATACCAGCTTGCTCCCCCAAGAATACTTACACCCACCGAATACAGGGCGCTTCGCGACGCGGCAAGGAACGACGCAAGAATGTTTGCGGTAATCGAGCTTTTGCTCCAGACCGGGATCAGGATCGGAGAACTCGCAAATCTAAGGCTTTCGGACATTGGAAAGGACAATCTCCATATTGCCCCGTTTGAAAAACACGAAGAAAGACAGGTGCCTCTGAATAAAAGGGCACAGGAAGCATTAAACAGGTACTTGGGTATAAGGCCTAAGGTGACAGATGACCATATCTTTGTTACAAAATCGGGGAAACCGTTTTTGATTAGGAATATAAGGACCGCGG
>JAJYEF010000002.1 GCA_021785915.1 bacterium
GATCTCCCCAGCAATGGGATCCGCTGCAATCAACAAACAGATGGGTCCTAACACTTGGTGAAGTGCTTAAATTTCCCATACTTCATTGGTTAGGCAACATCATGGCAGATACCCAGATAACTATTTTTCTTGCTTCTCCGCTGATACTGCTGCTGTCTATAGCCGGAATTGCACTTGCAAGAAAAAAGAGGCCACAAATTATTCTTGCGATATGGTTTCTTGGGACGCTGGCTATACAAGTAATATTTGCAAGAGTCATTATCCAAAGATACCTCGTATCGTTTCTCCCACTTATAACGTTATTTGCCGCAAGCTCAATGGTGTTTGCAATCTCCAAAAAAAAGGCCTTGGGAATTACTCTGGCAGTTCTTACAATTATTTTTCCTTTTTATTTTACCGTTTTACAAATTCAAAATCCTATTGCGTATTTTTCGCTTCAAACGAAGATGACGATTTATTCAAACCAATATGATTATGTCGGAGGCATTACCTCAGGTTACGGAATAACTGATGCCGTCAACCTATTGAATAAAGACATACGCAATAACCGCGCCGTCATAGGCCTTGAAGTCAATACGGGCACCCCCGAATCTGCAATTTTTACCTACTTTCATAAAAACCCCAAAGTAACAGTTGCCTACCTTGATGAAAGAATTCTCGGAAACAATGTGCTTAAGTATGACTGCTTAGACACGGGCGAACCAACATATTTTATCAGCCGGGGTAACCAAATGGGAGGCTTAGGCAAATTCTTTTATACAATAGCTTATCTAAAAAATAAATATAACAATAACGTTATTGGCATTCATAAACTAAAAACTGATTGCAAAGGAAAAGTAGCAAGGCTCAACCAAAGTTAATAAGGCAAGTGCCTTATTTTTAAATTAGTTATTTCCTTAGCAAATATGGCTTTACCGTCAGAGGGTCAAAAACAAACATGATAGGTAAGAATTTTATGCTCCGCAGGATGGACTATGTTAGAACCTATTTTGCAACTACCATTTAACAAAAATGATATAATCAAGGCAATGAGCGACAATTCACCTATAAAAATATTTAAAGGGATTAATGGACAAGCAGAGTTGTATTCAAATAAAGTTATCATTAAACGTAAGGGAATAATGTCAAAATTAACTCAGGGATTTTTTCTTCCAGATAAAACTTTATATTTAAATCAGATTACCGGAATTAAACTTAAAAAAGCGAGCTTAGTCACAAATGGTTTTATTGAATTTATACTTAGTGGGAATTTAGAGTTTAAAAAAGGATTGTTAGCACAAACACATAGCGAAAACTCTATATTTTTTAGAATCACTGTTTTTAATACTAAGGCAATAAATGAAGAAGCGGAAGATTTTAAAAATTCAATCGAGGAAATGATAAATAATACAAGTAATAACGTTAATCCCACAAGTTCTGCAGATGAATTAGCAAAATTTAAAAAATTGCTTGATGAAAGAGTAATAACTAAAGAAGAATTTGAGAAAAAGAAAAAACAATTATTAAGCCTCTAAAATAAAACATTAAAAATGTTTTATTTTCCAGAAAGAAGTTTTAGTATCCAATCAGGTAAATAAATATTGAAGAATCTTAGAATAATTATAAAAATTATAAAAATAACCAAAGACCATCCTATCTTATTGAAAACCCATCTTATCAATATTTCATACCAAGGTTTTTCCTCTAATTTATCCACTAAATGGTTATGATATCTAAAAATATGCAAAAAATACTCATTCTTTAGGCTGTCTAAATTTGACTTTTCTTCAAGTGTTAATGAGGGTCTTATTGTATTACTATCTAACACATTTCCAATTCTTAAAGATAGACTATTCCACGCTTGCCTTTCCTCGCCAAAATAGTAATCATACACTTCGTTTAGTTTTTCTACATCAGAGATTCTATAGAAAGAAACAATTTTGCTATTTAAACGTAAAAGATTATTGTAAGGTCTTAGTTGTTCGCTATAAAACTTATCCATCTCTTCAATCTTTTTATCGTTAATTCCCTTTTCTTTTAAAGAACCCATCAAAGACCAAAGTATGGCAACAACATTGGGTATATCTCCCACAAACTGTTTTTCTGCTGATAAAAATCCATCAAGTTGTATGTAAGAAAGCGAAATATTTTTTTCTGGACTCATTGCTACAGCTACAACCCCAGAACCGGTCGGGAATATATCTTCAAACTTGAGGAGAGAAATATTATTTCTATCAATGATTGACTTTAAATATTTCAAATCCTCTTTCATTTTTTCTATTAGTTTATTCCCATCCTCAATTAGCTTTTTATTCTCTTTGAGTTTTTCCCTCTGCTCTTCGATTTTTCTATTACTGTGTTGTAGTGTTTTATTGTTTTTTACATAATATAGATAATCAGCGACTATGCCAAAAAAATTTTGCGCTGTGACTTGAGAAGAAAGCGGAATGTCTTTAAAGTATTCTACTTCCTTAAACCTTCTATTTAGTTCACCCAACACTTGTTGCCTGTAAAAATAACTCCTGAACCAATAGAAAATTGTCTTTGCTTTGTTAACTAACTTGTTAGTGGTTCGCTTGGTAGTCATTTATAGTTTGAAGTTATATACAGCTTATACTCTTTTTGAGGCTGGAAGTCAAAATATTTACTGTATCTTAAACCAATATTTTCCAAAAGCCCAAAACCATTTTTCATCTTGTATTACACTACAAGTAGAGGTTTCTTCTATTGTTTGAGGCTCCGAAATTGTTTCTTCACATCTCATATAAGCAGATGCTGCTCCTGCGAACGAGCTACATTTATCATCAACTGCCTTAGCCCACGCAGGATTATTTACTTTAACCTTACACTGTTTATAAACAGTAACTCCTTTATATTGAATGCTTGGAAAATTATCTGTTATAAAACTTCCAACTTCTTTCTTAAATAAACCCAAAAATATGACTATGATTAAAATTATCAATAGAATATGGACGAATTTTATTTTCCTTAAATATTTTTTTATTATCATTTCCAAATAAAACTATTAAGATATTTTGCTAATCCTTCCTGTTCATTATAAAGGGCGTTGTCTTGCGCAACCCAACTCTCCTCTTCTGAAGAAAGCCATTGATTGTTTTCCATAGTAGTAATTATTTGCTGGTCTCTAGAAATTCTTAAGTTAATTATCTCCAATATTCTATCTGCTTTCAATTTATTATCATTATAAGTTTGAGAATAATTTTTGATGTTTTCCCAACTGGGTAAAATATTCTGTAATTGAGCTAGACTAGTTTTCCAACTTTCTATATCACTTGCTTTATAATTAGGTGGAACATATCCTGCCTCTTGCTGGACAACTAACTGGACAGGGCAATTGTTTAGGTCTCCTATAACTGCTGCTATACCTATATCTTGATAATCTTTCTTGAGCAAGAAATCCTTATTAAGGTTTACATCCGTCATATAGTTATAGAGGTCATCTGCTGTGTAATATCCTAAGACGGGGTCTTCGCCGTATACAACATTGTAATATCCTGCATCTTCCATTGATTTGGTCATAGGATAACCGCTTCTGGTAGCTGTCCAAGTTAAGTCATCAAATTTTAACATCATATCTGCTCTAAGTTGTGCAGATTTGCTAAGTTTAGGATTCAAAGTTAATGGTTTCAGATTGTTTTGTGCTCTTAATTTATTTACCATCGCTACATAATCATTTGTATTTAATAAGGGTGTGTTTAGGTTTCCATTTCCGGTTGCTTTAGTCCAACGGCTTTTCAAAAATCCCTGTTCATCAAAATATAAAATATTTATAATATCTTTTTCAGGAATAAAACCTATAAACCTTGAATCCTGACTTCTTATTCTGTTATCTCCTAACGCAAAAACATCATTACTTGGAACTTTTACGCTCTGACATTCGGATAGAAACGTTCCCCCATAAGTCGACCTGTATTTAGATATATAGGGCTCGTCTAAAAGTTTTCCGTTTATATAAACAAAGCCATTTTTTATATCCACAGTTTCACCCGGAAGTCCTATTACTCTTTTAACATACATTTTCCCGTCAGTTTTACTGTCTTCGAAAGTTATAATGTCTCCTTGCTCTATTTTTTTATGCCAAAACATAAAATTGTTATATGGATGAACCAATAAATATTGGCCATTTGTTAAGGTTGGGGTCATAGAGTAACCAATAATTTGAACAGGGGTCTTTGCTATTCCCAAAAAATAAAATCCCCCAAATATAAGCACGAAAATAATGGAGTCTAAAATTAAAGACAGGGGACTAACTATAAAAATCAAACCTATTGTTTTTGCGATTTTTAGCAAGAGTCTATCTTTGCTTTTAATAACTTTGAATATAAAATGATACAGAGGAAGAAATAAAATTATTAAAACTTTTTTGAGGATAAAAATAGGACTCCGAAGAAACCTGAAGCGAGGTTTTTTCATAATTCTAAATAAATTCTATATATTAACTAGCTTATACTCCTTTTGAGGCTGGAAGTCAAAAAACCTAATTCTTCCAAATTTGATATACTCCAGCTAAATTATGGCAAGATTGAGAAGGGTTAACTGGAAAGAAAAAACAGAAGAGGCAAAAAAGGCTCTAGAGCTCCATAATTCCAGTAATTACCTTAAAATAATCCTGGAAAATTATTTTCTTTACAACTCTTATGCAAGAGCTGATATCGCTAAACTTCTAAACGATCACCTTCAAACAATTAGAAAAAATGGCGCACAATCAAAAGCAGTTCAAAAAAATATTTTCTTGGAAATTTACAGTAAATATATTCAAGTTAGTGAGGATTTAGCTTTGGTAGGAAATCTACTTCTCAACAGCAAGAATAAAGAAATAAATTCTTTATCCATTTATATGGAAAGCAACAATTCAGATATTTTAAGTTTTTATAAAAGAGCATACGCAGGATTTAGTGATAAGGAAATAAAAAAAATAATGGGAATTGATAAATTATTCGAGTATATAAAATCAGCTCAACATTTATCGAAAGAGGAGATTGTAAGTTATGAATCTATTATAAGCGAATCAATAAAAATCGAAAAAAATAATCTTAAAATGTTAGCAAAATTATACATAGAAGAATTTAAGAATGAAAAAGGCGACAACCAGTTAATTCAAGCAGGGCCAATAGATGTTTACAATGGAATAAAGCACGGATACAAAGTAGTTTATCCAACTAAATTAGCTAAATCTCTATGGACACAAATAACAGAAGATAGTGTAGATGTTATGCATCAAGTTGTTGAGGATGAATCTACGGGACAAAAAATTATTATTTTAGGGGGTTTTGGTGAAATAAACGACGATATAATAAATTCTATTATGTTTAACATAGAACATTTTTCAGAAGAGTTACATTTAATGTGTGAAATAAGGCTTTGGTCTGAAAAAGATCCAATGTTTGTTATAAAAAGATTTAGACTAACAAAAACAGAAGAGGAATTAAAAAAGAAAAAGATTAATGTTAACGACAAATGCCCTTGTGGTAGCGGAATAAAATATAAGAGATGTTGTAAATTTTTTAAATACGAGTATGATAAAATTGACCCATATTCAATAGTGGATATTTGAGTAAGATGATTTACTCACGAGAAAAAGATTTTATTCTTATCATTTCCTCATAAATAACATTATAAACATTGTCTAATTCCTCCTCCGAAACACTGATCCCTAAAATTTTGAATAAAGCCTTATCAATTTTCTTTTTATCTTCAAAATGCTGTTTATATTGTTCTAATAAAGAAGGGAATTCTTTATTAGACATTCCTTCATACATTGCTAGCAAATCTTTTTTTTCTTTTTCCGTAATTGCATCTAGTTTTAACCCATAAATATTTATTAGATCGGAGATTCTAATATCTACTCTCCTCCCAGTGCTTTCTTCTTTATTCAACATAAATTGGACAAAAAATAAGCTGCTGTTAAAATATAGACACTCAATCTTTGCTTCTTCATTATTCTTAACGTGAACAACCTCAAGTTGATTCGATGGATAAAAGGTAACCGTAGAGCAATAGGCAATATGCATTTGAGAAGGTGAGTAAGGATTTATCCTTCTACAAATTGCGAGATTTGTCCCTGTCCTTAAAGCGGAAGATTTAATGCTTACCCAATTGGGAACGTTATTATAATTAGAAATCGCTGAGACTCTCTCAAGCCCATCATAGGGAGCGATTATTAAATAATCTAAATCTTGAGTCGCATCCATCCTCTTTAAACCAACAGGTGTTCTTAATGACTTCAGCACGAAGCCCTTTGGCACTTTTATTAAAGCACCTGTTCTATCTTTGCCTTCGACAGTTCCATTAACCTCTCTCTCTAATGTAATGTTTGAATACATAGCTCTTTCTGGTGATTTTGCGTTTGTAATAAACACCAAATCTGATAATCCTTGAGGAACTGGACGAAAACCTTCAGCAAATTTGTTAGCTCGAAATTTCTCAGTTTTATTTGATTTTAAAATTTTCTCCAAAAATTCATTTAAAACCTCTTTATTTTTTATGCTTCCTACAGAGACAAGAGGCATTAGATTATCTTTATTTTCTTCTAGATAATTCTGGTCTTCCCAATATAAATCAAATAATTCTTCTGAATGATTTTCTTCTTCTTCCACATTTCTTATTCTTTCCGCCAAGACCCTACCTTCTTGTAATGCGAAATCTTTCAGATTTTTCTTAATTAAAACTATTCCTGTCTTTCTTTTCTTATTTTCTTTTGAGTTATTTTTCTCAAGAATAACTATTATGTCCGAATATTCTGATGATTCAGAAAAAGCATAATTCTTTGTAGATCTAAGCAAATACTTCCACGTGTATTTATCATTTATAAAGAAGTTTCTAATAGCTCTTGTTTCTTCGCCTCTAAGGAAATTTATGGGAATGATAGCTCCTATTTTTCCATTATCCTTAAGTAACTCATTTGCTAATAACATAAATGGGCCCCATAATCCTACACCTGCTCCTCCGCTTCCCCATTTCTGAGTTACTTCTCTATGATAATCTGATGGCAACCTCTCTTGTTTTGTAAAAGGAGGATTCATTATTACAGCATCAAATTTATCAACAGTGAAAGTATCTACTTTTGCCTCTTCCATTACATTGACTCTTTCTGGTGTAACATCAGGATCGAGAAGATTCATTTGATGGCTTATCTCTGATGCTAATCTGTTAAGAAAATATCCTGCTTTTAATTTGAGACTATCACTAGAGCCTACTTTCAAATTATTTGCAATCTCTTCTACGTCTTGGGCTGCTAGGTTGACAGCTGTCAGATGTGAGGCGAAAGGCATAATATCTATTCCTGTAATTTCCTCTTCTAGAAATTCCCTATGCAAATTTTGTCTGTCTCCGCCTAATCTTTTCTTTCTTCCATATGCAGCAACTAAAAGAGTCCCAGAACCACAAGCGGGGTCTATTACTTGCGAATTATATTTGTCTACTGCTAAGCCAGCTACAATTTCTGCTGCAATCGGACGTGTATAAAATGCTGCCAATAACTTTCTCGTAGTTGGGGGTAACAAATCGTGAAATATTCTTCCGGGAAGGTCGTGTTCCATATTCTCGGGTTTAAGAGCTGATAGAATTTCTATTATTTTATTTATTACCGACATTAACGATTCACTGGAAGGAGGTAGAAGTTTTATTATGTCAATTTTAAAAATAGGAATAAAATCAATTTTCAAAATTGCATCAAAACATTTAATTACATCCTCCTTCTTATTTATCTCACTCAAAACTGGAACTTTTCCTGTTTTCTTACTGAATATTCTATAAAACAAAAGCTGATTTATTAAAATATAAGCCGATAAATCTACTGCTGCTGCTCTAAACTCGTTCTCATCTATTCCTTCCGAACCGATAGCCGAAAATAACTCCATTCTTCCAACAACCTCTTCTTGTAAAAGTTTTACTCCGCTCCATTTTCTAAGTTCATTTGCTAATATTTGAACAGATTCACTCAATGTTTCTATAGCTACCTCGGGTTTATAGACTTTTGCTTTCTCGCTTAGTATTTTAAAAAGTTCTGTAAACAAAAACTCAGGAGTCTTATCTCTAAAATTTTCAGTTAAAAAGTCTGTTAAAACAATTCCGTGAAGTAATTGGGTTTGCAAGGCAATTTTTGATTCTCTTTCTTCATCTGGATGCTCAAAAAAAACTCTTACTCTCTCCGGATATACCAACAATATTTTTTCTGTAACTCCAGCTCCTCTTGCATTTTTTTCTATCTGAGTTATTCCCGAAAATAAACCCTGCTCACCAATTTTTACTTCAACGATAAATTTAAAAGAACCCTTTTTAACCAACAAATCAGGATAACCGCTTCTAGTTGAAACTTCTATCGCTGATTCGCAACCCAAGTCTTTAAGGAGATTAGCTAGGTAATGGTAGAGAGAACGTTCTGTTACTGTAAACGACATCTAAAAATTTTATACTCCTTTTGAAGCTAGAAGTCAAAGCAAACTAATTCATAGATAAATTTCTATATCTATTATGTGAATGTTACCTAACGCCAATTATGTGAGTCCTATAAATTCTTTAAAATGTTTTTTGATACTTGACGCACTTTCTATATTAACTGTCAAAAAATAGAACATATTTTTATTAACTTATTTCGCAAGAAAGTTCATAAAGAAGACTTTTGCATTACACATATTATTCTTCATTGAGTATTCACATACAATGATTCAGGTTTTAAACCATTTGTAGTTAAGCAAAGACGGTATATATTGTTTCTGACAGATCGTATGTAACGGCTGTTTTCTGCAAGAACGGAGCATTGCTTTCTGATTTCACTTGGCCTCCATTCAAACCAATAGAACAAGCTTGAAAGAATGATAATTAACCCAAGTAGGGTCATTAAGCGTAAGAATTTTGGTTTTGTAATTACCCTTCTTGCACTTTCTGTATTTTGCTCCTGATTCTTTCCTTTCATATATGGCGAAAGTGCTTTCATCCACCTTTTTGCTTCCTCTCCTTCAATATAAAATTCCTGCTTTTCGCTTTGCTTATTTTCACTCTCGCTGAAATTATTGTTTACATACATTACGCTTAGATAACCACCACAAAAGGGGCAAGAATTATCTTCACTGGCAAGATTGTATCTTTCCATTTCTTTATTGCAGTTTTTACAAATTTGCTTAACATCAATCTTCTCTGAAGATACATTAACTCCGAATTTGTGGGTTTTGCAGAAGAAAAAAGTTTTATTATCGTAGTTAAATGGAACTGCAAAATCACACTGTTCACAACTTACTAACTTAACCTCCATCGAGCACTCCTCCTACGAAAATTCTACATCAATTGAACATAAAATGCTAGTTATTGTCTGTAGAGTTATTGACTTCTTTTACATACGATTTCCGTATGAAAACAACTCCAGCAAGGAAACAACTCGGAGATAGGATAAGAAAACTCAGAAAGAAACAGGGAATATCACAAGAAGAATTAGGATTTAGAGCTGGACTCCATAGAACTTATATAGGAGCTATTGAAAGAGCAGAACAGAATGTTTCTATAGATAATATCCATAAAATTGCAAAAGCATTAAAAGTCTCCCCGAAAGACCTACTATAATCTATAAAAATTACATTTTCTACCGAAGCTAATTTGAGGCTAGTTAATTCTGTGGCTTATAAAAAGGATTTGACAACTGCTATATAACCGTTTGAAATAATTGAGATATGAAAGGAAAAGGAACAAAATTAACAAAGGATTTTTTGAAGGCATTAAAAGAAGTATTGAAAGATGACAGTGTAGCTTTTCTAACCGATGAACAGGTTATAACTCTTGTTAACGATAAACTTCCGAAAGAAAAGAAAATAACAAAAAGAGTGTGGGAAAATTGGAAGTCCGGAGACACTCCAAAACAATTTCCGAATGAAGCCAAACAATTCAACGGGTTAATAAAAATGGCTTTGATCCAGCAAAAAATATACTTATTCAAAAGAATGTTAGATGCAAAATCCGGAGAATGGCAAAAATATGCTTGGATGATTGAGAGAAAATTTCCGGAATGGAGACTTAATCATCAAGTAGACATTACCTCACAAAATGAAAGAATAACCGGTATCAATTACATCATTCCTTCCCCCAATAATGTAGAAAAATAGTTTTTAGCCTCTAGAAAAGAATAGGGCTTGACAACTGATTTATAAGCGTTTCGTAGAATTGTTTTAATCAAAAATTGAAATTATTCGGCAGCAAATAAAAACCCTTGTAAGGCTGCCGAAACAAGGGTTTTTATTTTTGCTTAAACATATGCAAAAAGACAATAAAAAAATCATAATTAAAATCTTAAATAACAAAGGAAAGGTATTATGTGTCAAATTTCCTAAAAACTTAAGAAGTTTTCCAAGTAGTGAAGCTAGAAAAATTAAAAGTGCCATTAAAAACGGAGGGGTTAGATATTACATAAAAGTTACATATGGAAAGCAGTTAGACATACACGGAAAAATGACGATGTTTTATAACGATGGATTCTACGATACTTGGCAAGAATTAAGGAGCGCGGCAAAAGCATTCTTGGAATAAATATGTTATCAAAAGAAGCATTAGAAGAATTTAAGAAAAATTATAAAGAAGAATATGGCAAAGAGCTGACAGATGAAAAGGTTTCTGAAGAAGTTACTAGACTTATGATGCTCATGAAAATCATTTATAAACCCATACCGAAACTATGAGAGATGTAAGTATAAAAATAATACTTAAAAACAAAAATAATTTATTGGCGAACGCGAATATTTCAGTAAACACTGAAGCGTTTGGATATGTAACTCTTAAGGGTTTTCAGATATGGAAAAGTATTCATAATAATGATAGGCTTAATGACTATATAAACATTACTCCGGCTAAAATTCCTGCACGCGGAAATTTTTTTAATATTATATTTTTTGAGAGTTCAGATAAATGGTATTTATTAGAAAAAATTATCTATGAAAAGTTCCGGGCAACGAAAGAAGAAGAAATAGATATTGAGGAAATACCAAGCTTTAATTAGCAGTAAATTTATAGTTATAGTTACTATATAGTTACTGTTAATAATAACTATAGAGTTTCTCTATTAACTAGGTATTTTAATTTGAAATTAAATTTTGTAAGGTTTACAATGGTTTTGTGTTCAGAATTAGGGTAAGGTTTTATAATGCCCTCGTTAGACAGAACCTTACCGTTCTGAACACAGCTAGCGGGGGCATTATTTATGAATAAATATTTCATTTACTGTAGAAAGTCTTCAGAACAGGAAGATAGACAAATACTATCTCTTCCTGCACAGGAACAAGAGTTAAAAGAACTTGCTAAAAAACAAGGGCTACAAATCGTAGGTGTATATAAAGAATCGCAAACAGCTCATAAAATCGGCCGCTCAGATTTTAATGAGATGTTAAACAGAATAGAAGCAGGAGAAGCTAACTCAATTCTAGTTTGGGATGAGAGTAGGCTTGCAAGAAATTCTTTAGACGGAGGCAAAATTATTTATATGATTGACCTTGGACAGATTGTTGAAATCAGGAAACCCAGTAAAATTTATACCAATACTCCGGATGATAAAAGCTGGCTGGCAATGTGTTTTATGATGAGCAAAAAGGAATCGGATGATAAGGGTGTTAATGTAAGAAGGGGATTGAAAGCTAAGGCTGAACAAGGCTGGGCTCCGAACTCTTCAACAAGAGTTGGTTATATGTGGGATAAACTCGCAGAACGTGGAAATAAGACAATTCTAGTCGACCCTTTACGATTTAACTTGATAAGGAAAGCTTGGGATTATATGCTTACTGGAACTTACACAGTTCCACAGATTTTAGACTTATTGAATAATGAATGGGGATATAGGTCAGCAGTTCACAAAAGTTTGGGTGGCAAACCTATGTGGCGTAGCAAATTATATGAAATATTTACAGACCCATTTTATTATGGAGAGTTCGAATATAACGGACAGCATTATAAAGGCAAACACCAACCGATGGTTACTGTCGATGAGTTCGATAAAGTTCAATATCTTTTAGGAAGAAACGGAAGGCCGAGGCCTAAGAGCCATAAATTTAATTATGTTGGGCTTATGGTTTGCGGAGAATGCGGGGCATCGATCACTTGTGAGGAAAAGGTAAAAAGTCAGAAAAATGGCAACGTTCACTTTTATATCTATTACCACTGCACTAAAAGAAAAAATCCTAATTGCACTCAAGAAAGTATTGAGGAAAAAGAGCTCGAAAAGCAGATTGATGAAGTTCTGTCAAGAATTCAGATCTCCGAGAGATTTAAGAATTGGGCAATTAAATACCTGAACGAAGTTAACAATAAGGAGGTTGACGACAGAAATGTAATCCTTAAGTCAATACAGAAGGCTTATAAGGATATTGTTAACCGGATTGATAACTTGGTTAAACTTAAAATCTCTCCCCAAAATACAGACGGTTCGCTCCTATCCGATGAAGAATTCAAGAGCCAAAAACAGACACTTCTCAAAGAAAAGGCAAGGCTCGAAGAAAAAATGAACGACACAGGAGATAGGGTTACTCGATGGCTTGAGCTTTCCGAAAAAACATTTGATTTTGCGACTTATGCAAGATACAGATTTGCAAACGGAACTCCGGAAGAAAAACGGCAGATTTTTGCAGGTCTTGGTTCGAACCTCGTGTTAAAAGATAAAATCGTGGCTGTTAACCTTGAAAAACCATTAGAATTTATTAGTAATATAAAAACCCAAGAAGACAAAATTTGGCAAAGGTTAGAACCTCTTAAAAAGACCGATAATGCAATCCAAATAGAGGATTTGTGGACTAATAATACTGGAATGCTCCGCGACTAGGACTCGAACCTAGAACCTTGTCGTTAACAGCGACCTGCTCTACCATTGAGCTATCGCGGAATGTGATAAATATTTTAACAAAAACAAAAAAGTAAATCCATACTAAACTTGACAAATCATTTAAACTGGATTAATAATTATTTATGGCCTTTCTCCCCGAAGCAAGGGCAGGATTGATACCTTCAGACACGGATCGAAAATCTGCATCCTCATTTATGCCTCAAAGACTCCCGGAATCTAATCTAAATCAGGTGCTTTTTACTTCAACGGTAAGTCCCGAGGCATTCCGCGCTCAAAGCGGTAATGTGCAAGAAAGGATATTAATTAGACTTTTTGAATTAGGTAATACTGCAAAAATTAGCGAATTAAGGCCGGATTTTGAAATGGATAGGCCGTTAACACTCAATGAAAAATTCTTAGGTAAATACACGTGGGAACTTGCCCAGAGAAACGAGCCTATTACTCCCAGGCTGGACATGGAGGATGCGGCTCTTGCGCAGGTTTACCATACCGTGTACCCTGCTTTCACAAAAGAGGGCCTGGCCAGCTTCCTGGAAAACGAAAGGCAAAGACATATCCTATATGGAGGCATGTTTACGCCCGAACAAGATATTGAACACGGAGGCTATATGAAATTTACCGCAGCAAGAAGATACAGGGCGATTTTAGAAAATCATATAGAAGAAGAAAAAAATCAACAAAACTTAAGACAAGCAGCCTAACCCAGATAGTCTTTTAGCTTATTCCCCCTTGAAGGATGCCTTAATTTGCGTAGCGCTTTTGCCTCGATTTGTCTTATCCTTTCACGAGTGACTGCAAACATCTTGCCGACCTCTTCCAAAGTCTTCGGCCTTCCGTCTTTAAGGCCAAATCTTTCTTCCAGAACTCTTTTTTCCCTGTCACTAAGCGTTGATAAAACCTGGTCGATTTGCTCTTTTAAAAGCTCCCTTGACGCCGTATCAAAAAGCGTCGGCGCGGAGGTATCGTGTATAAAATCACCAAGACGGGAGTCTTCTTCGTCTCCGACCGGCGATTCAAGACTTGCCGGCTCCTGGGAAATTTTTATTATCTCCAAAGCCTTATCGGGCTCGATACCCAATGCTTTTGCGACTTCCTCGGGTGTTGGCTCGCGACCCAATTCCTGCATCAGTTTTCTTGAAGCTCTTAAAAACCTGTTGATGTTCTCAACCATGTGGACGGGAATCCTTATTGTTCTTGCTTGGTCGGCAATCGCCCTTGTTATGGATTGTCTAATCCACCATGTGGCGTAGGTCGAAAACTTATAACCCCTTCTCCAATCAAACTTTTCAACTGCCCTTATAAGCCCCTGGTTTCCCTCCTGAATCAAGTCCAAAAGAGTCAAGCCTCTTCCTACATATTTTTTAGCGATCGACACAACAAGCCTTAAATTGGAGTTTATAAGTTTTTGCTTTGCGTGCTTGTCGCCCTTCTCAACTTTTTTGGCAAGCGCTATTTCCTGGTCAAAGGTCAAAAGAGGGATTCTGCCGATCTCCTTTAAATACATCCTGACGGGGTCGGAAACCGTCCCTTCGGTAAGAACGGTTAATGCTTCGAGCTCTTTTTCAAGGTCCTCAATAGGCTTTTCTTCCTCTCCTGCTGCAACGGACTCGAAAACATCAATGTCCGAGCTCATGAGCTTGTCGTAAAGCTTATCAAGCTCCTCGATGTGCTCTTCCGGCTTTGGGAAAATAGAAAGTATTTCCTCCTGGGTTATGTAACCCCTCTTTTTTGCACCAGAAACAATTTCGGTAAGTATGTTGGGCTGTTTCATATATACAATTTTAGCAGAATTTACAAGTAATTAAAACTATATCAATTATTTAAAGCTTTGCTTACTTTATCTTTTAAATAAAACTCTTTAAGCCTGTCGTGCTTTTTCTTTATCTCAAGCCGGTATTTTTCGGGGTTGTTTTCGTCCAGCCCGTATTTTGACAGGGGATAAACAAGACATATGTCGTAAGCCGACAGGAGCTCGTCAGGCAAATTTTTCGAAAAAACGTTCGGATCGAATTTGCTGTTTTTTTCAAAAAAAGATATTAGACTATCCGCGATTTTACCCAGTGCAGGCGTTTCAAACTTGTAGTTTTTTAAGAAACTCTTATATTCTCCCATTATTTCCTTCGGGTTTTTACTTTGCAAAATAAGTGCCATAAAAAATTCTTCCAAAACTTCCCGTTCCCCTCTTTTTTTCTTTTGAGGAATTACGATTCTGTCTTCCTTATCTTTACCTTGATGTTTCTCCAATTCCTTAATAAGGCTTTCATAAGAAACGTCTAAAATTTTGCTTAATTTTTTTAAATAATGTTCTTTAATTATTTCGTTTGAAATGTTAACAAATAGCGCCAAAAGATTATCGGTTATAACTTTTTTGCCCTCGGCTGATTCCGCGTCGTTTTCCGAAACAAATTTATCAATCATAAAATCATAAACGCTTACTTTTTCTTTTACCGACCTTTTAAAAGCAATTGGATTTTCCTTTATCGCCTCGTCCGGATCCTTTGCGTTATCTAAAACAATTATGTCGGTTGTTAATCCTTTTTTCTCCAAGACCTCGAGGCTTCTTTTTGTCGCCTCAAACCCCGCCAGATCCTGGTCCAAGCAAAGCGTTACTTTTGGGGTAAACCTCGACAAAAGTGCGACCTGGGTCTCCGTTAAGGCAGTGCCTTTAATCGCTACCGCATTTCTGTAACCCTCCTCAAAAAGGGATATCGCGTCGAATTCTCCCTCAACGATAATGGCGTCCTGTTTTTGCTTAATTTCGTCTTTTGCGCTGTTAAGTCCGAAAAACATGCTTCCTTTATGGTATACAGCTGTTTCTTTTGTATTAATGTACTTTGGCTGATCCGAGTCATTTAACGCCCTTCCGGAAAACCCTGTTACGTTTCCCCTGTGGTCAAAAAGCGGGAACATAATCCTTCCCCTGAAAAAATCAAAAAGTCTCCCGCCCCTTTCGGTCGCAGTACCCGCCAAAATTAAATCCTTTGCCTTAAAGTCTTTTTTTTTGGTCAAAAAGTCGGAAAGGGACGAGTAGGTGTTTGGAGAAAATCCTATTTCAAAAGTTTCTATCGCTTTTTTTGATATTTTTCTTTTTTCGGTTAAATATGACAACGCATGTTTGCCGCTTGAATGCTCTGTTAAAAGATAATGATAGAATTTTAGAGAGAGATTATTGATTTCATAAATTTTTTCTTTTTCCGAGTACTGTCCCTGCCTAAAACCTGTTTCTTTCAATGTGACTCCGGCCCTTTTTGCCAGAATCCTAAGCGCTTCGGGGAATTCCATGTTTTCGTATTCCATCAAAAAAGTAAACGCGTCGCCGCCTTTTCCGCAACCGAAGCAGTGCCAAATTTGCCGCTCCGGAGAAACTATAAAAGAGGGCGTTGATTCGTTATGAAAAGGGCAATTTGCCTTAAAATTCCGCCCCGCCTTTTTAATAGGTATGTATTCCTGAATAAAAGAGGGAAGATCTATTTTTTCCCTTATTTCGGAAACTTGGTCCATATCTTCGATATTTTACCACTTTTAAGTATTGATTTTACTTTTAATATCTGTTTAAATACCAAAGCCTATGGCAGTAACTCTTGTAGTCGGCGCCCAATGGGGCGACGAAGGAAAAGGCAAAATTATAGACTGCCTCGCAGACACATCCGACCTTGTCGTAAGGTTCCACGGAGGAAACAACGCCGGACATACCGTTGTAAATAAATTCGGGAAATTCCCGATGCACCTTATCCCCTCGGGAATTTTTAACAAAAAGGCAAAAGCCGTTATCGCAAACGGAGTGATACTTGACTTGGAAGTTTTGGTAAAAGAAATTAAAATGCTGGAAACTGCGGGGATTAATTTAAAAGGAAGGGTTTTAATTTCCCCGAGGTGCCATGTAATAATGCCTTACCATAAACTCCTGGACAGGCTTTACGAAGAAGCAAAGGGCAAGAAAAAAACCGGGACGACCGGAAAAGGAATAGGCCCGACTTATGCCGACAAGGTTAGTTATAACGGAATAAGAGTTGCAGATTTTTTTGACAGGAAAAACTTCAGGGATAAACTTTCAACACAGCTTCTTGTAAAAAATAAGGTTCTTAAATCACTCGGCGAAAAGCCGTTAAACGAAAAAGAGATAGAGGAAAAATATTACAGACTTTTTATTAAATTAAAACCTTTTATAAAAGAGGCGTTTTCCGTTGTTTCCGGAACTGTTAGTAAAAACAAAAAAGTGCTCCTTGAAGGAGCGCACGGGATATTCTTGGATAACGACTGGGGCACTTACCCTTTTGTAACCGCGTCTAATGTTTTATCCGGAAATATAACCGCCGGCGCCGGAATTCCTCCGCAAAAACTGACGAAAGTAATAGGTGTTACAAAAGCTTATACGACAAGGGTGGGGCAGGGGCCTTTTCCGACAGAGCTTTTTGACAAAAATGGGGACTTGCTCGTTGAGAAAGGGATTGAGTTCGGAACAACAACCGGAAGAAAAAGAAGGACCGGATGGTTTGACGCGGAAATTTTAAGATTTGCGGCAAAACTTAACGGATTTACCGAACTCGCGATTACAAAACTTGACGTCCTGGACCAGTTCAAGGAAATTAAAATTTGTACGCACTATGCACTGAAAGGCCGGAGGGTAAATTACGAAGACGGGGACTCACTGTTTTTATCAAAAGTAAAACCCGTATATAAAACAATCAAAGGTTGGCAGAAAAATACCAACGGGGTTAAAAAATATAGCGATCTGCCTCCTCAAGCAAAAGCATATCTTAAGGAAATCGAAAAGCAGGTCGGGGTAAAAATTTCCTACATCTCCACCGGCCAGGAAAGAGAAAGTCTAATTACCATCTAATTATCTTGCTGAATAATTCCTCACGGGAGGTACCTTTTGTTCACTGCTTAATTCAAAATATAAGGTGCAAAACAAATCATAACCAATCGGAATGCCTGATTCTTGGTGGGCAGCTCTTAAGCTTATTCTCTTGGTGGGATCTAAAGAGTTTAAATATTTCTTTACCTCCTCTTTATGCTCTGCGTGTTTCCATCTGGTTTTTCCCGCATCGCTTTTGCCTATAGGATTTATCAAGCCGATCCACAGCAAAAACCTTGTAGCATCTTCAACTTTTCCGATGTCTGCGTTCAATTGTTGGGCAACTTGCTCATTGCTCGTTGTCTTAAACCTGCTCTGTGCGACCCGCATCAGAAATCTGTCTTGTTGCCGTACCGCAGATTTACCTGAGGGGGTCGGCGGAATTTCCCCGAAAAATATTAACGCTCTTACAGCTGTTTCTACATATTTAATATTGAGGCCCAGTTCTTCTGCAATTTTTACATTGTTCATTCCCTTAGTTTTAAGAATAGCTATTTGATCCGTCCCGGGACGGGAATTAAGCATTTTTTCTTTACCGTAATTTTTAAATATTTTTTCTGCCTCGCTTACACTTATTTCTAATTCATCCGCCGCTTCCGATAATGATAGACCCTCTCGTAAAAGATTTATTATCCTTACCGAAGAGTTATTTGAAGGCATCGCAGAATCCCTGAGTTGATTGTAAAATTCATCGTATCTCTCTACCAAAGCATCATCATAAGCTAACCTGTCATGGATTCTAATTAGCTCATCTTCTCTGATTTCGCCAAATAACTCTTTTTTTCTTATTAAGGCTTTTTGTCCAAGTTCTTGAAACTCGCTATATTCAAACATGATCATTTTTTGCGCACTGTCTAAATCGCTGAAAGACGTACTTGATAAAATATTAACGGCCATTTCTTCCGTGGGCGTCAACATTTTTCCGTCAAAAATTCTACGAAAAAGGTTTTCCGGTCGTTGCTCTGCTTGCGGTATGTTCTCCGGGCTTTTCATTTGGGCAAGATTATAACATTTTTGTTATTGTATTATCGAAAGCGCTGTGCCCGCAAAGTATTTTCAGCCGCGATGTTTGGTACTGAATGCAAAAGACATAAGTTTTAAAAAAATTTTCTTTCCGAAGCATCAATTATAAAAGGTGCTGGAATTTTCGGTATTGACAGCCATCTTGACTTGATTAAATTTTAACAAACGGAAAGAGCTTGAAACCGTAAAGCAAAGCAGTCTTGGAAGTTACGGGTTTCTGCGCGGTCGTACCAAGGGTCATAAAAATCGCAAAAACAATTGCCGGCCTTGGTGATTCCTCTGAAAGAAGACCAACCAAATCTAAGAAACGCTGCAATACCGGTCAAAAACGGAAATTGCCTATTGACTAACACAATTTTTTTTGTTTACACTGGAATTAGAGGATGACAGCAACACCAGAATTTACACGAAGATTAGCTCATCTTTATGACCCTGCCCTTCAAACCGATGTTTTCGGAAGACGTCCCGCCTCTCCAAAAGAAATACAAAAAGCCATAGGGGGAACGCCTTTTGAAGAAGTTGTTTTTGAACGACACGATAGTGAAAATGCTACAACTCCTGATTGGAGAGAGTTAAAAAAACAAAGAGTGCTAAGACAAAGAGCAGCAAAAGCCGCAAGAAACAAAATCCGCCGCAGATAGTATTGCAACAAGTAGTATAATAGACACATGGAAAATTTCAACGATATCAAATGGTTTGGACACGCAAGTTTTTCTTTTGTCGATGAAAACGGCAACAGGATTTATTACGTCGACCCGTTTGAATTAACCTACAAAAAACTGGACAAGGCGGATTTAATTTTTATAACACACGCGCACCCCGACCATTTTTCCCAAAGCGACATAGATAAAATAATAAAAGAGGATACTGTAATTGTTGCCCCTCCCGATATTTTGGCAAAAATCGATATAGCGAGTAATCGGAAAATCGCGGTTGAGCCGAACAAATCTTTCGAAGTTAAAGGGTTTAAGTTCCAAACGGTCCCGGCATATAATAACCGCCCCGAAAGACTTGCGTTTCACCCCAAAGAAAACCACTGGGTCGGATATATTTTCGAAGTGAACGGCAAAAAAATTTACCATGCGGGGGACACGGATTTTATAGACGAAATGAGATCATTAAAAGATCTAAAGCTCGATGTCGCCATGCTTCCGATAGGCGGACACTATACTATGGACGAAGAGGAGGCTGCAAAAGCCGCGAACGAAATAGGGGCCAAAGTAACTGTTCCTATGCACTACAGACGGAATGTCGGGGAAAGATACCCGGAAGTTGAGGAAAACTTTAAAAAACTCGTTACCAACTCGAAGGTTGTAATTTTAGAAGAATTAAAGTAATTTTTTCTGCTCACCGTTTTTTTTATCTTCCCCCGAAAATCTAATCCCCAAATGCTTATACGAAGCCTGCGTTGCGACTCTTCCTCTTGTTGTTTTTTTAACAAAACCTATCTGCATAAGGTAAGGCTCAATAACTTCTTCTATTGTCCCTATGTCTTCCGAGATTGTTGATGCAATTGTTTCAATACCTACCGGCCCGCCGCCGTGTTTTTCAATAATTGCCCTAAGATACCTTACGTCCGAGGAATCAAGCCCTACTTCGTCTACTTCCAATAGATTAAGAGCGTCCTTTACGCTGTCCTTGGCAAGCTTTCCGTCCGACTTTACCTGGACAAAATCCCTTGCCCTTTTTAAAAGCTTGAGCGCGATCCTTGGGGTCCCCCTTGACCTTTTTGCAATCTCCGCAACCGACGCATTATCAATAGGGACTTTGAGCTTAACCGCTGCTTTTGAAATTATTTCCTCCAATGCTTTAGGGTCGTAGAAAGAAAGCCTGTGGATTACCCCGAACCTGTCACGAAGAGGCGCGGACATCAACCCGATTCTGGTTGTTGCACCGATTATTGTAAAAGGCGGCAAATCAAGCCTTACAGTCCTTGCGCTCGGACCTTTTCCGATTACGATATCAAGGGCAAAATCTTCCATTGCAGGATACAGGGTTTCTTCAACAACCTTGTTAAGTCTGTGGATTTCGTCGATAAATAAAACGTCGCCTTTCTCAAGATTTGTAAGGATCGAGGCGAGGTCGCCCGCCCTCTCTATAGCTGGGCCCGACGTAATCCTTATATTTACTCCCATTTCCTTTGCGATTAAATGTGATAGCGTTGTCTTGCCAAGTCCCGGAGGACCGTACAAAAGTACGTGCTCGATTGGCTCTTTTCTTTTTTTTGCTGCGGCGATTGCAATTTTTAGGGATTCTTTAACATTTTTTTGTCCGTAAAACTCACCCCAGTCTGAAGCTCTGAGGGACGTAAAAAGAATTTCTTCTTCGGGAGTTTCCGCTTCTTCTTTTTGTTTTTTGACTTTTGGATTTTTGCTCATTTCTTTCCTAAGTATTTTAGCGCAAATCTGATTTTGTCTTCCGTTGTAAGGTTAGGGTCCTTAATTTCTCGCAATGCTTTTTTTGTTTCATTTGAAGAAAAACCAAACGATTTCAACGCTTCAACGACTTCTGCGTTTTGCGCAAAATCCTTGCCGGTTAAATCTATCTCCTGCAGGCCTCCCATTTTGTTTTTTAATTCTATTATGATTTTCTGTGCATTTTTTGTACCGAGTCTTGGAACGGATGTAAAAAAAGAAACGTCACCCGTTGTTATCGCGTTTTGAATATCGCTTCTTTTTCCGAAAGAAAAAATGTTCAATGCGGTCCTCGGACCGACCCCGGAAACGCTGATCAAATTCTCGAAAAGCTGTAAATCCTCTGCTTCCAAAAAGCCGAAGAGTGAAATTTCGTCTTCGCGCACAAACGTGTGAATAAAAAGTTTTATATCTTCCCCCATTTTTAGTTGCGAGTATACACTGTCGGAAACCAAAACCTTATACCCGACACCCGAGACATTGACTACAACGAAGGGCCTTAATAGAAGTTCAACTTGTCCGTTAAGAAAACCGATCATAATCTAATTTATCCGGAACAGGCGGAAATACGATTTAAACGATTATAACACAAAGCTATAAAAGCTTTGTATTAAGCCTTGTGGAAAATGCATGCGCTATGGCAACGGCCAGAGCATCCGTAGTGTCGTCGGGTTTTGGGATTTCCTTTAAAACCAAGAGCGTTTTTACCATTTTGCCCACCTGGTCTTTTTCCGCCCTTCCATAACCGGTAAGAGAAATTTTAACCTGCAGGGGGGTATAAATTGCAACCGGCACTTTCCCCTGGGACGCTGCCAAAATAATTACACCCCTTGCCTGACCGACGACAAAAGCAGTTTTTGCGTTTGTATTGAAAAAAAGCTCTTCTATAGAAAGCGCGTCGGGAGAATGCTTCTTGATAAGGCTTGATATTTCTTCGTGAATTTCCAGAAGCCTGTCGGAAACCTGGCTTTTGGGACTTGTTTCGATGCAGCCGTAATTAACAACTTTCAACTTTGAACTTTCAAAATCTATAATTCCCCAACCGCACCTTCCGATCCCGGGGTCAACACCCAAAATTCTCATGTCCCTATATTATCATATTGTGTTTATTTCTAGTTTAAGATAAAATATCAAAATATGAAGCATACAAAGCTTAACGCCGAGAAAAGAACGGTTTTAGGCAAAAATGTTAAGAAACTAAGACGTGAAGGGATAATTCCGGGGAATGTATACGGGAAGAGTATCAAATCCCAGTCGGTCCAGACCGAAGAAAAAGAGTTCTTAAAAGTCTACGACGAGGTGGGAGAAACAGGACTCGTTGATCTTACCATCGGAAACGAAATAATACCTGTCTTGATCCAGCATGTAAATAAGAACTTCAGGCATCAAATCCTTCACACAGACTTCTACCAGGTAAACCTTAAAGAAAAAGTAAGGGCGGCGGTTCCTCTTGAAATTGTCGGCGAGCCCAAAGCCGTTACAGATAAAATAGGACTATTAATGAACATTATCGGCGAAGTTGAAGTCGAGGCCCTCCCCGAAAGCTTACCGGAAAATATACAGGTCGACGTGTCAAATCTTGCAAATATCGACGAGCAGATAACGGTCGGTGACCTCAAAATTGAAGAAGGTGTAGAAATTCTAACCGATAAAGAACAGGTCGTCTCAAAGATCGAAGAACTTGTTACTAAAGAGGCTCAGGAGGAGGCCGCAGCCGAAGCAGCAGCCGCGGAGGCCGCAAAAGAAGGCGCGGAGGGTGAAGAAGCAGCTGCCGGCGCAGAGGGCGGCGAAGCTCCTGCCGCCGAAGGAGAAGCAAAACCCCAGGAAGAACCAAAAGAAGAACCCGCGAAAGAGTAATTAATTTCCCGCAAGCAGTTTCTGTAAGTTTTGTGCATCGGTAAAGTTCGGGTCTAAAAGCAGGGCTTTTGAATTATCTTGTTTTGCCTGAGCGTATTCTCCAAGTTTGTATTCAAGAAGTGCGCGCTGAAAATACGCATCTTTGTAGCCGTCATACTTCTCCAAGATAGACTGCCAGAAATTAATGTCACCTTTTATTTGCTGCCTGCTGTTGGTAAGGCGAGAGAAAGAGCTTAAATTATTGTAAAGGCTTACCGATGAAACCATCAGCGCGCAAATTAGAACTAATGATAAAATAGCCGACGCTCCGCTTAGAAAATAACACGTTTCTTTTTTCTTTAACAGTTTCTTTAAATGAAGCTCTTCGGGAATAAATCGGAATATATTCGGGAATTCCGTGGCTAAGTTCTTTTTATTTTCCTTTTTTTTCATTTAATTTACGGCCAATCCGAAACTATTAAATCTTCTTTTGCCTTATACAATACATCGTAAATTTCCTCCGTAACAAACGGCATGAAAGGATGTAAAAGCTTAAGGCACCTTTCATAAACATCCACCAGAACAACCAAAGACTGGGTTTTGTCTTTGCTTTGCTTTACGTATTCTATGTATTTATCCGCTAAAGTATGCCAGATGAAGTGGTAAAGGTTCTCTGCCGCGAAATTAAATTGATATCTGTCCAGATGCTTTGTGACGGCTTTCTCAAGTTCTTTTGTTTTTAAATTTATTTTCTGTTCCTCCTCCCCCAATCGGCCTTTTGAATCCGGCTTAACTTTTAACTCTCTTCCTATATCCTCAACAGAAATTGCATTTTCGTTAAGCTCTATTTCGATAAACCTTGCCATATTCCAAAGCTTGTTGGTAAATTTTCTTGCCGCCTCGAGTTTTGGGTATGAAAGTGATTGGTCATTTCCAAGTGCCGTTCCGTAGACAAGCGCAAACCTTACGGCGTCCGCTCCGTACTGCTCGACGACCTCCAAGGGGTCAATAACATTACCCTTGCTTTTGCTCATTTTTTTACCAAGAGGATCTTTTACCAAACCGTGTAAAACGACATCTTGAAAGGGTATTTGCTTTCTTTCGTCTTCCACTTCGAGTTTTTTTTGCATATAAATTCCCAGCATCACCATTCTTGCAACCCACCAGCGCAGAATGTCATATCCTGTTTCCATAACGGTCGTCGGATAATAATCAAGATTGTCCGTACTTTTTAAAGTCGCATAAGGCCATTGCCCGGACGAAAACCATGTATCAAATGTATCATCATCCTGCTTTATGTTTTTCGATGAGCAATTCGAGCATTTTTCAGGGGTTTTACCTTCGGCAACTGTCCATTCCTGACAGTCGCCGCATTTCCATGCTGGGATCCTGATTCCCCAGACGATCTGTCTTGAAATATTCCAGTCCTTGATGTTTTCCAAAAACTGAAAATAATGTTTTTCCATCGATTTGGGATATATTTTTATGTAGCTCTTCCTGACCACGTCTATTGCGGGTTTTGCCAAAGGCTCCATCTTTACAAACCACTGCTCAAGCGGCAAAGGCTCTATCGGGTTTTTGCATTTATAACAAAGCCCGATTCTGTGTACATAGTTTTCGTCGATATGGTCTATTAATCCTTTTTCCTGCATCTCTTCTACGACCGCTCTTCTTGCCTGCTTTATATACATCCCGGAAAACTTCCCGGCTTTATCGTTCATCTTGCCGTCGTAATTTATTACCTGAACCATCGGAAGGTCATGCCTTAAAGAAACCTCATAATCGTCAAAGTCATGGGCCGGAGTTATTTTTACGATACCTGTTCCAAACTCCGGATCGACCATCTTATCGGCAATCACTTTTATCTTCGCCTTTCCCAGAACCGTTTCTATATCCAAAGTCCTGCCAATGTATTCTTTGTATCTTTTGTCATTGGGATTTACCGCAACCGCCGTATCGCCGAATTTCGTCTCGGGCCTTGTCGTCGCAAGGACCAAAGGACCGTATTTGATGTAGTACAAAGGGTCTTTCCTTTCTTCATAGATTACTTCAAGGTCCGAAAAGGAAGTTCCGTCAAAAGTGCAGTAATTAACAAGCCTTTTTGCCCTGTACACCAAACCATCATCGAAGAGCTGTTTAAAAGTCTTGTAAACGATTTTTACGACATCTTCGTCAAGTGTAAATTTCTTTTTTTGCCAATCGAGAGAAAACCCAAGACGCCTTAGCTGACCTTCCATAACGGGGCGGTTTCCCTGGACAAAATCCCAAACCATTTTGTATAGAACTTCCCTGTCGTAGTCAAAACGGCTTTTGCCTTCCCCCTGCAGCTTTTTTTCAAAAACGAACTGTGTTTCAAAACCCGCATGGTCCGCTCCGGGAAGCCACAAAGTTTTATCTCCAAGCATTCTGTGATAGCGGATCAGAATATCCTCAATAACATACATCGCATGGCCAAAATGAAGCGGAGCGTTCGCGTTTGGCGGGGGCAGAATTATTGAATACGGTTTTCCATTAGGATTTACTTTGGAAGAAAAATATCCATTCTCCTCCCAATTTTTATAAATTCTTTCTTCGACGCCCTTTTGGTTATAGACTTTATCCATTCACATAATTCTAACATAGCCTCAGAACCTATTCAATAAAATTTAGGGGAGGTCGACGAGCTTATAACCTCTCGTTTTTATTGTCTGTATTCCCAATTTGCCGTCGATTTTTTCCAGCTTATTTCTGACTCTTGCGACTAGCTTGTCGATCGCCCAGTCCGAAACCCCGAGATATTCTTCCTCGGGCCAAACCTCTTCGACAATCTTTTCCCTCTCGCAGATTTTTCCCTTATTTTCGAGGAGTAAATTGTATAAAAGGTTCTCTTTTCTGCTTAGCTCGCCGTTTGATTCCTTATGTTTGCTGTTGGCCTGTTTCGTTTTTACATAAATTTCAAAAAGCTTGCTGAATACTTGGAGATTATTTTCCCCGGGAACCACCATTCCGGTATTCCACAGGTATTCACCCTGTTTTTCGTCGGCTTTTGATATTTTCTTTCCTTCAATAATCTTTAATAAAACTTCCTTTTCGTTTTTACCCAAGCCCTCCCAGAGCTCTTCTGACTGAAGCAATACCCTTTCGTCGCTTTCCAGACCTTTGATAAGCTCCTCCCTGTTTTTTATCTGACTTTTACGCTCGTGAAGAAAAATCAAAGCAAGCTGCAAATACTGCGTATACCCGTCGACAACTGAAAATAAATATTCTTCAAGGTCCGGAGCAAGGGAGACGGAATACATTTTTTTATATGCCTGGTAAATGATCTTAATATCGTCCTTTTTGGCGGGCTTTACGTATATATTGTGCATAAATATTCCCCAGGAGGTTCTTGGCAGAACAGACGGTATTAATTTGGTCAAAGAAAGAGAACTTGTAAAAACAAATGCAACCTGCTGGTTCGTGGCCTTTATTCCTTCGAGGTTTGCAAAAAATTCCGGAGTTACGGCCCTGGATATCCTATCGAATCTTAAGAAAAATAATGTAGGGACAAATCCAGCTTCGCTTACTCTTAAAAGCGCTTTCCTTACGCTGTCGATCGTAAAAAATAAATCCTGAAGTTGAATGCTCTCCAAAAAAAGCGAATTTATTTCCTTTTTTAATATTTCACTTAAGGTTGAAGAATCAACCTGGTCGGCAATTCTTTTTAAAGTTAAAGTCCAAAAAGGGGCGATCTCGCATTCCACAAGGTCGTTTAAATCGATGCTTATGAAAAGGTGCTTCTTATAATCCTTAATGTAAGTCCCCGGAATATCTTTGTTGTTCAGGAAGAATCTCAAAAAATTGCTTATACCCACTTTTTTCATACCGACCAAAACCACCGAGTGCCGGTACTTTAAATGTTTCCCGAGTTCTAAAGCTTCTTCTTTCCTAAAATCAAGAGGGTATTCCTCCTCGATAATTTTGTGTGGCATAAGCCGAAAAATTATAGATGGAAAAGCGCAATTTAGCAACAATAATTTTTATGTCAGGAAAATGTCAGGCAAAAATTCTTTATCCGTCAAGCAGTATGACTACGCTTTATATATATTAGTCATGTATGAGCATCGAGCAATTTTTTCCGGGAGCTGTAAGACAACCGGCAGATTTAATAATGGACGGTTTGGACCCCGATGAAGGGACAGATATGCGTAATAATGGCCTGTTTAGCCAAACCAAAACCGGTGTACACAGAATGGAAAAAAATGGGGTAATCATAATTGCCCGAAGGGGGGAAATAGACCTGACGGGCAGTCCCAAGTCCGAACCTCGTCCGACTCCTGAACAATTCAAGTAATTTTAAATCCGTCAATTTCCCGTGATGTATAATCATAACCATGGACAAAAAACACGCGGAGAAAATATTGTTTCAATTAACTAAGCATTATCCCGATGCAAAAATAATTCTAACATATTCTAACAATTTTGAACTTTTGGTTTCGGTCATGCTTTCGGCACAGACGACCGACACACAGGTCAATAAAGTCACCAAAAACTTGTTCCCTAAATACAGAAAGCCCGTCGCTGAATTTATCCTCCTTTACGAGAAATTTTCTGGTATCGGCATTCCAAATGACCAGCTAACCGAGATCGTAAATTTTGCAAACGTTCCCACGTTAGATCTTGAAAAGGACATAAGATCAATCGGACTTTATAAAAATAAGGCAAAAAATGTAAAAGCCGCCGCACAAATGATTCTGACAGATTTCAGGGGGAGGATTCCAAAAACAATAGGGGAACTTGTTAAAATTCCGGGCGTCGGAAGAAAAACCGCTAATGTAGTTTTGGGTAACGCTTACGGTATTGTGGAAGGAATAGCCGTTGACACACACGTTGCAAGGCTCTCCCGAACATACGGGTTTACGAGACAAAAGGATCCGGTAAAAATCGAAAAGGATCTCATGAATTTATTCGGGAAAAAAAACTGGTTCAAACTGACGTATCTACTTATAGAGCACGGAAGAAGTGTGAGAAAACTTAAAAAAGACTTTATTTTGGAGAAAAACTGATATTTAGATTTTCATCCTCATCAACTTCTCCAGAGAACCCAGCGCTTGAAGATGTATTTATAAGCTGGTTTGATGCCTGGGTAATTTTATAAGTGTCGGGGATCTCAAATGAAAAGCTGTATGGATACGAATCAACGCCCGGCTGCTTAAATAACTTAAGCGAATACGAAAACTCGGGTTGGAGCAAATTAAGCTTCTGGGACAATGTGTAGTTAAGAGTAACGCGAGAACTCTGCCCCGGAGCAATATTCACGGGAAATCCGATAACGTCTTTTCCGTCCTGGCTTCTCGTATAAACCTCGAGCCCTTGCGGGGGGCTGAAATTTTTTGCCTCATAGACAGACGGGTCAGTGATTGCCTGCACTATTTTTTGATCTTGTTCGTTTATGTATACAGAATCTAGCGTTGAAGAAGAAGGCAAAATAAAGTTTAAGTAAGTTTGGTAAAAATTGTCAGGATTATTGCCTGCATTGTTTTTTACTGTTAATGTAAGGCTTTCCAAAACGGCTCCGTTCGTAGAGATCATTACCCTCTGCGATACGGCTCTGGTGGTATATAAATTTATGTTATTCCTGCCGATATTCGCCTCGCTTATTCCGGTAAAATCATTAATTGTACCGTCCTGTTGTTGTCTGTTGTCGACGATTGATGAGGAAAAACCGTTAAGAGCAAATGCAGCTTCCTGGTTTTCGTTATTAAAGGCAAACATCAGATGTTTTTGATACATGGAGGAAACCATCAACTGCAAAACCTGTGTGGGAGAGATATTCGTTTCTTTAGAAAGTTTTGTAAACAACGCTGTGAGCAAGTCTTTAAGATATCCCTGGGGCTGATTTCTCTCGAGCATACTAAAAAAGTTATCACTGTTAACTATGTCCGCCGAATTAACCGGCGTAACCGGGCCGCTTATTTTAAGAAGGTCCTTCACAAAGTAAAGGTCCATGCCGATTACTCCGTCTACAACTGTCTGCTCTTCGGAATTTAATAGGGTCGCGGAAGCGACAGCGGCCTTAGAAAAATCAACATTAAAGCTGCTTTCCTTTAAGCTCCAGTTGTCTTCCGATAGATACCTTCTTACGGGGAAGGGCGGTTCGATGCGAGCTTTAAGATTGGCATCTGAAGATGAAGTATCGTAGATGTTTGCCCCGGTTATCCTGCCTTTGTCGATATTTACAACCGCATAGTAGTTTATGACTCCTCCGCTTGGCCTGAGGATTGAGTTATCTTCAAACAAAACGAGATAGGTTTTCTGGCCGTTAAACCCGAAGACGTCGGGCCACGTATCAAGCGTCGAGGACAAAACGCTCATGGCGTCGGCCAAAGACTTGTCAACAAGCTGGTCTTGGGGATTGATGTCTTTTTCCGTATTATAATAGTAAATCGTGTTTTTTAAATTTAAGATCGTATTCGAAAATTCAGAAGTTGAATTCGCCCACTTACCCGTAAGAAGCGGGCCCAAATTATTTAAAGATTGGGTCAGGTAATAATAAGTTTTTGCCGCGGCCTTCCACGTAGAAATCTCTGTGTTGAGTTTGCTTAAGTTTTGCGAAAACCCGAACGGTCCTATTTCCTGATCAAGCAAGAAAAAAGAGTCTGAGGAGAATTCAAAACTTTTCAGACTTAAAAAAGAGATCTTATTTAGAGTACTCGTATTCCCCGTACTTATATTGTTATTCAAATACATCTGCAGCTTTTGGCCGATGAAAAAAAAGGAAGCGGTAGATACGACCGGGAGCAAAATTAGAGTAACAAGAAAAGTAAATGAAATTAAAAATAAAGGCGCTTTTGTTTTTGTTTGGGAAGTTCCTTCCGGTTGCGAGAAAGAACCAATATTCGAAAGGTCAATCTTTTTAATCCTTTCTTCGAGTTCGTATTTTCCGTCAAAACTGTATGTGCCATTTGCAAAAAAGTGCCCGTCTTTTTGTTTAATCTTCTTTTTCTCAAAATCGATTCTAAGGTCCGGCTTTGCCCTCTTAAAAATGCTCGCAAGCGTCAAAAGTGTCACGCCAAACCTGGGAAACAGATAATATACTTTGTCTTCCTGCTTTCCAAAACAAATTTCCAAAATCTTATCGACTACATCACCTAAGTAAACAGGATATTCTTCCAGCGTTCCGTCGCCGGGGATTGTTATTCTTCCCAAGGTTTTAACATCAAAAATAAATTTATTGACATAAGAGCTTTTATCAAGAACCTGCGCTTGTGCGAAAATGTCTCCAAAAACACCTACCGCAACTTTTTCATAATTTGATGTTGCATCAAATATGAATCTTTCGGTCAGGTCGTCTCTTCCTACTCCAATAAAAATAAAGGAGTTGTCCTGTTTTGCTTTTTTCAGAAAACTGTCTATTGCTCTTTTGGATACTTCGAGGCCTTCGTCTATCAATATTATGTGCGAGTATGAATTGTCGGGAATTGTCGGAAAACTTTTCGTAAACGGTATATGCACGATGTTTTCGTGCTCTATGCCGGGGTTCTCCCTGCTGACAAAAACCACTAAAGACTCATTTTTAAGTTTTTCGCACAACGCCCTCCCTATAAGTCCTTTTTTATCTACTATCAAGATCGGGCGCTCATATTTTTTTTCTGTGGTGAATAGGGCAGAGTGCGACATTGATTATTATTTTAATCAGTCTAGCTTCTGTTGTCCAGGGCAAGGTTGACCAAGGCGTCGGCTTGTTTGTTCCTTTCCCTTGGAACGTGGTTATAATATATTGGCGTGCCGATTTCTTTTTCCTTTTTTCTTATTTCGAACATCATCTCGCGTATCCTGTCATTTTTTATCTTATAAATTCCGACAAGCTGGGAATACGCAAGCTGGGAGTCCATATAAAAATAAATTCTGTCGGCGCCTGCCGTGTCCTTATTTTTTATAATCCAGTTAAGTGCTTCGATTATGGCCGAATACTCGGCGACGTTATTCGTCGTCTCGCCTATATACTTGCCGATCTGTGCAAGAATCTCATTTTTATTGTTTTTAATAAATACCCCCAGTGCCGCAGGGCCCGGGTTTCCTCTTGCCCCGCCGTCTGTAAATACAATAATATCAGTCATGATTTTTTATTCCGTTTCGGATATTTTTTTTACCGTTAATATTTTATACGACAAGAACAGAAAAACAAGGGCTTCCGAAAAAACAGTAATCGTGGAAGATGCAATATATGAAAACCTTGGGATAAATAATATATTTAAAACAATGTTTACAAAAGCCGAGAATACGTAAACGTACATTAAGTATTTTTGTTTTTGTAGGGTAATTAAAACCCACTGTAAAAAACTCGTCGTAAAGAAAAACGGAAGGGACAAAAGGAGTATCCTGAATGGAACGATCGAGTCGTAAAATCCGGCGCTTATAAGTTTAAAAAGTGGCGAGACAAACCAGAACGGAATTATCACAATGACGGATATTATGATAAACAAAAGAAAATATCTTCCGACGTTTTTGAAAAAAAGTTCTTTGTTTTGCTTTTGCTTAATTAAGATCGGATAGATTGCGTTTGACATAAAAAGAGGAAGCGCGATCAAGAAATCAAAAAATTTATATGAAAGGCCGTAGACCCCTACGTCTGTGGTTCCCTTTAAAAGTGCGAGCAAAAAAATATCTACCCTGAAATATATTAAATTGAATACAAGCATCAAAGAAAGCGGAATAGATCTTGTCAGAAGCTTTTTTGAAAATATCTTGTCCAAAAGTACGGGAAATATTTTTTCTTTTGTAAAAAAGACCAGTAAAAAAGCCGAAACAAAATTGCTGATCAGAAAAGCTAAAAATATGTAAAAAATAGAAAAATTCAGAAATGCGAACAAAAAAACTGCAGCAAGATTAACCGCCGAACCGATCACAACGCCTAACATGTATGGATAGTAGTTTAAGTTTTTCTGGAAAATTGCGGAGGCCGAGTAAATCGCGCCTTGAAAAAAAACGGTCAGTGAAAAAAACAAAATTCCTATTTTTACCGAGTTTGAAAATCCCGTATTAAGCGCGCCGTTAAAAGGCAGGAAATATGAAATAATATTTATCGCGATAAAGACACACGCTGACAGCAAAATCCTCAAATAAAATAAATTCTTAAAGTTTGCCTTCTCTTCCTGAAGGAAAAATGCGTTAAGTCCAAAATCCACGACAAGATAAAACATCGCAACGAATGAGGTAACTTTTATAAAGTCTCCGTACCCCGCGACTCCGAAAGTTTTTGCAACGATAATTGTCACCAAAAAACCTACAAATGCCGTCGCACCCCTGGCCAGGACCTGGAAAACGGTATTTTTGGCGACAAGAATATGTTCCATAGTTCTTATTCTAGCAGTTTTTTTAATAAGCGGCGTTTTTTGTAAAAGGGGCTATTTGGGTCTGATGACCAACACTCTGTCTTTTCCTTCGCCGGTTGATTCAGTGATAACCTCTTTATCGTCCTGGAGCATCATGTGTACAAGCCTTCTTTCCCACGCCTTTAGATCGGAAAGGTAAACCTCCCTGTTTTGGGATATTGCTTTTTCCTTTGAGTCTAATGCAAGCCTTTCAAGCCATTCCTCACGCTTTTTCTTGTAGTCGCCGACCTCTATTGAAACCCTCCTGAATTTTCCGGTCTCTTTGGCAAGTATCAGGGAGAGAACAATTTGGAGCGCTTCCAGCGTTTCGCCGTGGTAGCCGATAATGATTCCCGAATCATCCGTATCCATGGATACGGATATTATCTCGTCCTCTTCGGAAACGGCGATTTCCGAATCAACACCCAGTTTTTTAAAAAACCCCTTAATCGTTTTTGTAATCTTATTTTCTGCCATTTATTTTATCCATCCATTCCTTCAGGCCTCCCAGACCGGAAATTTTGTATTGCTGTATGATACCAAAAATAGTGTACGTATTCCAGTATAAGGAAAGTCCTATTGGAAATCCCCAAGAGAAAAACGCTATCATTATTGGAAATATATAAGTTGACTGGGTCTGGAAAGAGGTTGCAAAATCCTCTTCTTTTTTCTTTTCCTTGCCTTTATCATTCTTATCAGGGGTTTTGGCGGGGGTAAATATAATCATTTTTGATTGAATTAGTTGGAAAAACCCGGTCAAAACCGGCACCATTAGCACCAGAGGGACCGCGGAATAAAGATGCGAAGGGCTCTGTGCAAGAGGAAGGCCAAAAAAATTCGTATCCCAAGGTTTCGAAAGTTTGTAAAAATCTGAATACAGGATCTTATTGATTTCGGCACTCGAGTATTTAACGACGTCTCCCAAAACGCTGTACAAAGCCCAGATAAGCGGTAGCTGTATGATTACCGGAAGGCAACCGCTTAAAGGATTTACCCCAAACTCCTTATAAAGCTTCATCGTTTCCTGCTGGAGCATTTTTGCGTCGTTTTTGTGCTTTTCCTTGAGCCTGCTTAAGTGAGGATTTAGTTCCTGCATTTTTTTTGTGGCCTTTAGCTGTGACGTTACAAAAGGGTAGAGTACCAATCTTATGATTACCGTTAAGACTATTATCGAAAAGCCCAAAGCATAAGGAATATGCAGGAAATAGAGGATCTGATAAATGATCACGATTACATTTATAAGGGGATAAGACAAAAGCAAGAAATTTGATATAGGTGAGTGCATAAATTATTCTCCGTTATAAAACGGTTGACATTTTAAAAGCCTGACGACGGAAAGGTAACCCCCTTTTAAAACTCCTTTTTCGGAAATTGAAATTTTTGCATATTCGGAGCACGTCGGAGAAAATCTGCACGCGTTTCCGACTCCTGTGGCCTGGTGCAAAAATGAGGATATCGTTTTTTGATAAATATCTATTAATAAAATTAAAGTTTTTTTCATTTTATTTTGCCCGTTTTTTTAAAAATCCCTGAAAGCATTTCGGTGACATTTTTTTCATCCGTATTTTCGAGCGATCTTTTTGAGATCACGACCGCACTTACGCCTCCATTTATATTTTCCAGGATATTTTTTACCGCTCTTTTTAAAACCCTTTTTGTCCTGTTTCTAACAACTGCCCGTTTGTCTATTTTTTTTGTAACTATAAAACCGAATTTTTTCTCCCCGTTGCTTGTTGAAAATACCTTTATCCTAAAAAGGGGAGAGTCAAAATTCTGGCTTTTTGTATTTCTTCTAATTTCTAAAAGACGGTTTTTTCTTTTAAGCATTATTAAACCGTGACCCTTTTTCTTTTTGACGAAAGTCTGTGTTTTAAAACCTTTCGGCCCGTCCTCTTTTTCTGTCTTTGAAAGAATCCGTGTTTTCTTTTTCTTTTTATTTTTTTTGCCTTTGTTAATTTTTCCATAAGACTGAGTATAGCAAAGAAAAGTGTTTTTTAAAAGAGCCTCGGATTTTAAAAACGATATAGTTTTATACGTTTTCGTTATCTTGACAAAAAGTTATCCACATTATTAAACTGCATAACATCCCATGCAAGATTATAAAGAGCTATGGAGTAAGATATTGGCCGAAATCGAGCTTGAAGTATCGCGCGCCAACTATCTGACTCTTTTTAAAAGAACCCAGATTGTATCGATAGAAGAAAGCGTTATTACTGTTGCCGCTCCGTCTACGATGATTATAGACCTTCTTGAAAGACGCTTTTATGACGTTATTAAAAAGTCTGTTGACAAGCATTTCGGCAGCGAAGCAAAAATAATTTTTGTCCCAAAAACCATTGTTGACATTGTTGATAAGAATAGCGACTCCAGGGGTACCCTTTTTGAACACGAGGAAAAAAAGGCCGCTCCCGTTGGCCATCTACCAAGGGTCCGTCCCGACTATACTTTTGAAAACATGGCCGTCTCATCGAGCAACCAGCTCGCGTTCGTAAGCGCATCCACGGTTGCCAAAAAGCCGGGGGAGTCTTACAACCCGCTTTTTATTTATGGCCCGACGGGCGTTGGCAAGACTCACCTTATGCAGGCAATAGCAAACGAGGTGTACAAAAAAACCCCGAACAAAAAAATTTTATATACAACTAGTGAGGAGTTCACGAACGAAGTGGTAGAGGCGATAAGAACAAACAGTACTTCCTTGATGAAGAAAAAATTCAGAAATCTCGACCTTTTGATAATCGACGATATTCAATTTGTCGCCGGGAAAGAAAAGGTCCAAGAGGAGCTTTTCCATACTTTTAACACTCTCGTTGATAAGCAGGCGCAGATCGTCCTTTCTTCGGACAGAAGGCCTGAAGAAATAAAACAGCTTGAGAAAAGACTGGTTTCGAGATTTTCGGGGGGACTCACCGTTGATATAGAAACACCTGATTTCGAGCTAAGGACCGCCATACTTCTTATAAAAGCAAAAAAATACGAATGCATGCTAAGCATTGAGGTGGCAAAGCATTTGGCGCAAAAAGAAACGGACGCCAGGGGCTTAGAAGGGCTTTTGTTAAAGGTTATGGCAAAGGCCCAAGCCGGAGACGGGGAAATAACCGAAGATGTTGCCAATTCTGTTGTGTCTTTAGGGGAAACTGAAAAACTAAACTCTTTTCATCCCGACGAAGTAATAAAAAACGTCTGTCACTTTTATAACATTAAACCGACCCAGTTAAAAAGCCCGAAAAGGGACGCTTTTTTGGTAAAACCAAGACACATTGCAATGTACCTTCTTAAAAAGGAACTTGGTTTAACATTTGTTGAAATCGGAAACCTTTTGGGAGGACGCGACCATACGACGATAATGCACGGTGTGGAAAAAATGGAGAAAACTGTAATGGATAAGACTATGGTTTATGAGGAAATAATGAGGATTAGTAAGTTCCCTGTTGAAAACCGTGTGGATTAATACACGAATTTAAGTTTTGAACTTTTTCCCCACATTTTTGTCCACCTTTTATCCACACGTATTCAGGCTGACATTCTTGCTTTTTTCCACTTTTCCAGATAAACTACAACAACTACAAATAGAATATATATGAAAATTTCGTTTCTTTCGGAAAAACTTTCGGAAAAACTCGGGTTTTTAAACCACGCGGTCTCTTCAAGAGGACAACTTCCAATCCTGTCTAATTTTTTAATAGAAGCAAAGGCGGGAAAACTTACGATAAGCGCAACAGATCTTGAAATAGGAATTTCAACGAGTATTTCAGCAAATGTTGAAGAAGAAGGGAGGACCACGGTTCCCGCAAAAAACTTTTATGATCTTTTGCAAAATGTAAGAAACCAAAAAATAACCCTGTCAACAGACGGAGAAACCCTGAATCTAAAAGGAGAAAACGTAAAAGCGTCATTCCAAACAATGCCCGCCGAAGATTTCCCCAGACTCTACGAAGAAAAAGGGGAAGAATTTATAGAGCTTGAAAAACCCGCCGCGGAAAAGTTTTTTTCAAGGGTTGTTTTTGCGGCAGCCATTGACTCGGCAAGGCCCGCGTTATCGGGAGTTTTAATAGAAGAAGAGAAAAAGCAAGCCCTTATTGTTGCAACCGACTCATACAGGCTTTCATTGCAGAAAAACGTTTTTAAGACAAAACAAGAGCTTAGGAAGCCGCTTGTAGTGTCGTCGCGGATCATAAGGGAAATGATATCAATTAAAGAGGACGATAAACTTATTAAAATTTTTGTTTCCGAAAAAACCAACCAGGTTTTGTTTTTGCAGGGACAGACGGTTTTGGTTGGAAGATTGATTGACGCGGAATATCCCGAATATCAAAAAATAATTCCAACAGAGCATAACACAAAAACCGAAGCAAACAGGGAAGATCTTCTTAGGGCAATAAGGATCGCTTCGGTTTTTGCTAGGGAAACGGCAAACATAATTAAGCTTACAATTGAAAAAGACAAAATAATCGTTTCCGCAAACTCTCCGTCTGTCGGACAGGACGCGGTTGACCTGCCTGCAAAAACAGCGGGGGAGGAAAACGAAATTGCGTTTAACGCAAAATACCTTTTGGATATTCTATCAACCCTTGATACTGAAGATGTGGTTTTTGAAATGACGGGGCCATTAAATGCAGGAGTATTTAAAATTAAAGAAGACAATTCATTTCTCCATCTGATAATGCCTATCAGGGTGCAGGAGTAAAAGGCTTTGTATATGTTTCTAGGTTGGTAAACCAACTTCTACTCTGAATTCCGTTTTGCTTCAAGAAGCTGTCAAACTCCGTATTAGCCTGTACCAGATTGTTGGAGTTTAGTGTGAGAATAAACTTTGCGTCATTAAAATCATAATCTAATGAAAAACTTAAACCCGCGTAGGGAACTTTTTCAATAAGTTGACTTACCAAAGTCTGCTGTTGCTGTAGTATTGTTTGTTGGGGGGTTTGGTCATAGCTATTAGACTTAGCAGGTCCGGCACCCGTTGGCAAGACGTTCGTTTGCTTTGAGTTGTTATTTTTGTGAGAATTATTGTTTGTAATCACAACTAAAATTATTGTAGTTAATATAAGTAAGATTAATAAAACAAAAACAATAACCTTTGTTTTAGTTAGACTATTCATAATTTAAATTATAGTACTTTTAAAAATATTATGGCTTTTTAATCGCATACATAAAACCCCATCCATTAAATCCACATCTTCCATTTGTTTGCAAATTGGTTTTTAGGTCTGTTAATGTGTTAAAGTTTCTTACGGTGTAGTTTTGATCTGTAGTGCAGTACGTTGGATCATAAACCTTAAGGGTGCCATCTGGATTTACTCCGGCAATAACAATTGAATGTCCTCCGGATGGCTCTGCGGTACTGTTAAATGTCATACACCCCCCGGCCAAAATATAAAATCCTTGGCTGGTTAATTTTGCTATTAGGGTGGTAGGAGTAGTCATTGAACCATAGGCAACTAAGTTTGATTGTATTGCAAAACCTAAGGAGGACACCCAATTGTTTACGGCATTTTCTGTCTGAGTGAAATTTGTTGCAGAATTACAACCCATTTGTCCATTTGCCATAGAGACTTGGTAAGGGTTATAAACGCTTCCATAGGAGGAAACAATCATTGCAATGGAAGTAGGGTCACAACCGTTTTGTATTATTGAGCAAATTGTGTTTGGCTTAGAATATTTAGGGTCGTATTGGCAGTAGAAGTGAATAGGCGGTAGAGTGTTTGGGGGAAGGCAGCAAATCGGGCTTGCTGCGGAGCAGTTTGAGTTTGTTATTGTTGTCCCACCAGAACACGCCGTTGACTGGCAGGATCCACCTGCTGCCGTGCAATCGAATGTTTGAGAGGGCATACAACAAATATCGGTGCTGGTCGTACAGGTTGCTCCTGTAGTATCTTGAGTTGATCCGCTCGGGCAACTTGGCCCTGGCTGACAAGATCCGCCAATGCTTGTGCACTGAAGATTTCCGGCTAGCGTCTGGTTTGAACCGAACAGAACAGATATCATACCGCCCAAAAACCCTATAAACAGTAAAATTACCAAAGCAATCAAAAGTGCAGGGACCCAAACCTCAGATGTTGCTACCGCA
>JAJYEF010000003.1 GCA_021785915.1 bacterium
CTTTATTAAGGGAAGCTAATAAAAAAGGCAATAAATCCCGTTAGATTATTTTTAGCTTGACCGTTTTAGCTCTTTTAATTCTTCTATAGCCGCTTTTCTTTCTTTATATGCGTGTTTTGAGCTGTTGTAAAAGTAATTAGCAAGAATCCCCAGGCCAATACCAGCGCCTACTTCGTTTGCATTGGTACTTGTTACGCCTGCTACAAAAAGATCAACTGCGCCTATAATTCCGCCGATTGCTCCTCCGGCAAAAGCCAGCAACTCTGTGGTTCTGATGTATCTTTTTTCGCCGACCGTATCTAAAGCGTCTTTTTCGGTTAAATATGCTCTTTTTCGAATTTCCTGTGGAAAAGCGGTGGTGACAACAAGGGTTCCGTTTTCGCTTGAACGTTTTACGTCGACTTGTATTTTTCTTTGAGGGTTTCTTTCAGCATTTGCCATAGTCAGAAATTATAAGACAGATTGTAGACAAAGTCAAAACTAATTTTAGATTATCTGTAGTTTTTTAGTTCCGATTTTTAATAATGTTGCCGGATAATTTTATAAATTTATTTAGATACGAAGCTGCAGGCTCGTAAATTTAAATGGTATAATTTTGCGATGAAAGAAAAAATTATAGAGCCACCCATTGTTTTTGCCGCAAGCGTAATTTTGGAGGCGCTGTCGCATTATTATTTCCCGCTTTTTACGGTTATTCCTTCAAACCTCAGATTTTTAGGATTGGTATTTATTTTTATAAGTCTTTTACTTTCTTTTTGGCAGCTTCATACTATGCTTGGCAAAACTCCTATCCCCTACGGTTCAAGTCCGAAGACACTTTTAAAGGACGGCCCGTTTAAATATACGAGAAATGCGTTTTATTTAAGTTTAATTTTGATAAGCTTGGGAGTTGCCGTGTATTCTGCGGACTTGGTGCCTTTTTTAATCGTTATTCTTGAATTTTATATTTTCAATAAATTCTTGATCCCCCCGGAGGAGAAAGTATTGGAGGAAATATTCGGGCAGGAATACATGGATTATAAGAAAAAAGTGAGAAGATGGATTTAGGATTTAATTTGGAGTAACTAGTGCTTTTTAGGATTGTGGGGCATTTCTACGATACGTTCCATCTTGCCGCTAAGATAAAATTCAAGCAAATTGCCGACAGAAACTGCAAGTTCTTCTTGCGTAAATCCTGTTGAGTGATTTTGTTTTATGACTCCGTCGAGCGCAACCCGGAGAAAGTCCCTTCTCTGTTGCTGTTGTTCGGGTGTAAGCATTTGGAATTCGGGAGTCCCTTTTTCCAGTCTTTCTAAGCCAATCATAATATTATCTTTGTTTTTTCTCTTTGCCGCTATTTATTAGATTCGTCGGAAAAGCTACCCATGGAAAGTAGATAACAGCATTTTTGGGCTGCTCCTTGTTTATTGCAGGCTGATCAGAATTAGGGGGATCAATTTCGGTATGAATGTTTTGTTCTCTATATACATAAAAAGGGGTAGCAAGGCCAAATGGCCCGGGCCCGATTCTGAATTTTTGTGGGTTCTCTGAAGAGCTATCCCGTTCGCCTCGTGATGTCATAACTTAATTTTAGTATTCTACAGATTTAAAAACAAATGTTCAAGGGCAAATCTTGTGTTAGCATTTGTGTTTTTGATCGCAGCATGCGTTTCCTGTAATTTTCTTAGGGTCCCTGCAAAGTTTAAGTCATCTTTTAAATTTTTTTCAACGGCTAAGATAAGTTTTTCCAAAAGTATTAGTGCGGTTTCTTTATCTTTTGAGTAATCCTGGGCCAAAACCATTGGGTTTGCAGTGCCGTTTAGAACGGAATTAATAAGGTGCAGGTATTTTTCCTCTTCGTTTTTTTCAATGGTTTTTCTGTCTGAAAGATTGATAATGGCGCATCTTGATATGACCGTGGGTAAAAGAAAGTCAACGTTTTTTACAAGCATCATGATTATTGCGCTTTCCGGCGGTTCTTCGAGTATCTTTAGAAATGAATTCTGCGCCTCCGTTGTTATGCCGGAAAACGCTTCCACTATTACGGCTTTTTTTTGTGAATAGACGGGTTTTAAAAATATTGTTTTTTGTATATTTCCTATATCGGCAATTCCTATTGCCTTTTCAAAAGAGTAGTTTTCAGCGTCAAACCCAGAAATTAAATTTTGTTTGATTAAATCCTGCGCTTGCTCTTTTGTTTTTTCGGGGGAACCAATTATTATTACAGTTTGCATAAAAATATGATTATATTAATTTTTAAATAAATGATGTTGACATTATAGCTTAATTTTCCTTACTATAATAGTAATGCCCAATCAGGTAAGTTTATCATTGCCAACACCCCCGACAGTTGACGAGCTTTCAAACAGCAAGTCCGTCGCCGACATACTTTTTGCAGAAAAAGCACTCACAAAGGAGCAGTACGACGATATTAAGGTTAAAACTGCATCGACGGGACAAACGGAAGAAAGCCTGATCGAGAAATTAGGACTTGTCCCGGAGGAAAAGCTATCCCGTGCAAAGGCAAAAATACTTGATATTCCATTTGTGGCTCTCGGGGTCACATCTTTTTCTCCTCAGGCCTTAGGGTTTGTCCCCAGGGTTGTCGCCGAAAGGTTTTCATTAATACCCTTTGCTTACGACGAAAAGACAAAGACGCTTTCAGTTGCGATGTCAAACCCCGTAGATTTGGAGGCAGTCACTTTTGTAAGGGAAAAAACAGGGCTTTCCTTAAAAACTTTCGCCGCAGATAAAACACAGGTGGAAAGAGCCATAGACCAGCAGTACAGGCAGGAGTTGGTAGGAGAAGTGGGAGAGGCATTAAAAGAAAATCAACTTTCTCAGGGAAAAATAAAGACCGTAGACTCGACCCAGATATCGCAGATTATTAAAGAAGCGCCTATTGCAAAAATTGTTTCAACGATGCTTGAATACGCCGTAACAAGCAGGGCGTCGGATATTCATATAGAGCCGATGGAAGACAGGGTCAGGGTCAGGTACAGGATTGACGGTATTTTATATGACAGGCTTTCTCTGCCTAAGTCGGTACAGGAGGCACTTATATCAAGGATTAAAATTCTATCGGAAATGAAAATTGATGAACACAGGACGCCGCAGGACGGCAGGTTTAACTTTAAAGTAGAAGATAAAGAGGTCGACCTTAGGATTTCTGTTCTTCCGACGGTTTTTGGTGAAAAAATAGTAATGAGGCTTTTGAGAAAGTCGGGCGGTGTCCCGACTCTTGAAGAACTTGGTCTTTCCGGCTCAAGCATTAAGACACTTGAAACGGCAATGTTAAGACCGCACGGAATAATAATAGTGGTAGGCCCTACAGGATCGGGAAAAACAACCACACTTTATTCAGTCCTTAGTAAATTAAATACGACAAGAGTAAATATCTCAACTCTTGAGGACCCTGTTGAATATCAGATGCCCGGCGTTAACCAAGTGCAGATTAATCCGGCAGTCGGGCTTACTTTCGCAAACGGTTTGAGGGCTTTCTTAAGGCAGGATCCAAACATTATTCTGGTCGGGGAAATAAGGGATAATGAAACAACAGAACTGGCCATCCAGGCAGCCCTTACCGGACATTTGGTCTTCTCTACCCTTCATACGTCAAGCGCGGCAGGAGCTTTGCCGAGGCTTATAGATTTGGGGGCGGAGACTTTTTTACTAGCTTCGACAATGAATGCGGTATTAGGGCAAAGGATCGTCAGGAAAATATGCAACGCCTGTAAAACGGAATATAACCCTCCTTCGCAAATCGTTGAGGAAATGAAGAATGTTTTGGGTAAATATTTCCCGACGGACAATAGTGTGATAAAGTTTTATAAGGGTAAAGGTTGTTCCGAGTGTGGGGGGTCGGGGTACGTCGGAAGAATCGGAATTTTTGAAGCTCTTCCGGTTACCGAAAGGATTGCTGCACTTGTTTTACAGCATTCCGATTCCGGAACCATTGAAAAGCAGGCGGTAGCGGACGGGATGATTACCATGAAGCAAGATGGATATTTAAAAGTGCTCGCCGGAATTACTACCGTTGAAGAGGTCTTAAGGGTTGCACAGGAATAAATTTATGGGAATACAGGAACTTTTGGATTTGACAATTAAAAATAACGCTTCGGATTTGCACCTTATGCCGGGGATTGTGCCCGCTATGCGTGTTGACGGCGTGTTGAGATACTTAACTAATTACAAACCTTTTACCCCCGCCGAAATGGAGACGATGCTCTACTCTATCTTAAAACCCGAGCAAAAAGAGCTTTTGATAAACAATAAGGAAATTGATTTTTCTTTCGGATTTGGAGGGGGCGTTTATGGCAATTTGGGCAGATTCAGGACAAATATCTATTACCAAAGGGGAGTTATGAGTGCAGCGTTTAGATATCTGCAGCCCAAAATCAGGACCGTAGAGGAATTAAAGCTTCCTAAAATCTGTCATCAGTTTGCAAACCTCAAGCAGGGATTCGTTCTCGTAACGGGTCCGACGGGCCACGGCAAATCAACGACTCTTGCCGCTATTATCAACGAAATAAATTTGGACAAAGCTTTCCACATTCTTACCATAGAAGACCCTATTGAATATTTATACCCGCCGGGGAAAAGTATAATTTCGCAAAGAGAAATGGATATAGACACCCACTCCTGGAATCTGGCTTTGCGTTCCGCTTTGCGGGAAGACCCCGATGTTGTTTTAATCGGCGAAATGCGCGACCCGGAAACTGTCTCTTCGGCATTAACGATTGCTGAAACCGGACATTTGGTCTTCTCCACACTGCATACAAATTCTGCGGCGCAAACGATAGACAGGATAATAGATTCCTTTCCGGCGAGCCAACAAGCCCAGGTAAAGACCCAACTAGCGGCTACACTAAAGGGTGTTATTTCTCAAAGGCTTATTCCAAAAATTGACGGCGGAAGGGTTCCCGGAGTCGAGATCTTAACGGGTACGCCGGCTATAGCAAGCAACATAAGGGACGGGAAAACCCATTTAATAGACTCGGTTATCCAGACTTCCCAAGACGCAGGCATGATCCCGCTTGAGTCTTCTTTGGCGTCTCTTGTTTTGTCCGGACAAATAAGTCTTGAAACCGCAAAATCCTACGCCCTAAGACCTGAAGAGCTTATGAGGATGGTCGGTTAATCTTTATGAAAGTAAGATATAAAGCAGCCACGAACGAGGGTAAGCTATCGCGGGGATTATTAGATACAAAATCCATTGAAGAGGCGGCAGAGTACTTACGGCAAAAACAGCTTATTCCGGTTTCAATTGAAAGAATAGACAACAAACCCTGGCAGAACTTACCATTTATTTCCAAAAGGGTGGGCTCTTCGGATATCGTTCTTTTTACAAGACAGCTATCTTCGATGCTTGCTTCGGGCCTTACTCTTATGAGGTCTTTGGAAATACTTAAGGATCAAATACAAAATCCCGCATTGTCTGAGGTAATCACTTCGGTTATTAATGATGTTGAGGAAGGAAAGACGCTTGCGGAGGGCATGGAAAAATATCCTGATGTTTTCACTCCTATTTATGTCTCGATAATAAGGGCCGGAGAGCAGGGAGGACTTTTGGATAAAGTATTAGGAAGGCTTGCGGATAATCTCGAAAAACAGGCAAAACTTCGCAGTACTATAAGGGGTGCCCTAATGTACCCTGTAATAGTTGTGATCTTAATGGTGGTAGTTTTGGTTGTAATGATGGTATTCGTAATGCCGCAGCTTACAACCATGTATAAAGGTATGGGGGTTTCTCTTCCCCTCCCGACGCAAATTGTCGTAAATATTTCCAACTTCGTAATATCCGCCTGGCCCTTGTTTTTGGGAATATTCGCAGTTATTTTTATAGGCTTTAGGAAATGGTCCAAGACACCGGACGGAAAAACCATAATCGACACGGTAGTTCTTAAGCTTCCCATTTTCGGAAATCTTGTAAGCAAAACTATTCTTGCAGAACTGGCCCGAACGCTCGGGCTTTTGATAGGTACGGGGACATTGGTTGTCCAGGCGCTTTTGGAGACAGCAGATACTACGGGCAATGTTTTATACAAGAATGCGATTATCGATATTTCAAAGCAGGTAGAAAAAGGAGTAGGCATTGCCGAGGTAATGTCATTCTATCCCCTTTTTCCTCCTCTTTTAATACAACTTGTTAAGGTCGGCGAGCAAACGGGAAAAATAGACGAAACGCTTATGAAGGCGTCCGAATATTTTGAAAGGGAAGTAGATCAGACGGTAAAGGGTTTAACGACGGCACTAGAGCCGTTTATTATGATAGTTTTGGGTCTTGGTGTCGCTTTTTTAATTTTCTCAATTATTATACCGATTTATAGTCTTATTTCCTCGATCCAGTAATTTTAGCCTCAATTTGCCCCCTTGACAACATATTCCGATTATGTTTATTATTTATTCATACATGAAAAAACTGTTTAGAGCACTAAGAAACAGAAAAGGTTTTACACTTATAGAACTTTTAGTCGTCATCGGAATCCTCGGAGTATTGGCAGCAGCACTTATCGCAACCATAGACCCTTTTGAGCAGATTAAAAAAGCAGAAGATTCAAACGCCAAAAACGTTACGGTAGAATTCGTTGAAGCAGCGACCAGGTATTATGCAACGCATAACGTTTTGCCTTGGGGAGTTACGACCGGGCCATACACCAGTTGCACAAATGCAATAGGGAGTAATGCAACGCCTATGAATTCGTCTGATCCTTGCCTTCAGATATTAATTAGCGACGGAGAGTTAAAAGCTCAGTTTGTAAATTCACTGAACTTGACTTCGGTGGACTATATAGGCGGAGCGAGCGGAGTTACAGCTTGCTTTAAACCGATCTCAAAATCGCAAATCAATGATCCTCTGACACAATATAATTCTAACGGAGTAGCTACTTCGGGATGCCCGGGGAGCACATACTGCTACTGGTGTTCTAAATAAGGTTTAAGATGCCCTCAATTCTAAAGAGAAATTTACTGCCCTTTTTTTTGTTGTCGTTTGTTCTTTTAGTGTATTTAAATAACCTTTCCCCGAGCGTGTACGGAGGGGATGTAGGGGATTTTGTAACAGCGGCAACCGTAATGGGTGTGCCCCATGCCTCGGGATATCCGCTTTTTGTATTTTTAGGCTTTTTATTGACAAGGATTCATTATATGACCCCGGCCTATATGGTCGGTATTATATCTGTAGTTTCTTCTGCTCTGGCTATATTCATTTTTTATCTCCTGGCGCTTGAGATGACCAAAAATAAATTCATTTCTGCCGTCTCCTCTCTTATTTTGGCTTTTACATATTTTTTCTGGTTTTTTGCGGAAATCGCGGAAGTATTCGCGCTCAATAATTTTTTTGTTTTAATCCTGACGTTCCTCGGGTACCTGTATTACAAATATAAGGATACAAAATATATATACGCGCTTGCATTTTTTACCGGACTCTCGATGACAAATAATTATATTATTTCCTTCATTTTCCCGACGCTTTTAATAATGGTACTAAGCAATTTTAGAAAATTACTGGCTAACCCCAAAATTATTGTTAAGTGTATTCTGTTGGGACTTTTGGGATTAAGCGTTTATATTTATCTCCCAATAGCCGCATCCCATAATCCCCCGGTTAATTGGGATAACCCCTCCAACTTACATAATTTTCTGAGAATGGTCTTAAGGAAAGATTACGGAACATTCGGTGTAGGATTTGTTCCAAATCTTGTGTTTATGCAAAGGGTTCTTATCCAAAAGGATTATTTCGTAAGCCTAATCGGACAATTGACATTTCCCGTAGTTTTTATTGTTTTAATAGGTGCATATAAATTGTTTAGAACCGATAAAAAATTATTTTTTAGTTTCGCCTTGTCCTTTGTGCTTTCCGGCCCGGTATTTATCGGTCTCGTCGGACTTCCTCTTTTAAGCACATTTTTGGTCGGTGTTTATGAAAGATTTTTTTCCATGTCTTCTGTTGTGCTCATGTTTTTCTTTCCCATTGGCCTTTTGACGTTCGTAGAGTTTTTTAACAAAATTCTCAAGAAGAAAACATATCAGAATCTTTTTATAGCGGTATTTTTAATAGTCCCGCTTATACTTTTCAGATATAACTTTGAAAAAACTAATTTAAGCCACGTATGGATCGGAGATAACCTTGCACTCGATCTTATCTCATCGCTTCCTAAAGGTGCCACCTTTTTACCGGTCGGGGACACACCGCTATTTGACAGCTGGTATATGGTATACGCACGGGGCGAGAGGACCGATTTGAAACTAGTTAATCACATTATGAACGACAGTCTCGTAAAGCTTCAGGACGCTTACCTTAAAAAGCATCCTAAGGAAAAAGTCAGCCAGGATATAACAGCCCTTACGCTTAAAGATCTTGCCAACAGGACGAATGTTTTTTCAAATGCACAGATCCAGGTTAGTAAAGGCCAACCCTTGATTTGGATGCCCTGGGGCTTGAATTTTAAACTTTTAACCAGCGCAAAGCAAATCCCGACCGAACAGCAATTTTTAGACCTTCAGGATAGAATATGGAGCAAATTTTTAAATACGCCCTCAGAGCTTAAAAGCAATGACCCCGGCTATAACGGCTCGACCATTTCAGATATAAGCTCGGTGTATTCCGGCGCAATGATGTCAGAAGGAGCGTTTGTCAACAACTATTACAAAGACACCAAACTGGCTCTTGCCCTTTTTAATAAAGCACAGGAGCTTTCTCCCCAAAACTCCAAAGCTTATTTTTCAGCCGGATTTATCTATACCGAACAAAAACAATGTCAGTTAGCAATCGATAACGTAAATGAGGGGCTTAAATTTTCCCCGTTTGATAAAATGTCATATTATCTTCTTTATTACAACTATAAATTCTGCTTTAATGATATAACCAAGGCAAACGGAATAGTTGAAAAATACCATCAGCTTTTTAATAGCGATTTTTACAAAGATATGCCCGGTGTTATTAAAAATTACGAAAGCCCATGATACTGCCTATTTTTCTATTTATAATTGGACTTTTTTTCGGTTCTTTTTTTGGGGTTTTAGTAGACAGGATTCCCAAAGGTAAAAGTTTTGTAAAAGGCAGATCATATTGTGATTTCTGCAAAAAAACACTCGGATGGAAAGACTTAATTCCGGTTATTTCGTTTATAGCCACAAAGGGAAAGTGCAGATACTGCCATAAATCCTTACCCTATTTTTACCCCATCATAGAGCTTGTAACAGGATTATTGTTTGCATTTGTTTATTATTTTTCAAATTTTCAATTTTCAATTTTCAATTTTCAATTAATATATAACCTTATTGTCGTTTCAGGTTTTATTGTTATTTTTTTTACGGACCTTAAATACGGAATTATTCCCGACGGGATACTTTTAGTGCTTGCGTTAACTGAAATTATATTTTTACTTATAAGTGGAAGTTGGATGATTTCAGTTAACCATGTGGTTTCTGCAGTTTTGAGTTTTGCTTTTTTTATTGCAATTAATTATACCTTTTACTTTGTGACAAAAAAAGAAGGTATGGGCGGAGGTGACATCAAACTCTCTTTTGTTTTGGGATTATTGCTGGGGTTTCCCGGGATCTTCGTGGGTCTTTATTTGGCTTTCTTGACAGGGGCCCTTGTTTCAACCATACTGGTTTTATGGAGGAAAAGGCTCGTAAGGGACAGGCTGGCATTCGGTCCATTTTTAATATTTGGAGCTTTTGCAGGACTCTTTTGGGGGGCGGGCCTTTATTCTTTTTTCCTGAAGCTTCTAGGAGCATAAAGAGGTTTTCTAACCGCAGGGGGTTTACATTGATAGAGCTTCTTATCGCCATTGTGATTATGGGTGTAATGGCAAGCCTTATTTTTTTAATCTTAAATCCCGTTACCCAGCTTAACAAAGCAAAGGATGCACAAAGGGAACAGGATTTCAGGCAAATCGTAAACGCACTTGATACTTATTATAACGACCACAACTATTTTCCCGCAACTTTATCTTTCGGTTCCTCATGGGTGCCGTATATGCAAAAAATTCCCCAGGACCCGGACTGCGTACAGTACGGGAAATGCTATGGATATCTTGCAAATTCGGCAAATTCGCAGTGGAATGTGTTGTTTGGAAAAATTTCCAATATTACCAACATAGCTATTCCCTGCCCGCTCACCCAGATGAGCAACTGTCTTCCTATAAATTACGGTTCAAGAGGCTACAATTTTTGCGTTGTATCGGGAAAAGTTGGAGCGTCAGAATGTTCTTATATAAGTACAAATAGCGTTCCTTAGGTAGCGGATTTGAAATTTGCGTGCAAATTGTGTTTAAATAAATTATGGACTTAAAGAAAAGGTTTGGCTTTACCCTCATCGAAATAATAGTCGTCGTGGCGGTTATAGGAGTTTTAGCAAGCGCGATAATTGCAATTTTGGATCCTTTTACCCAGATTCAAAAGGCGCAGGATGCAAGAACAAAGTCGGATCTTGCACAAATCCAGAGAGCGCTTGAAGCGTATTACCAGGATAACGGTTTTTATCCGGCTGACTGCGGGGTAGGCAACTATCAGATTATGTCCGGTGGCACTTGTATAGCCTGGGGACAGCCATGGTCTCCCTACATGGATACGCTTCCAAAGGACGGGAACCCCGCGCATACATACGTTTATTATCAGGTGCCAGGTGGACAAGCGTACTATTTATATGCTAATCTGGGTAGAGGAACCAAGGATCCGCAGGCTTGCACCAGCGGCGTATGCACAAGTCCGGGCGGTTCGGGGATAAATATGAGTACGGCATGCGGAGCGCCTTGCAATTTCGGGCTCTCGAGCCCTAATGTTTCGCCATAATGAAAATAAAGAATCTTAAAAAAGGTTTTACGCTAATAGAACTTTTGATAGTTATTGCCATAATAGGGGTATTAGCCACACTTCTTATGGCTAATTTTATAGGCGTAAGACAAAGAGCTAGGGACGCACAAAGGAAGTCAGACCTAAGGCAGATCCAGTCGGCTTTGGAAATGTACCGTTCGGATAACGGGTCATATCCGCTTACGGCAAATTTCCCTTCGTGTGGGAGCGCTTTTACATATAACGGGAATACTTATATGTCCAAAGTTCCATGTGATCCGATGTCATCCGGTACCAATCTGATAAACTATACCTACACGAGTGCCGCCGGATCAACATATTCAATAACTGCGTGTTTGGAAAATACAAATGACTCTCAGGCAACAGGCGGTTCGTGTACCATTAACGGCGCAACCGGTGTCCAGTTCACGGTCAATAATCCATAAAATGTCATTGTTAAATGATGAAAAAATACCTTCCTAACTTTTCCTCAGGATTTACGATTATTGAACTTTTAATTGTATTTGCGATAATCGCGGCTCTTTCCTCAATTAGTTTGGCATCCTACGTTACATACAGTAGGCAGCAAACGGTAGACCAGGCAGCAAACGACCTGATAAACACTCTAAATACGGCAAAATCTGATGCTTATACCCAGAAAAAACCGGACGTACCCGCTTGCAACAGCGGTCTTTTGCAGGGATTCCAAGTAAATATTAATATTTCTGCAGGAGAATATTATCTGCAGGCAGTCTGTACGGGAGGTGCTCCCTATACACTAAGCACCACTACTCTGCCCGCCGGACAGCTTAATTTTGACAATTCTTCGGTAACGAATGTTTTTTTCCAGGTCCTTTCAGGCTCGGTTAACGGAACCGGAAATATTATAATCCACGGTTATAATAATGCTTATACAAGGACAATAAGCGTTGATTCGGCCGGCGTTATTCAATAATTATGATTGCTATTAAAAACAAAAAGGGACAAACTTTAATAGAGGCGGTGGTAGCCTTGGGAGCAGCAGTAGTCGTGATCACATCGATCGCCATAGCTGTTATAACTTCGGTCAATAATGCGGATTTTAGTAAAAACCAGAACCTGGCAACGCAGTATGCACAACAGGGAATGGATTCTATGAGGCATTTAAGTGAATCCGACTGGAATAGTTTTTCTACCTACGGCGGAAGCTATTGCACGACCGACGACCCTACAAATTTGACTCCAAAAGGAGGAACCTGTCAGACCATGGACTCTACAAGCGCTTTTAAAAGGGAAATAGATGTTACATCGGAGCCATTGGCTGCCTCTAACTGCGCCGGGAATGTGCTTGTAAAAGTGATAGTTTCATGGAATGACGGAAAATGCACTACCAGTTCTTTTTGCCATTCCGTTGAACTTGACTCCTGCCTTGCCAACATAAATAATTATTCCTCCGGAATATGAAAAAAAAATTACTTGCTAATAGAATAAGAGGTTATACGCTTATAGAGCTTCTCGCCGTAATGGTCGTAATGATTGCAACGGGAACAATTATTACGTCAATACTTGTAACCACTTTAAGAGGGGGAAACAAGGGAAATACCACGAACAATGTAAGGCAAAACGGTAATTACGTCATAACCCAGATGACAAAAATGATCGCTTACGCTAGAAGTTTCGACGGAGTAAGTACCGACGGAACCACTTATTCCCCGGATTGTACGGTAACTATCCCCCCTCCCCCAAATCCGACGCCGACCCCAATCCCCTATAAATACATAAAAATAACTTCGTTTGACGGTGGTACGACGATATTCAGCTGTAACGGGTCAACAGACATCCCTCCATATACCATAGCCTCCCAGTCTGCCCTTTCTTCAACTGGGCAATCCCTGATAGACAGCTCGTTGAGGATTACTTCATGCGTGTTCTATTGTTCCCAGGACAATATTTCCGCGAGCCCGAGAATTGATATAGATTTTACGATTACTTCGGGAGCAGCCTCACTATTTGCTGAATCAAAATCTTCGATATCCTTCCAGACTTCGGTTACGCCAAGAAATTAATTTTAATAAAAATAGTTGACAAGCGTTTAGGATACTTGCTACTCTATAGCTAGCTTTATGTTTTTGGCACTAAGGAGTCTTAAAAACCAAAGGGGACAGGCTCTGTTGATAATTGTTCTTGTTATGGTTGTAGCGCTTACTGTAGGGCTTTCAGTAGCCACAAGGACGATTATTAATTTAAGGAACACCCAACAACAGGCAGACTCGCAGAAAGCTCTTTCTGCGGCAGAGGCGGGCATAGAGCAGGCAATTAAGAATCAGACTTCGGCAGAAGGTACATTCGGAACAGGAGGTCAGGCAGTAAGTTATGCCACGACACTACAAGACATTTCCACTTCGGCACCGTTTCTTACCAACGGCGGAAATCAGGTTTCGAAAAATGACGCAATCTATGTATGGCTAAGCCCCTATACTTCTAATTTTACCCAAACGTGGCCCAATGGGGACCTTAAAATTTATTGGGGAGAGGACCCAAATCCCTGTAATAATGCCGCGTTGGAAATAGCCGTCATATCGGGATCAAAAGCGACGCCGAGTATTGCAAGATACGTGTTTGATCCCTGTCCGTCAAGACAGGCAGCGAATAATTTTTACCCAATAACTTCTGCCGGGACTACAACAATTTCGGGTAAAACGCTTTATTATGAGGTCCAAGCAGGTATAACACCGAATTTTCCCACTATTTCTAACGGCATGCTTGTAAGAATTGATCCGATTTACAGCAACGCGTATATAGGAGCTTATGGAACCAATTTGCCTCCCCAGGGGACAATTTATACCTCCATAGCTACAACAAGCGCTAATATCACAAGAAAAGTACAAGTGTTCCAAGGATACCCCGAAATACCTGCCGAATTTTTCCCTTATATCCTATTCCAGCCCTAAATGAATAAAAAAGGTTTCGGTTTCGATATTGGTGCAACCTCCATAAAGCTTGTCTGGCTTGAGGGAGGGGGCAAAAAATTTATACTAAAGGCGGCTTCCATATCGCCTGCTCCTCCCAAGGGAATTATGTCAAATTCTCCCCTGGACGAGGAGGAGATGTCCCAGGCAATAGCAAAAGCAGTAAGAGACGCAGGGGTGGGCACAAAATTTGTAAACGTTGCTCTTCCCGAAAACCAGGTTTATACAAAAGTTTTGGATATGCCTGTTTTATCCGATAAGGAACTTGCTTCAGCAATTTACTGGGAGGCGGAACAATATATTCCAGTTCCTCTACAGAACATTACACTGGTATGGAATGTTTTAAAAAGGCCTAATCAACCTTCATCAACCGACAAGATGCAAGTTTTAATGGTTGGTGCCCCAACGGTTTTAGTCAACAAATACCAAAAAGTAATACAACTTGCGGGCCTTCAAATAAACGGAATGGAGACAGAAATACTTTCCACCCTTCGCTCGCTTGTGCTTGACAGTTCATTCCCAACAAGCCTTGTCGTAAATATTGGAGCAGTAAGTACATCATTTGCAATAGTACGGGAAGGAATAATGGCTTTTACGTATTCAATGTCGATCGGAGGAGCCGCCATCAACAGAGCCATAGCAACCGATTTTGGTCTTACGCCGCAACAGGCGGAGGAATATAAAAGGGTATACGGCGTATCAGGAAAATCTTTGGGAGGGAAAATAGGAAGAGCGACAGAACCTATCCTTAATTCGATATTGGCGGAAATAAAAAAATCAATCGCTTTTTATTCCCAGAAATATAAAGATGACCAGCCGATAAGACAAATAATTCTTTCCGGAGGCACCGCAAAACTTCCGGGCATAGAACTTTTCTTCGTTAACAACGCGGGTATTGAAACTGCAATTGCTAATCCTTGGAAAATACTCGCATCCCAACAAATTCCAAAAGAAATACTTGACAATGCTTCAGATTACACAATTGCGGCTGGGCTTGCAATGAGAGATTATGAATGATATCAATCTTGTTTCGGGTAGATCGCTGGATATCGAAAAACAGGCTAAACGTTTAAAACTGCTAAGAATTTTTGCTATATTGTCCCTTTTGATAGTAGCTCTTGTTTCAATATTTTTTTTTATATTCACAGTAAGCCTTCCTATAAATTCGGTCAAGCAAAACGAACAACAGACTCTATCCAATATTTCCGGTTTGCATAAAAGGCTTGCATCGTACGTCCTTATCAAAGACAGATTGACCAGCATACAATCGCTTATCCAAAAGCGCACAAACTACCCTCAGGTCGTAAACACAATTATTTCGATGGTTGATCCTCAGCTTACGGTACAGAGTTTTGATATAGAAGCAGGTTCGATAACGATAACAATAACTGGAGGTTCGCTTACCCCCATTAACCAATTTATCAACGATATGTTAAATTTGGCAAATAATGGAAAATTAATTAAGAATTTGTCTATCCAGAGTCTGTCTTTCAGCGGCGCGGTGAATAAATATACATTGGTTATGCAGTCGGACCTGCTTTAAACAAGTATGGATATCAAGGATATAAAATTAGAAGACGTTAAAGATTTGAACATGGATAAAGGCTTGCTTCTCGTAAATTACAGGAAATACAAGGATTTTATTTTACCTTTAACCGTGATTTTTGTGAGCGTAGCGATTCTTGTATTTGTTTTAATTCCCCAAGCCAATCAATATCTTTCCCAACGCGGACAATTGGATACGGAAAACCAGAAACTTACTCTTTTGAAAAACAATTACAATTTTTTAAGCAATTTGGATCAGCCTACTTTGGATTCCCAACTCGGCACTTTATCCAAAGTTCTTCCCCCCGATAAGGATTTCGTCGGAATCGTAACCGCGATTACGACGGTATCTTCAAAGACAGGCGTCTCGATAGGCGATTTTAGCTTCGTAGTAGGAAATCTTTCCAACAACTCAAATGGTTCGAATTCTTCGCCAAATATAGAGGTGCAGTTAACGCTAAAAGGTGATCCTAAGTCGATTTCAACGTTCTTGCTCGAACTTTATAAAACAGCGCCCGTAGTGGAAATTAAAAAAGTGCAAGTGGGCGCGCAGGGCTCGACAATTTCAGTCCTCTTTTATTATAAGCCTTATCCGCCTCAGAACGTGGGCGATGCTTCTCCGGTAATTCCGCTTACCGCATCAGACAACAAACTTCTCGGTGATTTTTCTTCATGGAATAACATTACCCAGCAGGCTCAATCTCTATTTCCCAATTTAAACTTGAATCAGAGTACTCCGGGGAGTATTAATTCTTCGGGTTCCGCTTCTTCAACATCACCGCAACCCGGGGGTACTACTTCTCCGTTTTAATAAGGTCCGGCCTTAGTTTTCTGGTAATTTCAAGACTTTTTTCCTCTCTCCATTTTTTTATGTTCGCATGGTTGCCCGTTAAGAGAATTTTCGGGACTTGATGTTTCCTGTACACTTCCGGTTTAGTATACTGAGGGTATTCAAGAAGAGGGGAAAAAGATTCGTTTTGTGAGGAATCTTCTTTGATCACGCCTTTTATAAGTCTTGCAGTACTGTCCGCAATAAGCATTGCGGGAATCTCTCCTCCGGTTAGTATGAAATCTCCTATAGAAATTTCCTCATCCACATAATATTTAATCCTTTCGTCAAATCCTTCATAGTGTCCGCATACGAGGATCAGGTTATCAAGTTTTGAAAACTTTTTTGCAGTATCTTGGTTAAATTTCTTTCCATGGGCACTTAATAATATTACTTTCTGTTTATTTTGAGACACATTTTTTAATTTCGCATTTTCTATTGCTTTTTGAACTACGTCTACCCTTAGCACCATTCCATATCCTCCGCCGTAAGGCGTGTCGTCCACGACTCTATGTTTTCCGAGCCCAAAATCCCTCATGTTTATATAGTCAATTTCTATTAGTTTTTTTTCTATCGCACGTTTTATTATAGAATGGCTGAAAGGGCCGTCAAACATTTCGGGGAAAAGCGTTACTATAGAGATTTTCATATCTCTTAGGAGTTTTCTGAAAGGTTAATGAATATTTTTTTATTTTCTTTTATTGCGGGGATTTTGATAACATTTCTTATCGCTTTTATAATTTTTCCGTTTTTTCCTATTACCTTTCCCATATCTTCTTTTGCGACATTCACGGTAAAATTTATTACCCCCTCCGATTCATCTTGCGTTACCGAAACTTTATCCGGAGTATCTACAATAGAAGATAAAATATATATTAAAGTGTCTTTCATTAAACTATTTTTTCAATTGCGGGAGTAGGAATAGCTCCCTGCGCAATCCAGTAATCATATCTTTTTTTATCCAGTTGCTTTTTACCGTTTTTGCCTTTTTCATACCAACCAAGAACTTCGATTGATTTCCCGTCCCGCCTGGATCTTTTTTCTTTAACAACGACCCTAAATTTTCTTTCTCCTTTTTTTCCTGTTGTTGATGATCTTATTATAAGTGACATAGTAGATATTTTACCATTTTAGGCTTTTTTACTCAAGGGTTTCTGGGATTTTAATTGTTCCAGTGCTTTTTCGGCGGCGGCTTCCTCGGCTTCTCGCTTTGATTTTCCGGTGCCCTCCCCAACAAATACATTATTTACATATGCGCCGATTCGAAATCTTCTCGCATGCGCCGGGCCTGTTTCCTCCAAAACTTTATAAATGGGAGATTCCTGTCTTCTCGACTGGACATGTTCCTGAAGAAGGCTTTTAGGGTCTTTAAATGATCTTTTTTTCTCAATTTCGTCTACCTTTGGAATTAAAACGACATTTATGAATTTTTTAGTTTGTTCTATCCCTTGGTCTATAAAGAGTGCGCCAGTATAGGCCTCAAAGCAGTCGGCCAGTAAACTCTGGTTTTGTCTTCCTTTTGATTCTTCCTCTCCCCTTGAAAGTTTCAGTAAATTTCCAAAACCAAGCTCACGCGCGATTTGGGCAAGACTTCTGGTGTTAACTACCAATGAACGCAAATTAGTCAAAATACCTTCATCATAGTAAGGATATTTTGCGAAAAGGTATTCGGACACGATAAAGGAAATTATGCTGTCGCCCAAAAATTCGAGCCGTTCATTTGAAGATAATTTTTCTTTTGTCTCGTTTAGGTAGCTTCGGTGGATAAAGGCCTGTTCAAAAAGTTTTTTGTTTTTAAATTGAGGCAAGTTTATCATCTTTTATCATTTTTCCCAAAGCTCCGTTTATAAACTTTGGGCTTTTCTCCCCTCCGTATTCTTTAGCAAGTTCTATTGCTTCATCTATTATAACCTTTGGCGGCTGGCTTTTGTCAATTAATAGCTCATAAAATGAAAGTCTCAATATTGCAAGATCAATCCTATTTATTTTTTCTATCGGAAACTCGGGAGCTGCTTTGGTGATCTCTGTGTCTATAAAATCGACGTGACTTAAAATCTCTTTAGTATAGTCCGATACCGGTTGTTTGTGGAATTCTAGCTTGAATAGATCTTCGACGGCTTTTTGCCTTTTTTTGTGTCTGGGGTCGAGCGGATTTTTCATTTTTTACTTACTTTCCTGCTCGCTTTTGGCGACTCTTTTTTTCTCTCTTTCTTCTTTTGTTTCTATGTGGACAACTTCGATCCCCTTATAAAAACCGCAATATTTGCAAACGGTATGTGGCACAACAGCCTTGCCGCAGTTAGGGCACTTTACAGACGCTGTAACCGACAGCCTTATAGCTGCCCGTCTTTTTCCCTGTCTTTGTCTTGAATGTCTTTTTTTAGGTTCTTGGGGCATAAAGAGTATTTTACTTTATTTTGGGCGTGTTTTCAATACTTTTTAATCGGGGGAAACATCTTTTGAGCTTAAGTTATTCACTTTTTCTAAAAGGGCGGGATATTTGTTAATATTATCGAGTATTTTTTGGGCCTCGATTCTTGTTTTTTCAATCAGTTCGAAATCAGAAAAGCTTGCAACCTTAAGCCTCGGAATTCCGTGTTGGACTGTTCCGTAAATTTGTCCCGGTCCCCTAAGTTTTAAGTCAAGTTCTGCCAATTCAGCTCCGGAGTAAATTGTTTCAAGGGCTTTTAACCTCTTTAGGGTAACGTCATTTTTGCTTTGGGTAAATAATAAACAGTAGGATTGCTTGTCCGATCTTCCTACTCTACCGCGCAACTGGTGAAGTTGTGAAAGACCGAACCTTTCCGCCTCCTCTATTAGCATTATCGTTGCATTTGGAATATCTATTCCTACTTCTACAACCGGGGTTGAGACCAAAATGTCGATTTGTCCGCGTTTAAACTTGTCTAAAATTTCATCTTTTTCCCCGGTTTTTAACTTTCCATGTAAAAGCCCGAGGCGCAATGTCGGAAAAATCTGGGTTTTAAGTCTTTCAAATTCTTTGGTTGCGGCTTTTACGGAAATCATATTTTCAGACTCTTCTATAAATGGGCATACAATAAATGCCTGCTCTTTATTTTTAATAACATTTTGTTTAATCCAGTCATATGCCCCGTCACGTTTTACGGGTGGGACAAGCCAAGTCTTAACCTGTTTTCTTCCCGTAGGCATGTCCTTTAATATGGAAAGGTCCAAATCGCCGTACATTGTGAGGGCTACGGTCCTTGGTATGGGCGTTGCGGTCATTGTAAGTAGGTGAGGATTATCGCCTTTCCCTCTTATTTTTGCTCTCTGCTCTACTCCAAAGCGCTGCTGTTCGTCAATTACAATGAGGCCAAGGTTGTCAAAAGTAACCTTATCATAAACAAGGGCGTGAGTTCCAACAATTACGTCAAACTTGCCAGTTTTACTTTTGCTAGTGCCCGTAGCAAGAGCCACTTGTAATCCGAAAGGAGAAAGAAAATCTTTTATTGTATTAAAGTGCTGGTTTGCAAGAATTTCCGTAGGCGCCATAAATGCAGATTGAAAGCCGTTTAGGAAAACCGCATAAATTGCGATACATGCAACGACAGTTTTTCCGCTCCCAACGTCTCCTTCCAAAAGTCTGTTCATGGGGTTTTCCGAAGACAAATTTTCTAGTATTTGTTTGTAAGCCTCTACCTGGGAATTTGTGAGAGCGAAAGGCAAGGACCTTATAAATCCATCTATTTTTTGTGTATCTATTTTCATTGGGGTTTTTATAACTTTTTTTTGCCAAGATTTTTTTCTAATAAGAGATGCAAGTTGCATTTCAAAAAGCTCGTCGAATGAAAGCCTTTCTCGTGCATTCGTTGCCTGATCCAAATTATCGGGAAAATGCACTTTCTCGAACGCCTCACCAAGAGGCATGAGTTTATTCTCTTTTATTAAATCCTCTGGAAGATACTCCCTAATTTGGTCTTTTTCTTCCAGAAGCTTAAAAACTTGTCTTCTAAGCCATTTTGAGGAAATGCCCTTTGTTTCGGGATATACAGGCACCAGTCTTCCTGTGTGTATTGCTTTTCCGCCGTATACTACTTCGTAATCCGGGGATATCATCTGCGGTTTCCCTCTTTCTGATTCTACAGTTCCCGAAAGTGAAACTGTGTCGCCTTGCTTTATTATTTTTGTTAGAAACGGTTGGTTAAACCATAAAATGTTTATGTTGCCCGTCTTGTCCGACACTAATGCGCGTTCAAGCATCTTATGCCCTCTTGTATAGACGTTTTTTATGCTTTCGACCTTACCGCGTACGGTAACAGTTTCCCCGGCCTGTATTTTTCCTATGTCCGAAATAAGGGAATAATCCTCGTACCTAAAAGGGATATGGTACAAAAAATCCTCGAGTTTATAAATCCCGAGGTTTTCAAGCCTCCGTGCGTACATTTTATAAGCCCTGGAAGCTTTAATTACCGGTGTTTGTAAGTTCATAAAATTATTGCGGAGGCGGCAAGAAGGCAAGTACCGACGTTGCTATTAAGGCAAGTGATGCAACTATTACAATAATTTTCCAAATCCAAGACTTTTTCCTTAATTGTTCCATAGCGTTATTTTATTACTTTGATACGATTTTGACAACTCTCCTTTTGCCTATTTTTAGAAGCTTTTCTTTGTTTAAGTTAATAATTTCGTTTGGGCTTTTTATTTTTTCTCCATCAATTGTGATTCCTCCCTGTTCTATCAGTCGCTTTGATTCGGAAGCGCTGAGGTTTTCGGGCAGATGGATTAAAATATCAATAATTTTCATATCTTTAATATCAAAAGTGTAAAGCTTTACTTCTTTCGGGAGTTCACCCTTTTGCACATTCCTTTCAAAAGCATCTTTTGCCTTCAAAGCAGAGTTTTCACTATGAAGTTCTCTTACAATTTCAAAAGCTAGTTCTTTTTTAATGTCCATCGGGTTTTCATTTTTCAACTTTTCCTCATAATCTCTGATTTTTTGTGTTTCTATATTTGTCGCAAGAGTAAAATAGGTAATTATCAGTTCGTCTTTTACAGCCATGACTTTTGCAAAAATATCCTCAGGATTATCGTCAAGCCAAATCGCGTTTCCCCAGGATTTGCTCATTTTGCGGCCGTCGGGTCCCTCAAGAATCGGCGCGGTTAAGACAAATGAATCCTTTTTCTTTATGTCTTTTATAAGGGTGCGTCCCGCTTGCATGTTAAACGTCTGGTCCGTCCCTCCTATCTGAAGATCGGTATCAAGCATAAGGCTGTCGTATCCCTGCATAACAGGATACAGGAGTTCATGAAGCCCTACCCTCTTATTTTCGCTTAAGCGCTTTTTTATCAGCTCTCTTCCTATGAAGTCACCTGCTGAAAAATGTTGCATCAGCTTTATAATTTCCTCGAAATTTAACGGTTTGAGCCATTCACTGTTATACCTTATTTTTACAAGTGAAAAATCGAGTATTTTTTCGGCCTGGGTTTTATAGGTTTTAAAATTCTCTTCTATTTCTGCAGTTGTAAGAGCCGGCCTTTCTGCCTCTTTGTCCGAAGTATCTCCGATTAGGGCGGTAAAATCGCCAATTAAAAATGTTACGTTATGGCCTTTTTTTGCGAATTGCTGCAATTTTCTTAAGGGGACTGCATGTCCGAGGTGGATTTTTGTCGATGTAGGGTCAATTCCGAAATAGATGTTGAGTTTTAGTCCGTTATCAAGTTTTCCTTTGAGTGCGTTTTTTCCGGGGATAATGTTTGCAACACCCCGCGTAAGGATTTCTTCGAACTCATTCATATTTCCAAGTATAGCAGTTAAGCTCTTTATTTTAAATAAGTTTTGGAATTTGCTATACTGTATTGACTTACTATGCTAGATTATGTAAGAAGTTCCCGAAGGAGAAGTAAATACTTCACAATAACACTTCCGGCCTTTTTTAACCGTTTTAAGTTAATCAGAAGAATTCAGAATACTCCAAGGATAGTTTTATATGGGACACTTGCAAAACTTGCGTTTTTCGGACTTATTGTCTTTATTGCTTTAGGGGTTTTCCTTTTTATTTGGTATAGCAGAGATTTGCCAGCCCCCGGAAAGCTTATTGCGGCCCAGGCAAACCAGGCAAGTGGCATATATGACAGGAATGGAGTACTTTTATATTCCGTATATCAAAATGAAAACAGAACATATGTAAATTTAAATAATATTCCCAAATACTTACAGGAAGGAACAATTGCAGTTGAGGATAAGAATTTTTACACTAACCCGGGTTTTTCGGTTACGGGGTATATTAGGGCCGCTATTAACATCGCGCTTTTGCGAGGCTTGCAAGGAGGTTCAACCCTAACTCAGCAGCTTGTTAAAAATGTCCTTCTAACTTCGGCGCCTACGATCCAAAGGAAAATAAAAGAATTGATACTGTCGATTCAGGTCGACAGAAAATATACAAAAAACCAGATACTGGAAATGTATCTTAACGACGTGCCTTACGGAGGGACAGCGGTGGGCGTACAGGCGGCTGCACAACTTTATTTTAATAAGGACGTAAAAGATTTGGACCTTGCGCAGTGCGCTTTTATTTCCGGGCTTCCCCAGAGCCCAACGACCTATTCGCCCTACAGTGGGAATAAGTATTATATAGCAAGGACCCAGGAGGTATTAAGCGCAATGGAAGCGCAGGGTTATATTACCCAGAAACAGGAGACAGATGCCTATAACGAAGTAAAAACCATGCAGTTTTCACCCGGCAATACGAGCATTAAGGCTCCGCATTTTGTTTTCTACGTAAAGCAGCAGCTTATTAATCAGTTTGGCGCCCAGGCTGTTGAGAACGGCGGCTTAAGGGTAAAAACAACCCTTGACTACAATATCGAACAGAAGGCCGAACAAATTGTAAAAGCAGAGGTTGCTAAAGACAAAAACGCCTTCCATCTTACTAACGCCGCCGCTATGGTTACCGATCCAAAAACGGGACAGATCATGGCAATGGTTGGAAGCGAGGACTATTTTGACACGAATAACGACGGTAATTTTAACGCCGCGCTTGCCTACAGGCAACCCGGCTCTTCTTTAAAGCCGATAACTTATGCGATGGGACTTACAAAAGGGTATACGGCTTCAACGCTTCTAATGGATACGCAAACAGACTTTAAACCCGATGCCGGTGCGCCTGACTACATACCGGTAAATTATGACCATAAGTACAGGGGACCTGTTCAGGTAAGGTTTGCGCTTGCAAATTCCATAAATGTACCTGCGGTCAAGATGCTCGCGATGGTGGGCATAAAAAACGTGATGCAACAAGCTTATGACATGGGAATAGAAAATTGGCAGCCGACTCAGGCAAATCTTCAAAGCGTTGGATATTCTTTGGTTTTAGGCGGACGCGCCGTAAGGCTCATTGACGAGATGCAAGTGTATGGGGATTTTGCAAACGAGGGGCTTAAACAACCGCTTGTATCCATACTTGAAGTCGATGATTCTAAAGGAAACGTTTTATATAAATATAATCCTCCGCAGCCGCAAAGGGTCTTGCCTGCAGACGTAAGTTTTATTATTTCGCACATTCTTTTGGATAATAATGCAAGAGCAATGGAATTCGGAACAAATTCCCGGCTTGTTATTGCCGGACATCCGGACGTGTCAGTTAAAACAGGAACCACAAACGATATAAGAGACAACTGGACAATAGGATATACCCCGTCCTATGTCGTAGGAGTTTGGGTAGGAAATAATGACAACAGCCCTATGAGCAATGTTGCATCCGGAATAACGGGGGCTGCTCCTATTTGGAACCAGATCATGAGTTACATTTTAAAGGGAAAGCCCGACGAACCACCCAAAAAACCTAATGACGTTATCGCAATGCAGATTGACGCTTATGGCGGGGGGCTTCCTGTTCCGGGAGAACCTACGAGAAGCGAATATTTTATACAGGGGACGCAACCGACTAGCCCGTCTCCGATTTATGCTAAGATAAAAATTTCCACACACCAGCCCGATAAACTTGCTAACCAGGCAGAAATTGACCATGGCGACTATACCGTTAAAGATTTTATAGTTTTTAAGGAAAACGATCCTATTTCAACAGACGGAGTTAACAGGTGGCAGGAAGGAATAGACGCGTGGGTAAAGCAGACCTATTCGGCGGCAGATCCGCAGTATTATCCGCCGACTCAAACATCCGATTACTCCTATGGAAATTCATCAAGCAGCACTCCGACCCTGACGCCTACGCCTTCAACCGGTGTTACTCCTACGCCAACCCCGACCCCTTTGCCTACGCCAACACCGACCCCGTAGTCCTATTTAAAAGAAGCACTAAATTTGCGCTTTAATGAGGAAACAATTTTTTCTCTTATTTTTGCTGTTTCTTCTTTTGTGAGGTTTTTCTCAAAATCCTGGTAAATGATGTGGAACGTTTTGGTATTTTCGTACGTGTCTTTAAGGCTTGCCTCAACAATAAGATGACTTTGAGCTTTTATTTCGTCTATCAGCTCTTCGGTGTTTGTTTCTTTTTCCACCACTACCGACAGGTCTTCGGTTATGGGAGGATATTTTGCGAACACTTTCATTTCCTTTTTAAGAGTTGCGCGCCTTAAAATTATTTCAAAGTTTAATTCGAAGTCTATAAGATTAGTATCTAAAACTTCTATTTCTCCCAGATAGTCATCTTCGATATAAACGGATGCCCCTATTCCTCCCTTTCTCGGGTTTTTAAATTTTGTTTCTTTAATTCCGAGGTCATGTAAAAGCTGTTCGATAACACCTTTTATTTCGAAAAAATTAATTTTTTCTTTTTTTACCACTCCGGATAATGTCAGTACTTCGTCCGGAAGACCCCGTTTGGTCTTAAAATAAACGTTTGCGATTTCAAAAATTTTTACCTTGTCGTATGTTTTGTTATCGCTTACTGCTTTAAGAAGGCTTGGAATAAGAGTATTGCGCATATAGATAAAATCCATGGTCAGAGGATTTTGTATGGTAATTGCTTCGTCTAGGGGGCCTTCATACATTTCTTCGGAAACGAAAGAATAAGTGTAGACTTCGGTAAATCCCCAGTATTTAAGCGCTTGTTTTGTTCTTTCTTCCCAGTAAAATTCGTCGTCAAACCTGTGAGGGACTACCTCTTGCTGAGGCGGGAGCACATCCGGTAAATTATGATATCCGTATATTCGCGCAATCTCCTCTATTATGTCCTCTTCTATCTCTATATCTCCGGTTCTGAATGTCGGGACTTTTGCAATTATTTGATTCCGTTCTATCCTTGCTTCAAAGCCAAGGTCCGTAAGACAATTTAACGCTTTATCCGGACTTATTTTTACGCCAATAACCTTGTTTATTTTTTCAAAGCTAACGTTAACTACTTTTTCCTCCACTTTATTGGGATAAATATCGATTATATCTGAAATTATCATGCCGTCTGCGATTTCTTCGTAAAGTTTTATGCCGTAAACCAACGCATCAAATGCCAAATTTGGATCAAGTGCCTTTTCATTTAGAACTGCCGCATCGGTTCTAATGCCCAAAGACATGGATGCTTTTCTGATTCTTAATTTATCGTTATTGTCGATAAAAAACAGAATTTTTTTGGTGTCCTTGGTCACAACACTATTTTGCAGACCCATTATTCCCAATAGATCTACTATTTCTCCCCTGTCATTTACGGCCACAATTTCGCCGCCGTTTAAAATATGTTGTTTCTCATCCAGAGTTTTTATAATTTCCCCTTTTCTCCCCTCCCTAATAATGAGGGTTTTTGTATTGAGTCTATCTAAGTCAAACACGTGGGTTGGGTGTCCTAATACTTTCATGACATAATTTGTAACGTCTATAACGTTATTCAGGCCTCTTACGCCAGATGTTTCAAGCCTATCCTTTACCAAATTCGGAGATTGCTTTACCTTTACCTCCATTGCCACGGCACAAATTCTGTTTACAAGTTTAGGGTCGTTTTTTATTTCGACCAAGTTTTCCTTAGGAGTTTGGGGTGCTATAAATTTGGGTTTTGAGAATAACGCTTTAATGTTGTTATTTTTAAGGACCGCTGCAGTTTCTCTTGCAAGTCCCAAAATACTCATTAAATCGGGCCTATTGGTTGTAACTTCTATGTCGTATACAAAATCATTTCCTTTTTTTTCTATACCTTCTACCGAAACGCTTGAAAGCGATAAAAGTCTTCCTATCTCCTGCGCAGAAGCGTCTGTTTTTACGTATTCTTTGAGCCAACTGTCGAGCAATTTAAAATTCATGTCAAAACTGTTCCAAAAAGTCCAAATTATTGGAATAAAGGATTCTTAAATCTTCTATTTTTAGTCCTTCCTTCATCATCATACAGCGCTCCGGACCGAAGCCGAATGCAAATCCCGAATATTCGTTCGGGTCAATTTTTCCGGCACGAAGTACGTTTGGATGAACCATTCCGGCGCCTCCTAATTCAAGCCACCCTGCTTTGCAAACCTTGCAGCCTTTTCCGTTGCATACCCCGCATGAAACGTCGACTTCGAAAGATGGCTCGGTAAACTGGAAATGGTAAGGTCTTATTCGTGATTTTCTGTCCTTGCCGAAAAAAGATCTAACAAAATAATCCAAAGTTCCTTTCAGGTGGGTAATGGCGATATCTTTATCTACAACGAGTCCTTCGAACTGGTGAAACATCGGAACGTGGGAAATATCCGACTGCCGTCTGTATGTTTTCGCGATATTTAACATCCTTATAGGTGGTTTTTTTCTCTCCATTTCGCGTATTTGCCCGGATGATGTGTGCGGAGTAAGAAGCATTGCGCCGTACTTCTCATGTGGGCTCTCCTTTATAAAAAATGTCTCCCACTCGTCTCTTGCGGGATGATTTTGGGGAAAATTTAATGCTCCAAAAGAATACCAATCCCACTCAACTTCAGGATACCTTACTCTTTCAAAGCCGATTTTTGAAAAAATTGCCGAAATTTCTTCAATTGCCTGGGTAACCAGATGAAGATGTCCCAAGGGCGGTTTTACCGAAGGATTTGTAACGTCTATCCTCTCAAAAATTATTTGTTTTCTTTTTTTTGATAAAATTTTCTCCTGTTCATTTAGGGCTTCTTCTATAGTCTGTTTTACTTCATTTGCGAGAATCCCTATCTCCTTTCTTTCTTCAACCGGAACTTTTGTAATTTCCTTTATTGCAAGAGTCAATTGTCCGCTTCTTCCCAAAAATTGGAGTTTTATCTCCTCCAACATTTTATCGTCCTTGGCATCCAAAATAAGCGATAATGCGGCATTTTTAATGCTCAATAAGTTTTCTTCCATATTCAAAGGATACCAGATTTAAGGCTATTTTTCACTAGGGGTTATTTTGATATTCTATCAATTGCGTAAGTTGTTTTCTTTCCCTGAGTAATGATTTCTACAAAACTGTTTAATTTTTTATTTAACAAATTTTTGCCCAACGGTGATTTATATGATATTTTTCCATCGTTCGGGTTTGCTTCATACTCGCCTGTAATTGTGAATACTCTTTTTTTACCGTTTTGTTCAAGAGTTACTTTGCTTCCGATTTGGATGATACTATTGCCCGACGGATTATAGATTTTGGCGTATTTTAACAAATAATTTAAATGTCTAATTTGCCTGTCAATATCCGAAAGTTCGAATCTGGCAGCTTTATAGAGTCCATTTTCGGATAAATCGCCCATTTCCCTAGCCCTTGTCAGCGTTTTAACCGCCTCCGGTCTTTTGGAATTAAGCAACAAAAGCTTTTTCTTAAGCGTTTCGTATCCTTTTTTAGTAAAGGGGATATCTTTCATGAGGTTTACAAATTATTCCGCTTTAACCCGTTTTACAATTTCCGAAAAAGTTTCCGGGTCGTTTAATACAAGGTCTGCCAAAATCTTTCTGTCGAGTTCTATTTTTGATTTCTTCAAGGCCCCCATTAATTTGCTATACGATGTGCCCTCTTTTTTAGCCGCTTCCGAAATCCTGATATTCCAAAGGCTCCTAAAGTCCCTTTTCCTTAGTTTTCTTCCATGGTATGCATATGCACCTGCGTGAAGCGACGCTTCTTTCGCAGTTTTGATAAGCCTCCCCTTCGTTCCTCTGTAGCCTTTCGTAAGCTTTGCGAGCTTGTTATGTTTTCTTCTTGAAACTGTCCCTCTTTTTACTCTTGCCATAATATTAACCTTCCCCCAACATTTTCTTTACTTTTTTTGCAAACTTACCCTTAAGAACGCCAGGTTCTTTCTGTCTTCTTATCCTTGACCTTCTTTTATTAAGTTTTTTATGGCTACCATATTGGTGGCCAAACATTACTTTTCCCGTTTTGGTAACTTTGAATCTTTTAGCTACCGATTTTTTGATTTTCTTCTTTGCCATCTTTTTTTCCTCTTTCGTCTATGTTTTCGGAATGTTTTTTGTCGGGAGAAATAATAGTAATCAATTTTCTCCCTTCCAAATGCCTTTCCCGTTCTACCTTTGATATCTGAGACAGCTCATTTATTACTTTATCCAGAACTTGGTGCCCAAATTCGGGATGTGTAATCTGTCTTCCGCTAAAAAAAACGACGAGCTTTACTTTATCACCGCTTTGCAAAAATTCTTTTGCTCTTCGGGTCATAACCGTAAGGTCGTTATCGCCCATAAAAGGTCCCAGTCTTACCTCTTTGGTCTCAGAGACTTTTGCCTTTTTCTTCTCTTCCTTTTTCTTTTTTTCCTCCTGGTACAAAAATTTATTAAAGTCAATAATTTTTGCAACCGGAGGCTTGGCTTGAGGGGCTATTTCAACCAAGTCTAAACCCTGCTCCTGGGCAAGTTTTAAAGCTTCCGCTTTTGGTAAAACGCCTATTTGCTTTCCCTCGCTGTCCAGCACTCTTAACTGGAAAGCAAATATATGTGCGTTTGTTCTGTAAAACCTTCTATTGTCGGTTTGTTTCTTATGCCTTTTTATCAATTTCTTGTCTTAATTTTTTAGTAAGATCCGGCAATTTAAACTTTCCTAAATCTTTTCCGCTTCTAAATCTTACCGAAATGGATTCATCTTCCATTTCTCTTTCGCCTATTATACCTAAATATGGGACTTTTTGCAAAGTTGCATCCCTTATTTTTGCACCTAATTTCTCGTTTCTTATATCTACCTCGCTTCTAATGTTTAGCTCAAGCAAGTCCTGGTTAAGTTTCTCCGCATATGAATTCACAGTTTCAGTTATAGGCAAGAGTATTATTTGAATGGGCGAAAGCCATAAAGGAAATGCGCCTTGAAAATGTTCGGTAAGAATCCCAATGAATCTTTCGAAGCTTCCAAAAATTGCCCTGTGGATCATGACCGGCCTTTCGAATTTACCTTTTTCGTTTACATACTTAAGGTCGAATGCCTCCGGCATGTGGAAGTCAAGCTGGACTGTGGCAAGTTGCCATTCTCTGTCGAGGGCGTCTTTTATGTGCAAATCAATCTTTGGTCCGTAAAAAGCACCGTCGCCTTTTTTGTCTCCTGCTTTAATCCCTTTTTTCTTTAATACGTCTTCCATGTCTTTTTCCGCCTTATCCCACATTTTGTCCGTTCCGGCGCGCTGGTCGGGGCGTGTAGCAAACCTGAATTCATATTCAAAACCGAAGTTTTTGTAAAAAGCAATCATCATGTCCAAAATCGCCGACACCTCGTCAAAAATCTGATTTTCCCTTACGTAAAGGTGTGCGTCGTCCATCGTAAGCTGTCTTACCCTTAATAGGCCGTTCACCTCGCCTGATTTTTCGCGCCTGTGGAGTCTTCCAAGCTCCGCAAGTCTTAACGGCAGCTCCTTGTAGGTTCTTGGTCTAAATCTGTAAAGAATAGTTGATTCGGGACAATTCATGGGTTTAAGAGTGTAGCTTTCAGGGTGCTGGTCGTTCTCGTCATCTGCAAGTGTCAAATTATACATATTGTGTTCGCCGAACTTAACCCAGTGCCCCGATTCCTTGAATAGTTTAGATTTAACCATTATCGGAGTTGAAGTTTCTACATATCCTGCTTTTTCGGTTAATTCCCTTATGTATCTTTCGAGTTCCTTAAAGATCACCATTCCCTTGGGAAGCCAGAATGGGGCACCCGGCGCGTAATCATGTGTAAAAAATAATTCCAGCTCCTGCCCTATTTGTTTATGGTCTTTCAATTTTTTGTCCATGTGGAGATTTTACCAGATTTAAAGCCTAATTTGAACATCTATTTGGTGAGTAAATTAGGATTTTTAGTAAGAATAAATTCTATTACCCCTGCAACAAAATTGCCTACGTAGGGAATAAGATTTACGTTCTTTAATATGAATCCAAGTATGGCGACAATCAAAGCTAAGCCGACCGTTACTCCGAGTGCCCAGGCGATACCTCCTAAAAAGTTATTAAATAAAATTTGTTTTTTTGATCTTAAAACCAGTTCTTCCCTTTCCACATTTTTAGCATATGGGTAATTGACCGTTTTTGTCAAGCAAGTCCTAGTTCCGGAGCTATGTTTTGCATAGACGATAGTACAATTTCTATAAAATCATCCAACTTTATGCCAAGGCTTTTTTCGCATAACTTAATTTGATTTCTGTCAGCTCCTTTTGCAAACGATTTTTCGTTGTACCTTTTTTTTACAAAGTCAACGTCGACCATTGAAAGTTTTTTTTCAGGATGAACAAGGGTCGCCGCAATTATAAGGCCCGTCAGCTCGTCGCATGTATAAATAGCCCAATCAAGATTTGATAAAGGATTTGCCTTGCTAAATTTATAATTATGAGCCTTAATAGCATACATTAATTCCGGAGGAAGTTCTTTGCCGATTTTTTGCTCCAAGACAAGCGTATGTTTTTCGGGATGGCCTTTTGTAAGTTCGTAATCAGCATCATGAAGAAGACCCACAATTCCCCAATCTTTTTCCTCTTGTTCGTCAATAAGTTTTTTATCTCTTCTTTGAATATATTCGTAAATTGCCTTCATTGCGGCTTCGCAAGCCAAGTGGTGTTTTATCAGGTTTTCGTTAGAAATTAACGTTGTTAAAGTTTGGTACGCCTGGTCTCTGGTCATAAATTCACTCCTCCTTTATATAATTTACCACAATTTCTCTTTCCCGTGGACCGCTAAATTCAAAGAGTACTATTTTCTGCCATGTTCCTAGTGTTAGCGCTCCGGATTTTACGGGAATACTAAGGTCCGTTCCTATAATCGTTGAAAGAAGATGATCGTTAAAATGCGAAGGGTCATGAGGGTGTGCATAAGTCAAAGGAGGGGCTATTTTTTCAAATGCTTTCATATAATCTTCCTCTGCCCCAGGGTCAAGGTCGGCTGTTGCAATGGCGCAGGTCGTATGCCTGACAAATACCTGCAGTATTCCATTTTCATGTTCTTGCGCAACAGCCGATAATAAATGAGTAATGTCAATAACCTGTTTATTCTTTTCGGTAGTGACTTTAATGGTAACCATATAAGAATTTTACCAAAACAAACAGGTTTTATAAATGAGGTTATAGACCAAATCTCCAAGCTTCGTGAGCCGGCCCTTCTGTAAGATTTAGTCCTTCGTAACGAGGGTGTTCGGAGCCAAGATGGTTTTGCTGTTCTCCAGTGCTTTGTGACTCGTCTTCTTTTTTAGACGATGAAGTCATAGCGCTTAACGCGCGAAGAGCATGTTCAACCTTTGCTCCCTGGTTTACACCAGAAAGTTTTTCTCTCATTTAATCACCTCCTTTTAAAAGAGCATTAAAAATCTCCCGCTAAAGGGGAGAATTATATATGTCTCCCACAATCAAATTCCCTTAATAAGGGTAATTTTGTTGATTTGGAAGACTTCTAAGTTATCCATAATGTATTTTCCTTGGTGGATCCGAGAGGATTCGAACCTCTGACCTTTGCAATGTCAATGCAACGCTCTAACCAACTGAGCTACGAATCCTAATACCTGTCTGAATCTAAGACAGGTATAATTTTATCAGAATAAATTCCTCAATACAATTTTCTAAAGACTGTATTGTCGTCTCTCAAAAATAATTGATACTTTCTCTGCCTCTTCAGGTGGAGGGACAAATAATGTATCTTTTCCCCCGTTGACTGTAATAGGGACAACTTTTATCTCTATTCGCTGGCCGTTATAAGCTTTTGCGTCAATCTTCGTATCGGCGTGAACTCCACTTCTAAAGAGTCCGGCTTTTTCAAGCAAGGACCAGCCGCTACTTTTTTCTTTCATAATGTTTATGAATTCTTTTGACCTTCATTAAATACTTCAATAGGTTGACTTTGTCCTGTAAATTTTTCAGCAGATGGATTTAAATATCCTGATTGAAAAGCACGTAAAGCAGATTCGACTTGTGCTTGATCCGGTTCAACTCCTATTCTACTCGCTTGAAAGAAATCTTCTGAAGTCGGATACTCTCCTTTGTTTGGTACTTTTCCTCTTCTCCCTACTTCTACACTATAATAGGCCATATATTTTTCACCTCCTTTTATTTAATTCTCCATACCATAATTCTCGTGTTCTTTCGGCATCTTTTTGGCAATTGATACATCTGCAAATTTGAGCCCTTTTTTCTGCTGTAGCAATTTCCCGATTGGCTCTGGAGTTGTAGATTGTTAAAGCTTCTCTAATTGCAAGAGGAACCACTTCGTCTACAATTGGATCGGATAATTGCGAATCGGTCAGTTGTTTTTCTATTATTTCTTTCATAGATAACTCCAAAAAAAATCTCCCTTGTTTGGGAGATTGTTCTTTTGTTTAAAATTTTGTTTTATTACATCTTTTCTCCCAAACAATTACGCCTCCATAAGGAGGTTAATAATCGTTTGGAAAAGAAAAGATCTTTTCATACTATAAAAAAATTCTACAAAAGGTATCATTCCCTGTCAAGAGGCAAATTACCTTCTTTTTCTCGAATTCCACGATTTTGGAGCCTCATATTGTCCCTCGACCCTGAATTGATTCTCGATTTTATCGGCATCTTTTTTTCTTCCGCGCGCATCCTGGATAATCGCAGGAACTCCCTCAAAAATGCCCCTGTGGCAGTATAGCCTTAAGCTGTTGTCATCATAAGGGTTGCCTATTATAAATATATGTATATCGGGTTTTCCCTCTGTTCTTGAAGCTAAAACCGCGCTGCTTCCGGTTATTGCACCGTCTAAGGAAAACTGGGTAGTTAGTTGTTGCCATACGCTGTCTATTTTTTCACTTTCGTTTTTTGATAATCTACCTGCTATCTCCGTAAACGAAGACCTGCTGCCAAGAGTTGAGGCAACGAATAGCGGTCTACCATGATCGGGAAACGGAGCAAAGGTTACGGGATGTCTTTCTCCTTTTCTTATGCTTGCGCACGGAACGATAGTTGCATCCGCACTTATCGTAACGTTAGGATGCCTAAATCTTTCTTCTAAATATTTTTCTGTCATATTTATCACCTCCAGTCCATAAAAAAACCTCCCGCTTGGGAGGCTTTAAGGCGCATTTAATTAAAAGCTACGCCAAGAAACCTCCCCTTAAGGAGATCTTGATAAGCTTCTTAATAAAAATTAATTTCATAAAATTATTTTTTCAAAACTTATAATTTATGTCAACAACCAAATTATCCGACTTGGGTTGCAACATTTCGTTCGCCCGACAAAGTAAAGCTCGTCCCGTAAGCTTTCGCAGATGGCCAATAGCCCTTTTTATGAGTTTTTGCAGAAATTACCGTAAGCCAGCTCGTTGAATCTTCGATTTTTATTCGCGCACTTTGAAGCGTTACCAAAAGCCATTCGAAAAAGTTTAGGTGGTACTTGCCGGCGTTAGGGATGATGTTTTCGATAGTTACGTCCTTTACGATCACCTCAAGCTCTGTCGAGCTCTTCGCAAGTTTTGCAATTTCCACTCTTACTTCTTCGATTTTTTGGCTTAGCTCCCTTTGTTCCTGCGAGGAAGCGCGTTCGGTGGCATTAATGATTTCGGAAAAATAGTCTATTGCGGGTTCTATTTCGGCCATTCTTTCCGATTTGCCGAGCACAATTTCCTCGCCTTCCTGCATCTCAATGAAATCATTTTGACCGACAGGACCTTCGTTGGAAGTGTGTTTTATGTCCTCTTTTTTAGCTTGCTTGCTTGCGCCCAAGAGTTGGTTCCAGAGGGCATTGACTTCAAGCTGGGCTTCGTCTTGCAATGCTTTCCTGGTCGCATCCAATGCAACAGATCCCGTATCCCTAAGTGCCTCCACAGGATTTCTGTCAAAATTTTTTATCCTATTTTTCTGGGTTTTTGTTTTATCCATATTGCCTCCTATATATCACAGGTTCCTCAAGAAATCAAGCGTTTTTTGCTGTCGTATAATACTTGCCAATAGGTATCTGTTTGCAGATAGATTTTGTCTCTCGGTTTCATTTTTTGCCTGGGCAATTGCTTCGTCTATTTCTTTTTCTTCTACCTTAATGCCTTCGCTTTCCGCGATTTTTTGCAAGATAAATTCAAGTCTTATGTCGGTTTCGGCTTTTACGGCGTATTCTTTTCTTAAACCGTCGGAAGTCCTGTTCGTTGAAGACAAATACTGGTCCAAAGTAAGCCCGAGTCTTTTTACTTCGTCCAGAGTCTGGGATAAGAGTCTGTCAACCTCCTGATCTATTATAATTTGCGGAATACGCACTTTTGAGTTTGACAGAAGTTCCTTAGAAATAGCTTCGAAACTTACGGGTTGAGGCTCCTTTCCGGGAACGACAATTTTTGAAGCCGCAGTAACTTTTTTTACCGCGTCTTTGTAATTTCCAAGCTCAACATTTGGCGCTTCCGCCGTTAGTGCCTTGAATATCCAGTCTTTTCCGTCTTCAAGTTTCTCTACATGGATTTTGGGACTAAGTACAGGGTTTAAATTATGGGTTTTTACTGCTTCGACATACCCCTGGGGAAGTAATTTTCTTAGTATATCCTCCCTCAAGTGGTCCTTGTCCAAAGAACTTTCAACGATATCTTTTGGGGCCATTCCTTTTCTGAATCCCGGCATCTGGGTATCTTTTCGGTGTTCTTCGATTACCTCATCTTTGGTTTTTTCAACGAGGTTCCACGGCAGAGTAACTGTTAATTCTATTGTCCCGTCTTCCTGTTTTTGTATTGCTGTAGTCATGGTTTTTGTGCGGACGAAGGGATTTGAACCCCCACAGCCTTGCGGCCACAAGGTCCTAAACCTTGCGTGTCTACCGTTCCACCACGTCCGCTCGTAGACACGTTTGATTATACAGGATTTATCCTGTTTAATCTAGCCGTTTAAAAAGCTTATAATGTGAGGGAAAGTGAATCCTTAGGGTCGTTTAAAGCGAATTTCTGGATGTCATTAAGGTAATAAAGTACGTGCGAAGCCCATACGGGAGAAGAAGCGTACATAGACCCTATTTGGTATATGTTTTGACCTCCCCATTTGTCCATGTATCTTTGTCTTAATCCTGCCGAAACGGTTTGTATGCCCTCTTTCCAGGAACTAAATCTTATTACATTGTCGCCGTATACCCCCCATCCCCAACCATTATAAGAAGAGGGTGGAATTGACTTACCGAATGTGGATTCAACTCCGGCAATTGCGGCAACCAGTCTCCAGTCCAGATTGTACTCATCGGCATAATAGATAAAATCCTGCGCATTTTTTGCCAACGGAGAATGCTGTTTCAACAGATATTTCTTTAGTATTTTTACACGGTAATCAGAACTTTCCGTAACCGATTGGAAAGTTTTAATGTCCGCGGAGGACGCTGAAGCCTTTTCCTGTGAATACGCTTTTTGAGGAATAATCGTTAGTGCCGCAATAAAAAATATTGCAAGCAAAATTTTATTTCCCATAAAAAAAGGTTTAATTCCGTATTTTTGCAGAATTAAACCAAAAAAAATCCTAACGTATGTATTTGGAAAGACATACCTTAGGATCTGTCCGACAATATATCACACAACTATAGGTTTGTCAAGAGGCAAACTATAGGTTATATAGAAAGTTGATCCATGACTGTATTAACGCCTATAGCCCAGCTTCCGTTGCTGGAAGGGGTGTATTTGGTCATTATCTGCTGTGGAGTTTGGAGACCTTGGGCTTTATATTGTCTTGCCAAGGTTTTTGTAACAGTATCTATGGCTTGGCTAAAATTATTGAATCTTGTAACTTTTTTCCCGTAAATTCCGAAACCCCAGCAGTTATATGAGTCTTTTGGGGCTTTTTTGCAGAGCGTTGATTCCTGCATGGCGATTGCCGGTACAAGACGGTAATCTAGTCCGTATTTATCTGCAGTTGAAACTATGTCCGAAGCATAAGGGTAAAGAACAGAGTTATATTTTTGAAAAAAATCTTTTACAACGGTTACTCTTGCATCCTGGAAGGTTATTTGTGTTTTAAGTGTGCCCGACGCGGCAGGCAAAGCTGCATAAGCAACTTTTGGGAAAGGTTTTTGGGACAAAAAACTTGACCTGAAATTAAGAGACAATAAAAAAAGGCTTAAAGCCAGTAACGAAGGGGTAAATACAAAAAATGAGGCAAGCAGGAACACTTTTCTCACCACCTTAGATTGACATATTTTGCTGTTTTTGTCAAGCTTTTGAAGCTTCACGCAGTTAAATCTGACGCATGTATTTATCAGGGTAAATTATTGTCTTTTATAAAGTCCCGTAAGCTCGGCCTCTTCTATGACGTGTCCTCCAATGTCTGATAAAACTTGTGCCTTTGTAGCGCCTCTTTGAAGAAGCAGTATCGTGTTTATGGCATAAAGTTTAAAAACGTACCTGTGCGTGCCGGATTGCGGACAAGGTCCTCCGTACCCATCCTGGCCGAAGTCGTTTACGCCCATAGCAACATTATCAGAAATAAAATTTTCGGGAATTTCGTTTGTGTAGGGGTTTATATTAAACATTACCCAGTGAGTAAAACCGGATGGATTTGAGTCACGGTCTTCGACAATAAGCACGAGACTTTTGCTGCCGTATGGAACTCCGTTGAAAGTAAGAGGAGGGCTTTGATTCTCAGCGTCACAAGTATATTTTGCCGGAATATTGCCGTTATTATTAAATGCCGGGCTTGCGAGAGTCATATCTTCTGCCTGTCCGAACATAGTTCGTTTTGTTCCTTTGAAGTATGGGCTATTCACATAGTATATAGTTAATGCTGCTCCCGCAACTATTAAAAAAGCTATAAATAAAAAGAGGGATCTCATATGAGCGGGCGATGGGAATCGAACCCACTGCCTTCTCCTTGGCAAGGAGACGTTCTACCGATGAACTACGCCCGCTTTGTGCCGAGAGTGTGAGTCGAACACACATAGCCTGTTCTTCAGACAGGTGCCTTGACCACCTTGGCTATCTCGGCGCATTATGTATATGAAATTATACTAAATACCAACTACTTAATACTAGTTATTGGTGTGTGGACGATTAGGGATTCGAACCCCAGACCTTCGCAGTGTAAATGCGACGCTCTAAACCAGCTGAGCTAATCGTCCTTTGTGCACCACCGTTTCGTTCTTTCAAACCAAATTATAGACGAATTTGTAGATTGTATCAAGGAATGGAAACTTATTTTTAGGGAGAGTCAATTTACCTATCTTTTTTCAAATTAAAAAGCTATAATAATCTAAATTTATGCCCAATCATATACCGCTTAATAGTTCTGATTATAAAACCGCGTTTGGAATTTTATATAAGATTCAATACGATGGTCGTCTAGCAAGAACAGGAGACAATGAGGCTGTGGGTTATCACATAAAAAATGACGGGAGCGCATTTGCTTATATAAAAATTAAAGTTTCTGGAAGCCTTTTTGCCACATGGGAGATTGATAGAAATGACGAGAGCTTGGTAGAAAATACTTTAATAAGTTTGGGAACACTAAAAGTTAGTGAGCTTTTGGAAGATGATGAAATTCATTCTGGCAATGACAATGAATTTATGTTTACCTCTTATAATTCCGCATCTCCTACTTTTCAAGAAGAACTAGCAAGACTTACAAATAATTTAGACACTGTAGTACAGGAACATAAAGGTTGGTTAACTATAATTGCAGAAGATTTTAATAAAAACCAGGAATTAATCTTAAATACGACTAAAGAGCATGTAAATTTTCAAGATCAAAATGCGCGGGAAATAAGAAATTCTTTACTTCAGCTGATATCTCTTTCCGCTATAATTATAGCCGCAATAGTAGCACTTGGAAAATCTTCTGTTGGAGGACACATATTAGTTCTCATTGCCTTGGCATTATTGGGTATAGTTATTGTTTGGGGCGTAATATATATTTTTTCAGTATTGG
>JAJYEF010000038.1 GCA_021785915.1 bacterium
ATCGTAAAGAGCCATTTTCCAGGAATTCCTATCGTGAAGGCTCGGCGGGTCTACGATTATCAAATCATTGATTCTCCCCTTGCTGGCAGGGTCTGAGGCCATTTCCAAAGAAACAGCTGCCCCCATAGAAGTTCCGACTAAATTATAATTATCAAGTATTAATCCGTCTGCAACCTTTTGTGCAAGTTTTGCGTATGGCCTTAGCGTACCGGCGTTTTTGACAATCTTAAGCCAATCCGGACTGCTTTCCGACATTTTATATTTTTCCGGATAAGTCATTACATGGACTTTTTGGCCCTCTAACGCAAGCGCCATGGCTAAAAACGCCACCTGATATGGATTTGCTATATATGTAGGAACAAAAAAATAAGGGACGCGTTCGTCTGGTTCTCCCTCTTTGGGTGGATTTAGATCGAGAGTAACTACCGGAATATGATGTTCGCCAAGTTCCGGATCGCTGACATCAACTCTGTCCCAGTCATTCTTATAAGGATAGAACTGCTTGTTTAACGTGTCTAACTTTTTCTTGAACTCGGTCGCTTTTTGCCTGAAGATTCTAAACTCCTCTTTTTTGTCAGTTGAATTTTCTCCGCGTTTTTCCGCATCCCGCATCCTTCGCCTAAAATCCATATATGCCCTGTAAAACTCACCTCTTTCAAAACGCTCAACCGTTCCCCTATGAATGTCGCTACCTGGGATATTTGTCTCTCTTGTCGAGCCTATAAGATGACCCCGCTCTATTAACCTGCGCCCAAGGTTCGAACTAAAACCTCGTCCGTTAACGCCTATTCCGCTGCCAATACTTCCTTCCTGAGGTTTTCTGTCTTTAAAGGGGATTTTTGGACTCTGTTCGTTAGTGCCCTCTGCTGCTTCCGGCATACTCATAGTCTATAGTTCTAAACGCGCGCATGTCAAACCTTAATTTTTGGGAAGCGTTATTATTGTGGCTCCCTGTGCAAAAATAGTGGTTTCGGGGATTGCTGGGCTATCCTTTGGAAGCCCGAATGAACCGGTGTCGCCAAAACATCTGGTATCTTTAATCGTAACTTCGGCCAAACCGCCTTGTGTAGCTTTTTCCGGACTTTGATTAGAATAACACCTAACCTCAGACCTAAAGACCAAAAATTGAGGGTTGCTCATAGCGGCTTCATAAGTTGATTGGCTTCTTACGACATCTTCGGCAGAAGGACCACCCGCACAACCTGAAAGTACCGCCGTTGCTCCCAAAAATAATCCTGCAGCTTCAATTTTTCTGTTCATGCCCAACATTCTAGCACAAAATTTTGATAAGTCAACTATGGGATAAGATTATCTGAAGTCCTGAAGTTTTTTTGTGGTATCTTTATGGAAAAATACTTTCATCGGCCAGCTTATTCCGTAACTTCTAAGTCCAGGAATAAGTCCCTTTTCGAATCTCCTTCCGGTCTGGTAAACATAAAAATTGTTAACGAGTTTAACTTTACCCAATTTCTGAAGTTTTTGCGAAATATCTATATCTTCTCCTTGGGAAAGACTCGTGTCGTACCCTCCCGTTTTATCAAATGCCCACTTCCTATAAGCCATATTAGGCCCTATTAATACCCATCCGCCGGTTATAATTTTTCCCAAAAGATACAAAGGATACATAGTACTATTCATAACCAAACGCGATAAGAATGTGCCTGTGGTGATTTTGTACGTTCCGCCAAATCCCACAAGTTTTTCGTCTTTTTTAAAAGCGCCGGCAATTGTCGTAAGCCAGTTATCCGGAACCTTGGTATCCGCATCTGTAAAAACAATTATCTCGCCTTTTGCCTCCTCCGAGCCTCTTTCCCTTGCATGTGCTATGCCTTTATGGGGCTCCGATACAACCCTTGCGCCTAAGCTTCTCGCAATTTCTGCGGTCTTGTCGGTTGAAGCATTATCTACAACAAGAATTTCATAGTCACCCCCTGCTAACGATTGCTTTTTAATGGCGTTTATGCATTCCGCAATCCCTTTTTCTTCGTTATAAGCGCAAACTACAACTGAAATTAACATTTAGTTTTTGCCCATTAGTTTAAGTCTATCTTTTTGGGTCTTTTCCATAGTATACAACATTGTGTCCCTAAGCCGTGCCTTAAGTATTGAGGAAATTAAAATATTCACAAACCTGTTTCCAAACCTGAATTTCATAGAAGCATTAAACTTAGTCTTTGGTCCATTTCTTTCAAGATATATTCTTTGTATCATTTCTCCACCAACGGGCCAAGGAAACGGAATATCAAATCCTATCGCCTTATTTTTATCAAATACCACTACTTTATGTGATACCTTAATTGGTACCCAAAGCATTGTGGACCAATCCTGCCATCCCGTCCCAATCGTCAACTTTTTGGGACCATATACTTTTTGAGTATGCTTAACATATTTGGTATAAAGAGTAAGATCGGTTAAAAGCTCCCAAATTCTTTCAACAGGAATGTTTATTTCGGAACTTAAAACAACTTCGTGAATTCTTTTATTTGCTTGCTCTGATAAAACCTTTTTGTAAACTTTTTCCAGTTCTTCGGCGTTTTTTTCAAGAGAAAACTTTTGGGCACTTTCTTTTGCGTTTTTCGACATTCTTTCTCTTAAATCATTGTTCTTTAAAAACTCGAGTACGGTTTTTGCGAATTCATTCTCGTCCCTCTTGGTAAAAATGCCGTTTTTGCCGCTTTCTATTGCATCTTCCAGAGCTTTATCTCTTACCGCAATAACAGGCAGCCCCGATGCCAAAGCTTCCCAAACGACCATGCCCTGCGTTTCCGAAGCGGAAGCAAATAGAAAAACGTATCCACCGGCATAAACTTTTTCTATTTCACTTGGCTTAAACGCACCTGTAAAATATACCCTTTTCTCGAGTTTTAAACTCCTGGACAAATTTTTAAAAAATGCAACATCCTTCTTTGTGCCGTTTCCGGTTATAACAAGAACACAGGATTTATCTTTCTCAGCCACAATCCTAAAAGACCTTATTACAAAATCAAGCGACTTTTCTTTTGCCAATCGTCCCACGTAAAGCAGGATTTTTTGGTCGTTTGGAATTCCGGTTTTTGACCTTAAGAACCCGTCGTCTTTAACGTCAAATTTTTTGGTATCTATCCCGCTTGCTATAACGGCAATGGGCTTCTTAACGCCATATGATACGAGCTCCTTTCTAATTCTGAGAGTCGGGGCAATTATATAATCGAAACGGTTGCACAAAATCCTGCTTGCGGTCTCCGCCATTTTTGGAGTTATAAGTTTTCCCCTAAAAACATAATGCGTATATTGATTAAAAAGCGTATGGTATGTAAAAACCGCAGGAGTTCTTTTAAGCCTTGAAAACTCCAGTCCCATTATTGTAAGAGGTCCGCCCGAATGGCAATGGATTATGTCAAATTCTATTTTTGATAGCCTAAATAATGCTCTTTCCGGAAGATGCGTTGCCATTCTAAGGTTCATATCCCTTATTACAGGTATTGAACTTAGCCTGGTTACATATTTTTCATCTTTAACATTTGGGTATTTGGCGGCAACTACAAAAACCTCGTTGCCTCTCTTCCTAAGTCCCTTTACAGAATTTTCGACAGACGTGGCAACTCCATTAATTTGAGGCGGATAACCTTCGGTAAAAATTCCGATTTTCATATAAATTCGTTAAGATATTATAGCAGGATTGTATGTTTATTTGAATTCCGGGGAGTTAGATTTAACTTTGAAATTTGCCACGGAATATGTCATCCAAACTCAGAGACATATCTTGACCTAACTGTTTGGCAAGTGCTTCAGCTTTAGTAATTTGATCTTCTGTAACGCCCAGACTCCTCTGGCGGTAGATAATTATCATTTTATCCAAGGGGTTATCATCATTTAAGCCTATTGCAAGCGCAAGCCCAACTTCGGATAATGGTCGAATCGTACTTGCTATAGATCTGACGGCTTTATCGGGATGTGTAATTCCGGCCAGCAGAAATTCATTATCTATTTCGCTTTCTCCTGGAAAGTTTCTAAAGAAATTCACGGCAACAGCGGAGTCACTTAATAAATTTGTGACTTTTGCATCGTGGGCCCGATGCCATGCTTCAGCCCAATTTTCTTCTATGTTTTCTGAATGTTGATATTCCTGCGGCTTAACGGGCCTATGCACCTCAACAGTCCCTCCGTCAAAAGAGTAATTTGAATACCTTCTTCCATCGGAAAGTTGAAAGCTTGTATACGCCGGTTGGCCTGGGTCAATTTCTGTCATGCGCGGTATTATATAACTTATAGTAAAGTCTGTCAAGAGACTTTTACAAGGAGAATTTTGATCACTAAAAAACCACCTTTGGGGTGGTTTTCTAGATGGGTCTTCAACTTTCCAGAGAGCAAGAAGCGCAAAAATCGCGCTTAATACCAAGAACGGAAAATTGTCGGAGGCTAATTTCAGGAATAATTCCCTCAAATTATCAACCAAAAAGTGGTAGGAAGTTATGAATAATTGAGATTTACAAGAGTTATTCTCTCTTGGTGTTACGTGTTCGTTGGTAGTCAATACTATACGGTATTTTTGCCAACTTTGCCGTTCATCTGCCTTTCTTACTCTCTTAAAAAGGACGCGCCTTTTTAAATTTTAGAAAGGAGGTGATCCATCCCCACCTTCGGGTAGGGATACCTTGTTACGACTTAAGCCTTATCGCCAATCTCTATCTCCACCCCCCAAAGGGGATGTTCGATAGCTACCGACTTTACTGCCTTGACGGGCGGTGTGTACAAGACCCGAGAACGTATTCACCGCAGCATGCTGATCTGCGATTACTACCGATTCCGACTTCATGAGGTCAGGTTGCAGACCCCAATCTGAACTGAGGCGAAATTTAAGGGATTCGCTTGCACTTACGCGCTTGCAGCCCGTTGTTTTTCGCCATTGTAGTGTGTGTGTAGCCCAGGGTATAAGGGCCGTGCTGACTTGACGTCTTCCGCTCCTTCCTTCCCTAAAAAATAGGGACCGTCCGAAATGAATATTCAACATTTCGCGCGGGTTGCGCTCGTTTCCCCACTTAAGGGAACACCTCACGGCACGAGCTGACGACAGCCATGCAGCACCTGTAATACCATCCTTACGGATTTCCTCTCATCTCTGAAAGAATGTACGGTATTATGTCAAACCCTGGTGAGGTTTTTCGTTTTGTCTCGAATTGAACCACACGCTCCACCGGTTGTGCGGGTCCCCGTCAATTCCTTTGAGTTTTAGCCTTGCGGCCGTACTCCCCAGGCGGTCCGCTTAACGTGTTAACTTGCGCCTCTTATATAAAATACAAAAAGCTAGCGGACATCGTTTACGGCTAGGACTACACAGGTATCTAATCTGTTTCGCTACCCTAGCTTTCGTGCCTCAGCGTCAGGAAAATCCCAGGTACCTGCCTTCGCCTTTGGTGTTCCAGTTAATATCAACGCATTTCACTGCTACATTAACTGTTCCGGTACCCCTGACAATCCTCAACATCGAAAGTATCGTATCCACTCCCAAGGGTAAGCCTTAGTCTTTAAGATACGACTTTTCGATGAGCCTACGCACACTTTACGCCCAATGAATCCGGATAACGCTTGCCTCCTACGTATTACCGAGACTTCTGGCACGTAGTTAGTAGAGGCTTATTCTATAGTCCGTGAAGGGACTATCAAAAGGAGTTTACAACCCGAAGGCCTTCTTCCTCCACGCGGCGTCGCTGCGTCAGACTTTCGTCCATTGCGCAATATTCCCAGTTGCTGCCATCCGTAGATGTACTGCCCGTGTCTCAGTGCAGTTGTGGCTGATCGACCTCTCAGTCCAGCTACCCGTCATCGCCTTGGTAAGCTTTTACCTCACCAACTAGCTGATAGGACGCAGGCTCATCCCTTGGCGCAAAGTTAATGCTTTACAATAAATTGACCATGGACTATTACCCTTCCTTTCGGAAGGCTATGGTCCACCTAGGGGTAGATTCCTACGCGTTACTCACCCGTCCGCCACTGGGCCCTTACGGGCCCCGTTCGACTTGCATGCTTAAGGCACGCCGCCAGCGTTCATCCTGAGCCAGGATCAAACTCTCAAAAAAATTTGACAGAGTTAAACTCTATCTGTTCAGGTAATTTTTAAGGAATACCTGAAAATTCCTACCACTTTTTGATTGAGAAGCTTTCGCTTCTTAAAGTGAAATTATCCTCACTCAATAATGTGCTGTTAAATTTTCAAAGTGCAAACTCTAAATTTTCTCTATAAAATGAAAAATCCCGCCAAAGGCGGGCTTGCTTCCCAAAACTTCGGCAAAAGACTTTCACATAACACAAACCATTATAGCTATTTTGAATGTTTTGTCAAGATGAAAAAGAAGCTGAAAGTTAGGCCTTTCCCTGTTTTGCAACCGTCCTTACCCCCAATAATTCTGCCCTAGTTATTAACCTTTCATTTATACTGCTGTTCCAACCATTATTCGAATTTGCTCTCGTCATTAAGATACCTTCCCTGTCAAACAAGGAACTTCCGAAAATAACCGAACACCTATGAGCCCTGCTGGAAAAATTATCTGCGTCAAAAAAGGAACCGCTAAAAAGCCTTGCCGCCTGAGAAGCAATGGCATAAGTATTAACTGTCATTGGTTCCCTTTCCGAATGGGAAAATCGCCTCATTTGATCAAGGCTAATCCCTTCGTGGGGAGGTAAAATACTGTATTCTGTCCTTAACCAGCCAGATTGTCTGATTAAATTTCTATACGGTTGATATGGAACAGAAGGTATATGTCCGGCGACTCCCTTCATCATAACTTTTAAATCGTGCGAATTTTCAGGTTCTGAAAATTCTTCCGGTACGTAGACAAAAAAGTCATTTCTTGCCTCTGCTTTACCGATTGCTTTCTTGCCATGTTCTAGGGGTGGAACCCTAACTTCCCTGCCAATTCTTTTCCCCCATTGCAACCACAAATCCTGCCAGGTTCCAGAAATTACTTCCGGAGTATGTCTGGCGGATTTGTATCTGTCGGCTATTTCAGCAAGCTCTATCCGAATTTTTTCCGACTCACCAAACTTTTCTTCACGAGACTGTCTTCTTCGCTCGTTAAGTTGCCGGGTTAATTTTTCCGCCTCATCACCAAAAACTGCTCTTAATTCACTTTCGGAATAACGTGCCATAAGAGTAGTATTTTATTATACTATAAGATTAAAGTCAAGTTAAAGAGTGGTTCAAAGGTCGAAAGTTTCAATTTCTGTAGGATTTTGAAATTGAAAATGTAGGTCTAAACCTTCTTCAACGTCTTGACGGACATTTCTGGTCGGTTTTGATCTTTCAATTAAGGCGTCTGATGCAACACTTGATATTGCTTTTTTCCTGATCCTTCTTGCCTCGTACGGAGTTAATTTAGAAATATCTTGTCCTAATCCCTGCGCCATTTGCATTCCCTCTTGTATATGTCTCCTGACTCTTTCGGCATTCCTGCTTGTGGGTTTTCTTCCTATATGCCCCCCTTGACCTTCTACAAATTGGCTAGTTCCTCTATACCTTTCCACATCTTTTCCCATAATAAGTAGTTGTTATATCACCGAGGGAAAAACTTGTCAAGACTAAATGTTGAATGCAACGAGGACCTTATCAGGAATTTCTTACTCTGGATTCCACTTCCCCCAACATTTTCCTCGTGCCTTTTCTTATACTTCTCGATACCGAATTTAATCGATGGTTGCCGTTTTCAATCCTTAGTCTTCGTTCTTCGCGTGTCCTTTGTCTGCACTTTTGCTCCTCTGCTTTTTCCAAAAAATCGGACTGCAGCATAAAAAGCGGACTTAGATTAGAATTTGTTGATGGGACTCCGCTCCATTTACCGTCAGGTCCCCAACTGGCATTAAATACTCTTCTGTCGGTGAGCTGACCATTAGTAAAAGTAAGCTGGAATCTATATCCCGACATTATTGCATGCTGTGATTTTTGCCTTTGGAAAACTTGAGAAACAGGATGAAAATCAGGTTCAATCGCACGTCTTCTTTCATAGGAAACTACGATCGTATGTTTTTGTTGATTGTAAAGTACCGTAAAATCCGCTTTTTTTCTTATATCTTCCGTATCTTTGTAATGGCAAGTAAATGCCATAACGCCATCGGCATTCTTAACTCCATATTTTGATGCCAAATCACGAATTTTGGTCAGTGCGTTTACAACGTCAACTTCCGCCAATTCGTCTGAAGGTCTTGGTCTCTCCATGAGCGTATAATACAATTTGTTGAAGCTAAAGTCAACTATAGGA
>JAJYEF010000004.1 GCA_021785915.1 bacterium
TTACAGCTGCTGTAACGAAGAATTAAGTTTTGAAAATTTTAAAGCTTCATTTGAATTCAGTTTCTCCGCGGAATCATAACCTTTTACCTGGGACAAAGCTCCGTCTATTACCCCAACAGCTTTTCTAGCCCTAATTTTGTCATCATCTGTAGATAGTCCATCTACAACAGAAGATACTTCCGAACGCACTCTTGATAATGCGGCATAAACTTCTATTTGTCTTTCATCCTGTGTCTGTCCGGAACCGAAACGCCTCATTAAACCATCAAACCACGTTGGAGCAAGCTGGGTTCGAAGCATTCTGTCCTGAAGTCTTAAAGAAAATAATCTGCTGTACAATGAATCAGCTGAAAGTAAAGGATTGTTGCCTGAAAGTTTATTTCTTTTTACAAAATCCCGGGAGTCATTCTCAGCAACTTTGAGCCTAAACGAGACACGCTCGTCGAATCTTCGCTTTTGTCTTTCGGAACTGAGATCATTCGTACTGATTATTCGTTCTGTTTCGGATAATGCCATATAATATAATCTATAAATTATAGTAAAAAAAATTTTGTGCGTCAAGCATGGCTTGATTGACAACAATCAGGATATCCTATAAAATGCTTTTGGAAATTTTTTCTGCCTCGAAATTTTCGTTTCTGCCCGTAAGTTAAGTATTTTATGAAACAGCCCCCGAAAAAAAGAATTAAAACGGTATTACACGGCAAAGCACGTTTTGAAAAATTTAAAATTGAAACTTATTTAAGCGAAGTTAATGCGGCTTATAGGAAAATACACTTTAAAAAGAATTTAAGTAAGACAGCGGAATTTATCCAAAAAAAACCATTTACCAGTTTTTTCGCAGTCCTTGCGATATTTTTTCTTCTTATGCTTATCGGCAATATTTTTTTTGCACCCAAGGTTCAACCGTTACAAAATGTCGAAGCTTTGAAACAGGTTCACATTTATAAATTAGGTTCAGCGCCGCAAGTCCAGTTTGAGGGCATAGTTAATAAATCTGGTGTAATACAGATAGTTGCCCAAACCTCGGGCATTGTACAAAACATAAACGTTTCCGAAGGAGAACATATCGGTGCCGGAACAAATATTTTATCCTTATCTACAAATTATTCCGGAGGAAATACTTTGACGCTTGCAAGACAAAGCGCGCAGGCACAATACGAGAACGCACAAAGCATATACCAGCAACAGGGAGATATTATAGGAAAGCAAAAAGACCTGGCCAACAAAAATAACGACAACACAACGCTCCTGCGACAAATTGCCGCACAATCCGCAAGTGATACGCAAGCCCTTTACAACTTAAACAAAACAATTACGGATTCTATTGAACAAAGTATCCAAAATCTGGAGGCATCAAACGTTAACGGATCAAATGATACGGCAATTTTGCAGGCAAAAGAACAAATTTCTCAGTTCCAATCTGCGATGGCACAAACAAACTCATCTTTGGCAAACCTCGAACTGCAAGCTTCTCCGGGTGAACCGCCGGCACAGATTGCACAGGACCAGCACGATATTGCGGTAGAACAGCTCGATATCCAAAGAAAAGCGCTTGACCTTAATTTAGACCTATCCAAACTCCAGTACGAAATGGCTGTAGTCAATGAACAAAACATGTTTCCCTCAAGTCCGTTTGCCGGAACTGTTGACAAAATCTTTGTTAAAACAGGACAGAACGTAAATTCGGGAACAATACTTGCAAGCATTTCGGGCGACAACCAGCATGTCGAGATAGACGTAAACGTTCCGGAGGGGATAGCTAAAAATATTTCAAATTTTGAGCCGAGCACGCTTACGATCGGAAAGGAAAACATAAAAAGGATGCCCGACTTTATTTCCAAAGACGCTACAGACGGCAATTTATATACAGTTATCTTTCAACTGGGAAATTCCTTTGTTTCAAGCCTTACCAACGACTCGTATATCAATGTAAACATTCCAATCGGAACCGCTAATACAAGCAACGAAGCACCTTTTATACCGCTAGATGCAGTAGTACAGACTCAGGAATCCTCGTTTGTTTATGTTGTCGGGAAAAATAATACCGCGCAGGTCAGGGACGTAGCTCTCGGACAAATTCAGGGACAGTATGTCGAAGTAACTTCGGGGCTTCCCGCACAAAGTGAAGTAATTCTCGACAGAAATGTTATAGAAGGAGACAGAATCCAGATAATTAGGTAAGCTCCTATGAGACACGTTTCGACATACTTAAAAAAGCTAAAATTTAACCCTAAGCTGTCAAATAGTTATATAGCAAAATATTTTGGCAACTTAAGACTTATAATATTAATTGTTACCGCAATACTTGTTTTCGGCATAACGAGCTTTGCAAATCTTCCGAGAAATTTATATCCGGACGTTAACATTCCTACTATTATAATCACTACCGTTTTGCCGGGAGCAAATCCGCAGGACGTAGAATCCCTGGTCACAATTCCTTTAGAAGATGCGGTAAACGGAATTTCCAACGTCAAAACCGTAACCTCAAGCTCGTCAGAGTCGGTATCCACAATAAGTGTTGAATTTAATACGGGAACAAATGTCGATAAAGCAAAAACGGATGTCCAGTCAGCAGTTGACGGGGTAACAACTCTTCCTGAAAATGCCCAAAAACCGGTTGTTATGAAAATAGATTTACAGAAAACCCCTATCTGGACTTTTGCACTGACGGGAACAGGCGACAAAGCAAGCTTGATAAGGTTTTCCCAAAACTTGGAGCAAAAATTAACCGACCTTCCGACAATCGACAGCGTTTCAACCCAGGGATTAAACGAGCAGGAAATCCAGATAATAATAGATCCGAATGCGATAGCAACGTATAACTTAAATCCCCAACAATTGATATCCGTTGTTAAAAGCGCTTTGAACTCGTATCCTGCAGGAAATATAGACACAAAAAACTCTACATTTTCCTTAACTATTAACCCACAGATAACAAACGTTGAAGACATTAGAAAGTTAAAAGTAAACATCAATGGTCAGGTCGTACCGATGTCGGATATTGCAACGGTCGAGGAAAAATCAAAGCCGGGCCAATATCCTGCATATATTGCAAGCAAAAACGGTTCTGTTGAATCTGCGGTCACTTTTAACGTATTTAGGGTGACAACCGTTAACATAGATCAGGCAGATAAAGACGCAGAGAAGTTGGTAAAGCAAAGTTTGTCCGGTCAAAACGGAAAAATAAAACTTGATTCAATCGTTAACTACGCGCAAATGATAACCGACCAGTTCAACGAGCTCGAAACCGATCTAATCGAAACAATTATCCTTGTTGCAATAGTTTTATTTCTTTTCTTGGGTGCCAGACAGGCTTTTGTTGCGCTTTTAGCAACACCTCTTACTTTTCTAATCTCCTTTATAGTAATGGGAGTTTCCGGAATCACTTTAAACTTTATTTCTGTTTTTGCGCTTCTTTTATCTTTGGGTCTTCTGGTCGACGATACCATCGTCGTTGTTTCGGCAATAACCGCATACTTCAGAAGCGGAAGATTTACCCCTCAACAAACGGGCATTCTTGTATTTAGAGATTTTATTATCGCCATACTTACAACCACAACCACTACGATTTGGGCGTTTTTGCCGATTTTAATTTCAACTGGCATAATTGGGGAGTTTATAAAACCACTTCCAATAGTCGTTTCGGCAACTCTGGGAGGATCCTTTCTGGTCGCGATGTTTATAACCATGCCCATTATAGTTTTTCTTCTAAAACCAAAATTTCCGAAACGTGTGGCAGCTTTTGTAAGAATATCCGTTCTTATTATTTTTATTGTTTTTCTTTTTGTATTACTTCCGAAAAACGGGCTTATTATTTTACAGGTTGCGGCTTTTCTTGCCCTTATATTTGTCAGTTACAGAATACGAAACGAGATAGCCGATAGGTTACATAAACATTTTAAATTTAAGCTTTCAAAAAATCACAAAAAACAAATAGGTGAGTGGCTCGAGTACGGCGTAGTAAGCTTTCAGAGAGTCGAATATACCTATAAAAATTTTATATTCAATATTCTTAGCTCTCAATCAGCAAGAAAAAAAATAATAATAATGGTAGTAATTTTTTCCGTTTTTTCTTACCTTCTGGTTCCATTTGGATTTGTAAGAAGCGAGTTCTTCCCGAAATCAAATGACGATACGCTATCGGTTTCGGTAGAACTTCCTTCCGGAACCAATCTTGAGGCTTCAAAAATACAAGCTTTGCAGATACTAAATAAGCTCAAAAATACGCCGGATACAAATTATGTTCTTTTAAATATGGGAAGCGGCTACAACCCCTTTGGCGGCGGGAGTTCGAGCGATAACCTGTTTAATTACACTCTTGTATTTAAACCCAGTGCAAAGCGGAATTTAACGTCATCGGATATAGCGGATATAATCAGGAATGAGTTTGCAGGCTATAATACCGGAGTTTTGTCGGTTAATGAATCAACCGGCGGACCACCAACAGGAGCTGATATCCAGATTAAACTTTTCGGACCGGACCTTTCGGTTCTGGATCAGTACGCGAATAAGGTTGAAGCATATTTAAAAACCCAGCCGGGAGTAACTAATATCGATAAGTCGGTAAAGCAGGGGACAAGCAAGATAGTTTTTGTCCCAAATGAGCAGGAAATGGCCCAGTACGGCCTTACACAGGATGTTACAGGCTTCTGGCTTAGACTTTACGCAACCGGAACAAAAATAGATACTATTAAGCTTGATCCAAGCCTCAATCTTTCCGAAGACATAACGCTTAGAATGGATTCAGGTACTGCTAACACAAATGATTTATCAAGCATTAACATTCCGACGTCTCAGGGGCTTGTGCCTTTGGCATCTCTTGGTAAACTTGAACTCCAGCCAAACCCGACACTAATAACACGCGAAAGTGGAAAAAGGACAATTTCGGTAACAGCAAGCGTAAAGAAGGGATACACTATTCCCGGCGTTAATTCAAAACTTGAAGCCTATGCCAACGGGCCCCTTGACCTTCCAAGCGGTTACACCTGGGCAACCGGCGGCGCCAACCAAGAAAACCAGAATTCCGTAAATTCTATTTACGAAGCAATGCTTATCTCCATGATTTTAATAATCGTTACAATGGTTTTACAGTTTAATTCCTTCAGGCGCGCTCTTATTGTTATTACGGTAGTTCCTCTAGCAGTTTCGGGAGTTTTTGTAATATTTGCAATAACTCAAACTACTTTAAGTTTTCCTGCTCTCATTGGAGTTTTGGCACTTTTTGGAATCGTTGTTAAAAATTCAATACTTGTAATGGATAAAATTCTCGCAAATCTAAGAACGGGTATGGAATTTACCGAATCAATCGCGGACGCAGCCGCTTCAAGGCTTGAACCGATTGCGCTAACGTCAATTACGGCAATTGTAGGATTAATACCCATAACCTTGTCTAACGCTCTTTGGCGAGGCCTAGGCGGTGCTATAATCGCAGGACTAACATTCTCTGGGACTATAATGCTTTTCTTTATTCCCGTTGTCTATTATTACATATATAACCCCGCAAACAAAAAGTAGTGGATTGATCTTATATAAGGCTAAATAATAAAAATTATAAAATTTAGCCTCATTTAGCTTCAAAAAATTCTGAATTATAAACCTATAGTAGGGGAGGGCAAAAATTTCCACCAAAGTTGACAAAAATAGAGAACAATTAACGAAAGCAGCACAACTGTAAACAAAACAAATAAAAATACCAAAAAAACAGTAACAAGAAAACCACTTCTCCGGCAAATCGAGGCTGGCTGACGTCGTAAAAGTTATATTGTGCGACGTAATACAATTTGCTTTCCTACCGCTTTTATGTCCCAAAAAATTTAACTGAAGACTTATATAAGAGTGAGGCAGGACTTCTATAAGTAATCTGGTGTCAGCACCACTTCCTTTTGTTACTTTTTATAAATTTTAATGAAGTTAGTAAAAGTCTAACTATATTCCAAAACCCTCTATCACCCGAAAGTCCGGAGTGCTTTTAGTTTAGCTCGTTAAATCAATCTAATCGCACAATTTTAGCCTCGAAAACATCTAAATCATAATGTAATATTTATCACATAACCTATATGCAGGAGAAGCATATTATATGGCATTCGAGTTTTTTTCGTATGATTCCCTCTGAGAGAATGTTAATACGACTTTACAATCCTATATATACGTTCTTTGTAGGAGAGGCCAGGATAAAGACCTGTGAAAACTAATGCCAAAATACCGTGAAAACGCACGGACGGATTATATTCAGCCGTAAAAAAGTCCTATAATTTTAAATCCTATAACTATATCAAACTATATCAGCTTTATCCGTATCAAACTATATCATCTTACTTTCCTGCTGCACCACTCTCCTCTTCCCTGCCTTGACCTATATCGCAAAAAATTTGAGGCTAAAGTTTTATAATTTGAGGCTAAATTACGCAGATAATTTACTTTTAATTTAACTGTTAGAATGTTTGCAAAGAGGATTTGCGCCTTCAACCCTATACCCTGCTTTTTTATATCCAGTTGGTAAATACAATAAGAAAAAGAAAAGAAATTGCGGTTACCCAGAAATACTCTAGAATCACGCTTCTAAATAACCTCTTTTCAAACCATGCCTGAGTAAGTCCTGTTAAAACATAAAATATGGCAGTCAGAAAAAGTCCTGAAACGGTCGGCGAACTTGGACCAAGCCATAAAAACAGCGCTATTTCCGCAAGACTTACGCTTAGTGACAGCACCCAGAAAATTTGCGTGAATGGGCTTTTTTCCAACGTATAAACCCATATTGCCTGCATAACGAAAAGAAAAGTATAGGCAAAAACCAGAGCCAAGGTTATAAAAACATTTATGTGAAAAGAAAATACAACATTTGAAATAAAAAAATATGATACAAGCGTCAGCACCAACGAGACGGTTCTGGCGCCGGATAAAAGCTGGATAGTTCTAATGGAAGAAACCGTAAATATGTTTTGGCTTAGGAAAAGTGAATAGAGTCCCAAGGCGTAAAAAGCGGTCATGCCGATCCTTGTCAGAAACCTAGCGGGAACCAAAAGATAAAAAAGCCCTACGCCCAAGCTGTACATAAAGGGAAGAATAAAAGTCTGGGGAGTAAAATTTCCTCTTAAGTCTTGCCTTAACGAAAGATACAATAAAATTACGGTTAGCACCGACAAACCCATTACGATGTAAATTCCCGATTTGCCTAAGACTAACTCCGCGATGAAAAGCCCAAGTGACAAAAAAATTACCGAAAAAATAAACCTCTGTCTTTTATTTATGAGGTATTTTTCTACAAAACCGCTCGTCTTTTTTTTTGAAACTTTAAGTGCGTTTGGTTTTCTAAAAATAGCCATTTTACTGAAGATTTGTATAAACTTTCTGTACGTCGTCCAGTTCTTCCAAACTGTTAACGAAATTTTCTACTTTATCAAACCCTGTCTCATCTGCTGAAACTGTTACAACCGGCTCCCTTATTAAATCCGCTTCCGCAATTTCAATGTTTTGTGAAGACAAGGAATCTCTGATTTTTGCAAGATCTGACATGGAAGTATAAATGAAAACCTCTTCTCCTACATCCTCTATATCCTCCGCCCCCTCTACCAAAGCAATTGAAAAAATATCGTCGAAAGACTTGTCATTTTTTTTGACTATTATTCTTCCTATATGTTTAAATTGATAGGAAACGGAACCGGGTTGTCCGAAAGAAGCTCCCGCCTTGTTAAAAATGCTTTTTACTTCGGACGTGGTCCTCATTGGATTATCTGTGGCCGCCTCTACGATTACCGAAACTCCTCCGGGAGCAAACCCTTCATACAAAACCTCCTGCAATTCCCCTGCTTCTTTACCCGATGCTCTTTTGACTGCCCTTTCTATATTTTCTTTGGGCATATTCGAAGCCCTTGCTGCATCTATGGCAAGTCTTAACCGAAAGTTGGACGCGGGGTCGGCAACTCCCCCACCCTGTTTAACTGCAATTGTTATCGCATTTGCAAGCTTTGTAAACGTTTTTCCCCTCTTCTGATCGTTTACTCCCTTTTGTCTTTTAATTTGTGCCCATTTTGAATGTCCCGACATATCGCATCAAAAAATAAATTACACGAAATTTACTTATACAGACGTTTTATTATACCTTTTCTGTATTGACTTTTGCAATAAATTTTTGTAGAATTTTTCGATACCTCACCTCAAGATGACATTAAAAAATCAGGCTATACAAACAGCACTAGACGGAAATTGGCAAGAAGCAATACTTCTTAACAAATCTCTTGTAGAAGAAGATCCGCAAGACATAGACGCATTGAACAGACTAGCACTCGCTTATACAATAGTGGGAAAAATAAAGGAAGCAAAATCCACTTACCAAAAAGTGGTAAGCATTGACCCTTTAAATCCGATTGCTTTAAGGAATCTTAAGAGGATTAAAGAAAACAGTTTCCAGTCCCTAGGATTGAACAACTCAAAACTGATCAATAACAAGTTTTTAGAGGAACCGGGAAAGACTAAAGTGGTAGATCTGGTTAATGTAGCTCAAGCAAAAGTCATAGAAAACTTATCGAGCGGACAATCTTTAACTCTTTCTGTAAAACGACTTAAGATCTTTGTGTCCGAGCAAAATCAATATATAGGAGTGTTACCTGACGATATAGCAAGAAGATTAATTAAATTTATTCGGGGGGGTTGTACTTATGAAGCGTATGTAAAATCAGCTAACGCACACAAGGTTACCGTATTTATCAAGGAGACAAAAAAAGCGTCGAGGTTTAAAGACCAGCTTTCTTTTACAACTCTTTCCGAATCCCACCTTGAGTTTGATAAAGGAAAAATGCGCAGCAGAATGGAAGACAACGATAATAAAAACGGGGACTCTGAAAGTTACCTCCCTGATGAGGAATGAAAAATAATTTTGTCCTTGTCTATACTTTTTTTAACGTTCTTAATTGACGGTTTTTCACCTAATTTTGCCGCAGATCTCAACGCGAGTATAAAAGAAAGTATAAATAGCAAAACAGTTATTGTTACAAACATACTTAGTTTTAATATTTTCCGCTTTGGGCTATATCTTTTCCTATTATTATTATAACATCAGCAATCCCGCTTCTCTCTATTTGCTCCTTCGGTATACCAAAAAACGAGCTAAGCTTGTCAACCGTATAAGTATCCTGACCCGAGTATTCGACTTTTGACTTATCCTCCTCTCTGGAACTGCTCGTTACCAAAATCACATTTCCCCCGATATTATTTATATAAGATGAAATTCTTGCTCCAAGGCCGTTTACCTGGGTCGAATTAACAACCTCTATACTTTGATTTTCGCGGTATATTTCGGGATCCGTAAATGTAAGGGATATAAGAGTACTTATCTGAGTTTGGGACAAACCGCTATTTATGCTTCTGACATAAATAGAGTCTGAAGAGACACTTTTAGTAAGTAAAAAAAGCCTTAATAAATCAATGGGTGTTAGGCCCGTAACGGAGTTGCCTAAAGGAAATTCCGAATTTAATAAAATAGACGCAATATTCCCGCTGTTAACACTTCCGTTTACTTTTATTTGTCCGTCGATAGGAACCGCAAGAAATTTGGATACGTCATAAGGGGCATTTGCAAGAGTTAAAACGGATATGGAATTAGGATTAGGGGAAAAAGATACAACTTCGGTTTGGTTGGTACCCCTAAGTACGACGTTAAACTTATGAACTCCGTCAAATTTACTGTCTTTGACGATAAAAGCAAGTTTTAATAAAAGGGACATTAATATCAAACCTGCCACGAGGATAATAAAAATCCCTGCAAGTCTCAAATTATTTTTTTTGGGAACTTTTTTAGACATAAATTAATAGTCTTTTTTCTTTTTGGAGACCAACTCGGGCATAGTAAAAACAGGAGGATTACTAACACTTACTTTATTTTGTTTATCCTTTTTTTGTTTCTTCTTATCCCCTTTATAATAACCGCCGAAACTACCCATAAAATCACCCCCTTTTATTATATATAAAATAGGCTTTTCGCTTCAAACCCTTCTTTCCAAACCATCCAGAAAATTCGAAAGTTCTTGCGGAAGCTCGGAGACAAACTCTACCCTATCCCCGCTTTTTGGATGGTTAAAAGAGATTTTTTTAGCATGAAGAAACACTCTTTGTAAATACTTTCTGTCATTTCTTGAAACCTTACGTCCGGCATATAGAGGGTCCGCAAAAATAGGATGGTTTATGTATTTTAAATGTACCCTTATTTGGTGTGTCCTCCCTGTCTTTGGATAAAGCTCAAGAAGGGTGAGCGCTTCTTTAACTTTATCCTGCACAAAATACAAGATATCTAAGACCTTATATTTTGTCAAAGAATCCTTTCCCCCGGCAAGAACCCCAAACCTTTTCCTGTTCCACGGAAGCCTTCCCACCGGTACGGAAATCTCTCCCTCGTGCTCAATTAATCCGTGGACCAGAGCAACATAAATCTTTTCAACGATTCTCTGCTTGAACTGCTGCTGAAGGCTAACAAAACTTTCCATAGTCTTAGCAACAACAATAATTCCCGAAGTTTCCTTATCTATCCTGTGGACAATCCCTGCTCTTTTGTAAAAATCCGAAAGCTTATCGGTTTGAGCGTTTTTTGAGGCAAACGAAAGATAATCTTCAACAAAATCTTGTAGCGTTTCTTCGTTTACGGTAGTTTCCGCCTTATTTACGGTAAATCCCGAAGGCTTATCGACAATCAGCAGATAGTCATCCTCATAAATTACTTTAAACTTACTCATTTCCTGGAAATATACTTGTCTATTATTTCCTGATTAATAATAAGGATTAAAGAAGCAAAAAGAGATACCAGCAAAAATATATTTTCTGGCGCAATGAAAGAAAAAGTTTTGACATTTAACAAAAGCTTGGAGATAAAATAAATAAAAGAAAAGATAGAAATAAAGACCAGTCCCAAACTTCCCTCTTTTATTTCCCCTCTGGAAGAATAAGGAAAAATAAGTTTAGTGAAAAGGAAAAAAGATAATATCGAAAATACAAGAATAATGTTAAAAAAAAGAGACGTCTTTCCCAAATAAACAAAGTAACCGATAATTAACCCTATTGGCAAAACACCTATAAACGCCATCATGAATATATCGAATAATCTACCAAAAGGCATTTTCTTAAACGAGGAATAAAAATAAGCAAATAAAGACCCACCCACTACCCCGCCGGGCAGCGACAAACCGGGAAAATAAGGAAGGTCAAAAAAAACAAGCGGATTAAGAAAGCCTGGATTAAAATAAAAAAGCGCATAAAAAAACCTTGCGAAAAGCATTGAAACGAAAAATGTAAGAATTGCCATGCTGAATATCCTCTCCAAACTTATGTCTTTTCTTATGATCACGAAGTCGTCTCGTGCAAGGAAATAAACAAAATACATAAATATTACGAAACACAAAAGCAATATCGGCAAAACGAAAATCATACTACTCCCTGTCTGTTACAAAAGTCCTTATAAAAGCGAGCACCAAAACCACCAGGCCAACGAATGTTATTACAGATTTTACACCAAAAATATCGGCAAGTCCGCCGACAAGAATAACCGGCAGGATAGACAAAACACCCACCAGTGAATTAAGCACGCCGTACATTTTTCCTCTTAATTCATCCGTCGTTTCCTCCTGTAAAATTGTATTTGCCGGAACGAAAACAAATGCCGTTGCAAATCCTAAAACAAATGCCAAAAATACCATTATGTGTAAAACGTTTATCCTAAAAAGTTGCGGAAGAAATAAATTTATGTCCTGGATTATTTCCCTGGACTCAACTTTTGATCCATATGGCAAAAGTACGATAGCGATACCTAAAAGAAACATCCCAAATTTAGTCAAAAGAGACTTAGAAACCTTATGGAAATAACTTCCTATAATTACCGCACCCAAAGCAAGTCCGATGATTGCCGGAGTAACGAATAGCAAGGGAAAAGATTCGATATTTATACTTAAAACCTGCTTTGCGTAACCCGGGCCTATAACTGCAATGACTAAAATCAAAATTTGGGCAAGAGTTAAAGAAAAAAGGGCATGGTATAAAGACTTTGTTTTCGATATTATGTCTATAACATCTTTTATTTCCTGCCTGAAGCTCAAGCTTTTGACATCTATCTCCATCTTTTCATTCTTTCCATTTGAATATTTAATAAGCGAGGTAAAAAAAGCCGCCAGAAGAAATATTACCGTCAAAAGTAAAAATATATTAGCTCTTCCGACCAAATATAAAATTGCTCCGGATGATGCATATGCCAAAAAAATCGACGCATATATACCCATCCCAAAAAGGGCGTTTGCCGACAAAAGGAGTTTCTTGTCCACCAAAAGAGGTATCATCGGTGTCTCCGCGGGTATAAAAAATTGGGTTACCAAAGATACTGTAAACGTCAACAAATAGACAATCACCAAATCTTTATATAACACCAAGAGAGGGAAAACTATAATCGCCCTTAGGATATTTGTCCACAGCAAAACGTTTTTCTTATCCCACCTGTCTACCAAAACACCCGCTAAAATCCCGAAAAAAATTGAAGGCAAAGTAAAGGCAAGAACTACCCCGGAAACGGCTACTGATGAATTAGACACCCCGAACACTACCAAAAGAAGGGCGAATATAAAAAGATTCATGGAAAACTGGGAAAAAAATTCTGCAAGCATCAAGTAAGAAAACGGTCTTATCCTAAGGGTTTTAATAATAAGGTTGTCGTTCATAAAGGGTCCTAAGAAGCTTTTTCGGTATAAGCTCCGGTTCTTGTGTCTATACGCACTTTTTCTCCTATTTTTATAAAAAGTGGAACTTTTACCGTTAATCCGTTTTCAAGAGTTGCATCCTTAAAAACATTTGTCGCAGAATTACCCTTTACACCTGGTGCGGTTTCGATAACCGTAAATACCATTTTGGGCGGAAGGTTCATTGAAAGAGCTTCCTTATCCAAAAAGCTAATGTTGCAATTCTCGCCCTCTTTAAGGTAGTAAACGTCACTTCCGACAATCTTCAACGATACTCCGACCTGCTCAAAAGTTTGAGGATCCATAAAATATGCGCTGTCGCCGTCTTTATACAAATACTGCAGATCCTTTTTAATAACCTGCATATCGTTCACTTTTGCCCCGTTTATGAAACTCTTATCCGTGATTGTTCCGGTCCTGACATTTTTTACTTTTACCTTAATATTCGCACTGCCCCGCCCCATTTTTATATGCTCATAAGAAAGCACCTGCAAAAGGTTTCCGTTTTCTTCAAAAATTGTACCCGAACGAAGGTCTGTTACACTAATCATTTCCTTTTAACTCTGATAAGTCCCGAACATGGGACTACCTCTACTCCTTTTTTCTCCAACTCATCTAAAAATATATTAGCGCCGATTGAATCAGCTGCCATATGTCCGGTATCTATAACGTTTATGTGGAGTTTCCTTAATTCCGTTACGGCGTCTTCTGGAACATGCATTTCGATTATTGTTCCGACTCCTGCTTTTGCCATTTCTATGTATAACTCTTTTGAAGGGTTCGTCCCCCCGGTAAAACCGACGACTACCCTGCCTGCCCTGCTTTGCTCCGAACCCGAAACAAGGCTTGGTCCTGCTTTTCCTTTTGTGCTCTCGACAAATTCCGGTACTTCATTCACATAGTCAAGTACCTCTCCCGCCGTCCTGAACGGTTTTTTAGAAAGATAATCCTGCATGAATTTGTTGCCTATATTATCCCATATAGTATGGAGAGCTAGAAATGGAACACCCAAAAGTCTTGCGGCGTCCACGGCTTGATTATGGTTTAATGGGCCAAATCTTCTTTTTACCTGGCCTTTTCTTTCCTCAAAGAGCGCATGGGCAACGTTTACCGGAACACCTGCCTCGGCAAACATATCTACCTGAACATCTATTACATCGTGTAGGCTTGCCAAAGCGGGACCCGATGGATGATGAGATATTAAAATATCAAACTTTTCACCTTTTTGGTTAAGCCTGTCCAAAAGTAAAACCTCAGAAGCCTCCGCGTCAATGCCGACCAAAGCTTTTTTGACTTTAGTGTTGAGATCACCGTACATTACCCTAGAATCGGAATAAGGATTTTTAAGCGACTCTTTATCAAAGTATTTTTTCTTTTTGTCGGGAAGTTCGTTGTACTGCTTTTTTAATCTTTTTAGCTCTTCTTCTACTTCTTTTTCGCCCCTTGGGTCTGCCTTTATGGCCATAGAAATTGCTAAATCGTAAATTTCCTGAAGTGTCATAAACCCTATTTTAGCATTTAGCCAATACAAAATAAAGTGTGGGCGAGGAGAGATTCGAACTCTCAAGGCCTTGCAGCCAATAGTTTTTGAGACTATCGCGTATACCGTTCCGCCACTCGCCCCGTTCACAATTATACAAAATATTCTTGACTTTATAAACCCAGCTTAAGTATAATTTTTGTTTACCGGCATCTTAAGTATATTCTAAGCAACAATATCTTAAAATTCCTAGGTTTCGTATGAAAGAAAAAACTCAGAATAAGTTCTTTAAGTTCCTAGACACTGTTAAAAGACTACCAGATAAAAAACATCATCTGGATTTTGTAGCAGCGCTTCTTACAATTCCCGTCCTCTTATCTGTAATAATATTGAATTATACAAACCTCAATAACATGCAGAAACTAAAAACTACGCCTACTCCCACTAATGCACCCGTTACATTACTGCCCAACAAGCAACAAATCATCGTAGTCCCTCAAAATGCTATTCAACAGGCGACTCCAAGCGCGACGCCCCCTCCGCAGTCATGCCAAAAAGATATCGGTCCCGTAACTATATCCTATCCTTCGGAAGGACAAACAGTTTCTGACAACCCATTATGCGTAAATATAAGTTATGATAATCTTAACTATTGCTCGGTTGTATGGTCATATAGAATAAATAACGGCCAGTGGTCGGACTTTAACAGTAATAATCCGTGCATCTATAATTTGCCAAATGGTAGCGTTAAATTTGACCTGAGAATTCAAAGTACGGTAATTCAAAAAGAAGTGGATTTGACGAGGAATTTTACTTACGACGGTAATAGCTTAGCTACGCCAACGCCCGCAACTTCATCAGCTTCAACCCAGTAAAAGAAATTAAAAAAACCAAATTTACAAAAAATTAAACTAACAGGTTTTAAGTGCTAGTTTAATTTTGTATTATTGCTATCCAAATCGAGCTATAATGTTGTGCCTTGCTGTCCTCCGTCACCTTGTGTCGGATCCTGACCGGGTAATCCCGACGGCGTTTGGGGAACCGATGTAGGCTCCGGTACTGCAGGTTCTGAAACAGGCGCAGTCGGCTCAACTGGCTGCTGTACGGGTGGTACAACTGTCGGCTCTGTTGGTGGGACTGCCGGCTCTACCGGAGCTTGTGGCTCAGGCGCTTGCGGCGGAGTTCCCGGTACCGATGCTGTTCCCGGATCAGTTACAGGATTTGACACTGGCTGCTGTTGCTGTTGATCATCCATTTAAAATTTATTCACCCCCTTCCCTCTTTTTATCCATATTATAAAATCTTATCCTATCTCCCTTAAAAAGTAAATCCACTTCTCCTGTAGGCCCGTTTCTGTGTTTTGCAATAAAAAGTTTTGTAGGTATTACGTTCGAAACTGCGTCATCGGTTCTATATAAAAACATAACTATATCAGCATCCTGCTCAATCGCTCCCGACTCCCTGAGATCCGCAAGCTGTGGCCTTTTCTCACCCCTATGCTCCACGGCGCGCGATAACTGGGAGACGGCCAGAACCGGGATCTTAAGCTCTCTGGCAAGATTTTTTAAACCCTGGGAGACAATAGATACCTCCTGTACTCTATTATCGTATCTTCTGCCAGGATCCGCAAGCTGCAGGTAATCCACGATTAAAAGTTTTATGCCCTGCTCCATTTGCAATCTTCGTGCTTTTGTGCGCATCTCTGAAATTGATATTCCCGGAGTATCGTCGATAAAAATCGGGGCATCTGCCAACTCTCCCATCGCCTGGGACAATTTTGTAAAGTCACTTTCCGAAAGTTTTCCAGTCTTTAGTCTCCAAGCGTCTACGTCTGCCTGACCTACCAAAAGCCTATCCACCAATTCTTCCTGACTCATTTCCAATGAAAAAATCCCGACCGGGGTTTTTTGGTTAACTGCTATATATTGCGAAATATTAACGATCATTGCGGTTTTGCCCTGACCCGGACGCGCAGCCAATACAATCATATTCGAAGGTTGCATACCTGATAAGATATTATCAAGATCTGTAAAACCCGTAGTGATTCCCCTAAATCCGGCTCCTTTTTTGTGTATTTCGTCAATTCGGTCAAAACTTTCGGCAAGACTTTCTTTTATTGCCGAAAAGCCGCGGACATTCCTCCCCTGGGAAATTGAAAAAATTGAGCTCTCTGCTCTATCCAGAAGACTACCCACATCCTGTTCTCCGTCGTAAACATTCTCCGCTATAAACGTCCCTGCCGAAATCAAATTTCTTTTTATAGACTCGTCACGGATTATCTCGGCATAATCTTCAACGTTTGCGGCAGTAGGGACAACATCAATAAGTTCCGCAATGTATGAAGCTTCAACCTTGTCGCCGTCTTTTATCTTTTTCAGCTCCTTTTTTAAAGTGACGGTATCTATGGGTTTTCTTTCTTCATATAAAGAAAGCATTGCGTCAAAAATTATTCCGTTGATATCATTATAAAAATCCCTTGGTTTTATAAGTTCAGAAATAAGGCCGATAGCGTCCTTATCTATAAGCACAGCTCCCAGCAAGCTCTGTTCTGCATCTTCACTATGTGGAGGAGTCTTTAGATTTGCCATATTTAATTTTTAAATTCGTATAAAGAATTTAAATTAAAAAACCGTTTTATGCAAGTAGTAAATTACCCAAGAAGCGTTACTTCAAGCTCTTCTGGAAGTTTATCTTCAGACAAGCTTATTTTTGGGACACTCTTTGAAGATGCTCCATCCAAATTCTTTGCTCCCTCTTGTCTTTTCTCGCCGTATAAAAGTACTGCGCTTGGTTCCATAGCCGTAATAATGCCCTGTTTTAAGTCGGAGTTAACATTAATGATAACTATCCTGTAATTGTCGAGCTTGTCGGAAGAAATATTTTCCAAATCGCTAGACCTTGCGACCAAAACATTCGTATTTTCGGAGATTAACTCATAAATAGTTCCATCACCGGCTTTTATACCCGCAATCTTAAGCCCCAACACTTCGTATTCGCCGGGGCCCGAAATAATAACTCTATAATCGTTTACCCTAGACGGGTCAAAACTGTTATCTGTGGAAATAATCGCATCCGCATCAAACTTAGAGATCTTCTCTTTAGGATCAACAGCAATGCCAACTTTTTTTCCTTTAATTTTTAAGGTCTCTTCTCCCAGAATCTGGAAATCCATAACTCGTAGATATCCTAACACAATAAATTTTTCTTGACAAGACAAGACTTTTTTCGTATTATAGGTTCTCTCATATGAAACAGGAAAGAGTAATACTGTCTTTTATTATGGTTTTAATAGGTCTCTTGGTCGCAGGAGCGGCCTTTTATTTTTATCAGTCGGGAAAACAAATCAAATCGGTAACTACTATAACAACTACTATAACCCCTACCCCTACGCAAACTCCCAAAGTTTACTTGGTATTAAAAAGTCCCCAAAATCAAACTGTGGTCGCCGATAAAATCCTTAATATTTTAGGGCAGACATCGCCTAAGGCAACCGTTGTAATAATTACCGACTCGGATCAACAGGTGCTAAAACCCGACTCTCAGGGAAATTTTTCAACAACTATTACACTTGCAAACAACCAAAATCTTATTACTGTAGAATCAATCCTGCCATCCGGAGAAATAGAAACTTTAGAAAGGACAGTCACTTTTTCTACCAGCAATTTTTAATATATGAAAAAAACTCTTATTGTTATATTGGGTACTATTCTTTTTCTAGGGGTTTTCGGACAAGCCTTTGCCCAAACGAATACGCCTACCCCAACCGACGTCTCTCTTCAACAGCAGATAGACGAACTAAAAAGTAAAATTGCATCAAAAGTTGCGCAACTTAATTTAGTCGAGAAAAAAGGGGTCATGGGAACGGTTTCAGAAGTCTCCGATACGCAAATCACGCTTACCGACATATCCGGAAACATTATAAATATCGACGTTGACGAGTTAACTAAATTTTATTCCTCTTCCAACAATACTTTCGGCATGTCCGACATAAAAGTTGGAGAAAATCTGGGAATACTGGGATTATATAACAAACAGTCTCAAAGAATCCTTGCAAGGGAAATTAATCAAATGTCTGCTCCCGAAAAAATTATTTACGGTGTTATTACTAAGGTGGACCACATTAACTATGAACTGACAATAATAAGCCCCGATAACAAACAAACAATCGCCGAAATTCAAGACATAACAAAAACATATTTCTACTCTGGAACGGCTCTTGAAAAATCGGGATTTTCCAAAACCAGCCAATTCACGACAGCAATAATAACAGGGCGCCCGGATGCGCAAAACCCCGATAAGATCTTGACTAGTCGCGTCGTTCTTTTACCCAACATAAATCTTACGGCATTGCTTGGAATTAACACGCAGACCCCCGCTACTGCCTCCGCGACAATTACGCCAAAACCGTAACTTTACACTCAAGTTATTTTAATAATATAATAAGTTATGCTTGAGGAATTTAAAAAAGAATTCACCCCTTTTAAGTTTTTAGTAGTCCTGCTTATTATTGCGGTATCTATTTATCTTTTACAAATCCTTTTCCAGATTTTGGGTAATTTTTCCGACATTATCCTAATCGTAATCGTAGCATGGTTAATGAGTTTCGTGTTGGAAGCTCCCGTTAATTTAATATCGAGAGTGTTCCAACTCGGGAAAGTCTGGTCTGCTTTGGTAGTCTATCTAATACTGGGCGCTTTTCTGCTAATTCTTATTTTTAACTTCATTCCGATAGTCTCTGTCCAACTTCAGACATTGTCTAAGATAGTGCCAGGTTACTTCACCGCTTTTCCACAGATAGAAAATACATGGAACAACGCCGTCAGAAACTCAATAGATACCTTAATATATTTTATTCCGTCAATCGCTTACGTATTCCTGGATATTATCCTCATTCTATTTCTTTCGTTTTATCTAATCGTCGATAAAGATACAATAAACGAAGAATTTTATAAATTAACTCCTGTTGGCTGGCACAAGAATTTAAAATTTATACAGGGGGTTGTAGACATAACATTCTCTTCTTTTTTGCGCATCCAGATTATTTTCGGAATTATTGCCGCAATTACCACTTGGATCGTGTTAACAATATTCAGGATTAATTTTGCCGCGTCAATTGCGCTTTTATCGGGACTTCTCACGATTATTCCTCTTGTCGGCCCCATACTTGCGCTTATTCCACCGGTTTTTGTTGCATTAATACTCTCCCCCAACGATCCTACTATTGCAATAATAATTTTTACAATACTTCTTTTAATCCAACAAGTAACGTTTAATTTTGTAGGTCCCAAGCTCATGGAAAAGGCTTTCAAACTCCATCCGATAATAGTCCTTTTATCTATCCTTGTGGGTTTTAAAATTGCAGGCCCGTTGGGGGCCGTTTTTATAGTGCCTATTTTGGGAGTTTTAGTAATTGTGTTTAAGGAATTGGGACATTACTTTATAAACCCGCCGCACTCTTCTGACAAAAAATAGCACTTATGCTATCATTAGCATATGGCCAATATCCAAACATTAAAAGGATTTAGGGATTTTTTGCCCGAAGAGGCAAGAAGAAGACAGTACGTTTTAGGCACCTTGAAAAAGGTGTTTGCTTTGTATGGATTTGAACCGCTCGAAACTCCAAGTCTTGAATATGAGGATATATTAACCGGCAAGTATGGAGATGAAGGCGACAAGTTGATGTACAAGTTTAAGGACTTGGGCGGAAGAAATGTTGCAATGCGATACGACCAGACAGTTCCTCTGGCAAGGGTCATCGCCCAACGCCAAAATGACGTCCAACTCCCTTTCAAAAGATATCAGATGCAAAACGTGTGGAGAGCCGAGAACACGCAGAAAGGAAGATACAGGGAATTCCTGCAGGTTGACGCAGACATAGTCGGTACATACTCTCCTCTGGCGGATGCGGAAATAATTGCGCTAGCAGCAAAATGTCTTGAAAATTTGGGTATCAAGGACTTTTATGTATATATTAATGACAGAAAAATATTTAGCGATATTCCAAAAGAGGCAATCCTAATCCTAGATAAATTAAAAAAAATAGGCCCATCAAAAGTTCAAGAAGAATTATCGAAAAGAAATTTTGACCCAGACCTACTAATTAAATTAAAAAATATTCCTCCATCAAAAACACTAATTACTATTAAGGAAACACTTAAAAAAATTGATAACGATCTTACTGATGAACGCGTGAAAATAGAAAATACATTGGCAAGAGGATTAGATTATTACACGGGTCTTATTTTCGAAATAGAAATTATGGAATATGCAGCCGGGTCTATTGCCGGAGGAGGAAGATATGACAATTTGATAGGCATTTTTGCCGGGAAAGAGATTCCTGCTGTGGGTTTTGCTTTCGGGTTTGATAGGCTTATCGAAGCAATGGACGAACTTAGCCTATTTCCAAAAGATATAAACGGCAAAAATATTTTTATCGCTTTTTCAAATTCGAACTTGCAGGAAAAAGCCCTAAATATAACTTCACAGTTAAGGAACAAAGGGCTAGGGGCGGAGTTTTATCTTGAGGACGCAACTTTAGAAAAACAGTTAAAATACGCCGACAAAAAGAATATACCTTTTGTGGTAATTGTCGAGGACAACAATTTAATTTTAAAGGACATGGAAAAAAGAAGCCAGGAAAATTTGCCTCTTGAAAAAATTATCGAAAAACTGAGTTAAGTTTAATGAGCCAGAAAAAAACTGCCATTCTATTTTTGATACTAGCCAATATCGTATGGGGTGCTGCATTTCCAATATACAAATGGGCTCTTCAAATAATACCCCCCTTCAGTTTTGCATTTATAAGGTTTGCTCTTGCGGCCCTGATTATCCTGCCATTTACATATAAATCTTTAAAAATCGTAAAAAAAGATATTCCTCTTCTAATATTGGTTTCCGTTGTTTCCATAACAATTCAGATAATGCTTCTTTTTTACGGACTAAAGTATTCGCCAAGCATTAATGCGCCGATAATTTTTTCGGCAGGCCCAATTATTTTGATAATCGCGTCTGCATTTTTTCTTAACGATGTTGTTAAAAGCAAAGTGCTGGTTGGTACGCTAATAAGCCTTGTCGGTGTTTTAATCGTAATGTTTCGTCCACTTGCGCCAAGCGCCCACGCGGAAGTATTTTTGGGCAACACACTTCTATTTATCTCTATGCTTTGTAACGTGGCGCAGGCTGTTGTTCTTAAAAAAATTCTATATAATAATGAACCCTTAGCTGTAGTTTTCTGGAGTTTCGTAATCGGCATTGTTCCTTACTTAATACCAATAACGCTTTACGAACCGCAATTTTTTCAGCTCGCAACTTATCAAAATGTCCAGGTTCTGATCGGGATACTATATGCTGTTGTTTTTTCTTCCGCTCTTGGATACTATTTCTTCTACTACGGCCTAAAATACATAAGAGCTTCCGAGATCGGCATTTTTTCCTACGTTGACCCGATAGCAACGATTATTGTTGCCGTCCCGCTTCTTTCGGAGAGGATAACCCCGTTATATGTACTCGGGACATTCATGGTGTTTTTTGGAATATTTATCGCAGAAGAAAGGATACACTACCACCCGCTTGGAAGACTTTTTAAAAAAGAAGGGGATATTTAAAACCTTAAAATTATTAATAGTCAAAAGATTTTTTATGCTCGTGTATAATTTTTCGCGACAAAGCCAATACAGTAAAAGAACCTACAAGAAGAACCGCTCCGAAAGCATAAGGAAGTCCAGCCCAAACAGTATATAAAAAGGCGGCAAAAAAAGGACCGAGCACCCTTGTCATTGACTGCATGCTCTGGCTTGCGCCCTGAACCCTGCCCTGCATAGTCCTATCTACGGAATTTGAGATAAGACTTGAGGCAGACGGTTCGAATAATCCGTCCCCTATCACAAGGATTATTACCCCCAAGATTAAGAGCAATAATGAGTTTAGAGACGCCGTAAGAGCAATAATTACAAAGCCAATCAAAGTAAGCCCGAGCCCGATTTCTGAAACATTTAAATCCGATAATTTCTCGAGAAGTTTTCTTACCAAATATCCTTGTGAAAATATGTCCATAACGCCTACGGCAAAAAGCGCAAAACCTATTTGTTCGGGACCCCAATTAAAGATATCTTTGAGAAAAACCGAAGTTATAGACTGCATCTGCATAAGCGCCAGAAAAAATAAAAACGCATACAAAAAAATTCTTTTTAAAGCCGGGATATCAAATATATGATTAAATTGCAGAAAAGGATTAAGGTGCCTAATGTTAACATTCGGAGTCCTGTGTTCGGTGCTTAGGCTTTCCGGCAGAACGAAATATCCCCACACCATATTTAAAAACGTAATAAAAGCCGCAAGATATAAGGGTGTGACAAGACTAAAATGTGCCGTAAGTCCGCCGACCGCGGGACCTATCATAAAACCAAACCCTCCGGCCGCACCTAAGAGTCCGTAGTATTTCCCCCGTTCCTGCGGTTTTGTGATATCGGCAATATAGGCAAAAACCGTTGAAATATTCCCACCCGTAAGACCGTCTATGATTCTTCCCAAAAAAAGCACCCATAAAGCGCCTCCGATTGCCATAACGAGGTATCCGATAATCGAACCGAAAAGACTAACCAAAAGAATCGGCCTTCTGCCGAACTTGTCGCTTAACGCTCCAAGGCCCGGGGCTGCAATAAACTGACAAAAAGCATATGCGGCCATGATAAGACCTACATTTAATGCGATATCTTTTATGTTGGGGGCGTATTGTTCAACAAGAAAAGGAAGGATTGGTATGATAATGCTAAACCCCAAAAAATTCAAAAACATCGTAACGACTATAAAAGTAAGACTTCTGTTTTTTTTGGAGAATATTTGCATTTTGATAGGATATCTTAGAACAAATTTAAACTCAAGAGTTAAAAAATAATTACTCAAATACTTCCGGATGCAAAAAGCTCGAAAAAGCACTTATGACAGCATCCACGTATGCCTTTTCCCTCGGGACAAGATTATCCGTCATAAGCCCGAAATGCCCTAGCTTTTGTTTTGAGTTTTCCATATTAAATAATATGTCATCAACTTCTCCAAGCTCTAAACCTTTTTTTACCATCCGCATCATTTTGGGCGGAGTGTGCATCCTAATTGACGAGCCTATCCCCTCAACTCCTTCTTTATTTACAACCACTACCCAACCGCAATCAAACCACCTTCGGCCTATTTTTTGGAGACCGCCTTCTATTCCCACTCCATAATCGGCATTTGATAATTTGCACGCTATTTTTGCCCTAGTTTGCGCACCCTTAATACATTCAGCATCCGACATCGGCTGTTTTGATACGCTCGAGGTAACTTCAACGCCTTTAACTCTATTTTTCTTACCCTTGTATAGTTTTTGGAAAGCTTTTCTGGCGGCTTCTATTTTTACCGGATTTGTAGACCCTACTGCGATTAACATTTCAGGAAATTATAACACATAAAATAAGCAAATTAATCGTTGACATCAAAAAACTAGAGGTTTATAACTTATATTTATGACTAGAGCAGAAAGTTTGGTGGAAAAAAACGTTTGGCTTGACGACCTACGCAGAAGAAGTTTAAGCGGAGTTCCAGAAAGGGATACCCTACCCACACCAAGAATACCTTCATTCAGAAGCAGGTTTCCTGATGTTAGCTCGACAAGAGCAATTGAATTATCCCTTACTCCGGAATTTGTAAGGCTCAGCAAACTCAATACGAAAATGGAGCATCGGCAAAACACTCTGGAAAGAAGCGAAAGGAATGCATCGCAATTTAGAGACATTAAGGATGAATCAATTGGTTTTTTAAAAGACCTTATAACCGAAAAATACTCACGAACACATCGAACAAGAGAGATTGATGCGGCTTTGGCCGTTGCTACAGGACAAGTTGAAGCACCTCGAAACAAGAATTCCATCGTCTCTCAGGCGGCTTGAGGAAGAAAAAACCGTTGTCCCGGATGATTTTTCTCCCAAAGATTAGCCAAGTGTACCAATGCATTTTTCAGCTCAACATCCGTTGTCTGCAGAACATAATCCGAAAGCTGAGCATAAAGAGTATTAAATCTCGGGGTTTGCGCAAGATGTCCTTCAATAGCGTAATTTCTGAAGTAGCTTTCATGCAAATCTTCCCCCTCTCTCTTAACGGGTCTTTGTTTATCTTGATACTGCAGATCTTTTTCAACCATTCCCAAAGCAATTCTTCTCAAAAGCTCATCATCTGCAAGCGCAAGCGATTCGGCTACGTCACCTTTAAAATAATTCCCGCTTTCAAGCCTTCTTAGCCAATGCTCACCGTATAAAACTTTTTCAAGTGCATGAAGCTCGGTACTCCACATCTCACGAAAACCACCTAGTTGTTGCTGAGCCTGCGCCCGGGTTAACTCTTCGCGCCCCCGGTCTCTTTCAATAAAGCGGATATGATGAAAAGGGATGTTCATTTTTGCAACACGTAAAAAACCTCTATCTCTAAGTTCATATATTGTTCCCATCTGCGATTTCGGAAATAGGTCCTGATATTGTTTTGCCAAATTAACAAAAATGTGGGTTTGTAAATCTGTTTTGGACTGGGAATGGTAAAAAGATGAGTAAAAATCCTTCATAACCGCGCTTAGAAATTCATCGCTTAAGGAAGGTTTTATGCCCTGTTCCGCCGCATTTTTGCCAAGTCTTAAATTTTCCATCCGCAGATTATATCAAAAATATAGGCCTACATCCAAATGCAATTAACTTTCCTGTGATACAAATAAATTGAAAACTCATAAATTTTTTATTGACAATACACAAGCTTGTCTTGAGGTTAAAATTTTTGTATAATTATAAGGTTATGAAAGTACAGGTCCATCCGCAGTATTTTGAAAATGCAACTGTTATTTGCCAGTGCGGGAACACATTTACAACGGGTTCCACACAGGAAGTTATTCATGTGGAACTTTGCAGCAAATGCCATCCATTCTATACCGGCGAACAAAAATTTGTTGACTCGCAGTCAAGAATTCAGCGCTTCCAGAAAAAACAGGAAGTTGCAAAATTACACGTAACTAAAAAGAAAGAAGAAATTAAAAAGCCGGAAACCCCAAAGACACTCCGCGAAATGCTGTTGGAAATTCAGTAACACTACCCCTTCTTTATGGAAGACTATCGACAAGTACAAGTTGCAGAACTTGATAGAAAAATTGAGGAAACAAAAACTCTTTTGTCCGATCCTCAGATGGCAGAACTTGCAAAAGAGGAGATTGCCAGTCTTGAAAAACAAAAACAGGATATCCTTGATACTTATCAACCGGCAAGTCAAAATTCCGAAAACGAAAACGACTTAAACGACAGGAATGCAATAATCGAGGCTTCAGGCGCCGCCGGTGGAGACGAAGCGAAAATCTGGGGCCAGGAACTTCTGCGTATGTACTCAAGGTTTGCCGAGAAAAAAGGCTTTAAAGTCGAACAGCTGGACGAGGACGTAATAAAAATTTCCGGAAGTGGCGCTTTTGGACTCTTTAAATATGAAGCCGGCGTCCACAGGGTACAAAGAATCCCGGTTACCGAAAAAAGGGGTCGTGTGCATACATCAACGGCAACGGTTTCGGTTCTTCCCGAGCTTGAAGATATAGACCTACACATTGCACCCGAAGATATCGAATTTGAAGCATTTAGATCAGGCGGCCACGGCGGGCAAAACGTAAACAAAGTCTCAACCGCCGTAAGACTTAAACACAAACCTACAGGCATCGTGGTAACGTGCCAGACCCAAAGGTTCCAAGCACAGAACCGTGAATTGGCTCTTGAAATGTTAAGGGCCAAACTTTGGGAACAGGAGGTTGAAAAACAAACCTCCGAAATTTCAAGCCTTAAAGCAACACAGGTTGGAAGAGGCATGCGGGCAGAAAAAATAAGAACCTACAATTTCCCGCAGGATAGGTTAACCGACCACAGAATCAACAAATCATGGCACAATCTTCCAAGCATCATGGACGGAGAATTGGAAGAAATTTCAAACGACATGGCAAAGATGGAGACTAACCAAGATAATTCTCATCACGATGTCTGAGGGTTTCGATCCTGTCCAAATTATCGTCTAGTATAAATTTTGCAATCTGTCTCCCTCCGGCAAGATGCGGCAAAATTACATAATCGGCGCCTTCTTTATAAAGTTCTTTTGCATCCTTAACGTCCAGGGCCATCATAACTATTTTTGCCTTTCTATTTTCATGCTTTAATTCCTTCAGAAGCAATAAGTTATCCTGGATATCAGGGATCGTCGAGATTACAAGTTTTGCCTCGTCGATTTTTGCTCTCTGCTGTATATCAAGGTCTGAAATATCCCCGAAAATCCTGTGTACTTTCTTATTTTCATATTTTTTAATCATATTAGGATCAAAATCGACAATTATTACTTCCCTATCCCTATCTTCCAAAGCCTCAACTATACTCTCCCCCATTTGGTCTCCCCCCACAACAACAACATGACCGCTTAATTCATCCAGATTTTCATCGCTTTCAAAAATCAGATCTTTTCGGGGATTCGCGCGTTCCATGAATTCGATTCTTCCGGCAACTTTTTTATAAAGCGATTTCCAGTGTGTTATTCCGTAAGTTGATACTGCAAAGGTTATAATGCCAACCAAAGTTATAAGAGAAACAATATTCTGGTTAATATGCCCAAGCTTAAACCCGAGAAAAATAAGTATTAAAGAAAACTCCGAGATCTGTGAAAGGGATACTCCGGTTAAAAACGATGTCCTTTTCCTGTAACCTAAAGTCCCGAAAATCGCCATTACGATTAAAGGCTTTAATAAAAGTACAAAAAGCGACAGAATAATAGCCGGTATTATAATTTGTCCTATATTTGCAAAAGACATCTGAAGTCCTAAAAGCACAAAAAATATTACGATAAAAAAATCTCTCAGGATTTTTGCCTTTGCGATTATCTGGTAGCTTACCAAAGAATTTGCAAGAGCAACTCCCGCCAGAAATCCCCCTATTTCTATAGAAAAACCTACATATTTTGAGCTTACAATCGCGGCCAAACCGAAAACCCAGGCAAGGCTTACCAGAAATAAAGTCTCGGGAGATTTTGCTACAAAATCGACGACTTTGGGAAAGACATATTTACTTAGAAATGCTATAAACGCTAAAAGCATAAAGCCTTTAACAGCAATTGCGGCTAAATTTACCAGCGATATAAATCCTCCGGTCTCAAGACTAAAGCCCGAAAGAATCATCAGGAAAATTATCGCGACAATATCCTGTATGAGAAGAATTCCTACGGAAAACTTGGCATGCAGGCTATGAAGCTCCCTCTGGTCGGATAAAAGCTTCACGACTATTATGGTAGAAGAGAATGTAAGTGCGGTAGCTACATAAACTGAGGTAATCGCGTTAAAGCCGAAAAGGCTTGATGCTAAAAATCCTAGTGCAAAAGTTATAAAGATCTGCCCGAGGGAGGAAAAAATGATCGTTTTACCTATGCTTGCGAGTTCAGAAATCTTTATTTCAAGCCCCACCATAAATAGAAGCAAAGTTATTCCCAGATTTGAAAGGGTCTGCAAAAAATCTTTATTAGGCGATCCCAAGAAAGGCACTGTGGAAATAAAGATACCGGTTAATATATATGCAAGGATCTCCGGTTGCCTGAAGAATCTGAAAATAAGAGAAAATAAAGCCGCAATCACTATGATTACGGACAGATCCAAGAAAATATTTCCCATTAGTTATTTATAACAAGCTTTAAGCTCGGTAGTCAATTAACACTGTCAAATTCTCATCATAGAGGTTACTATGGCAATTTTACAAGGCGAATGGTATATTACACTTTATGCTACTAACTCTTATAGGCAAAATAAAAGAGGCTGCCGACGTTAAGACTTTTATTTTTAGACCGCAGAAACCAATTGTCTGGGAAGCGGGACAATACCTTATCTACTCACTTCCCCACGACAAAGAGGATTTAAGAGGAAGAATGAGATTCTTTACAATTTCAAAAGCTCCTTTTGAAAAAAATGTTTCGATAACGACTAGGATTGTAAAAAATTCAAGCACTTTCAAGAAAACTTTGGATGGCTTAAAAATAGGCGAGCAATTGAATGCAAAAGGTCCAGACGGGGACTTTATAATAAAAAACTATAAAAAAGATTACGTATTTATCGCCGGAGGAATCGGCATAACGCCGTTTCGTTCAATTCTAAAACAGCTTGAATATAAGAAAAAAAATCCAAACATTCTGCTTTTCTACGCATGCAGAAACGATGATATTGTTTTCAAAAAAGAACTGGACAGTCTTAAATTGAAGAATCTAAAAATAACTTTTTTTGTTTCAAAAAAAGTCGGCAAATCCGACCTAATAAAAATAAAAGGGTATACTAAAAAAATATATTACATTTCCGGCCCAGATCCGATGGTTGACGGATTAGAAAAGATTTTGACAAGTCTCAAGGTTCCTAAAAAGAACATAAACCTGGACTATTTTTCGGGCTATGAAGAAATTTAGTTTTTTTCTTTTGTTTCCACCTGACCTTCTGTGATTGCCAGAAGTTTTGAAAGTTCGGTTGCGAATTTTCCGGCGTGTTCCCTGCTCATTCCGATTCTGGAAACGACCCTTGCCTTATTGGTATTCCCTACCCTTTGCATGACATCCAAAACCAAGCCGTCCTGATTCGCGGTCATGGATATACTGTCCGTATACATAATAGGAGTTGTTTCGGGATTTATGTCGACCGAAATTTCCTGCTGTTTATTTTTATCCATTTTTATCACCCCCTTTTAAAGATACATTATTTCCTCTTCCAAGGTTACATTAAATTTTTCTTTTACGGCTTTTTTGGCAAACTCGATTAGGTTTTTAACGTCATCTGTTTTAGCGTTTCCAAGATTTACTATAAAATTTGGATGTTTTTCCGAAATCTGCGCGTCCCCTTCCCTTTTTCCTTTTAAATTACATAGATACAAAAGCTTTGCAACCGGAATCACGGGAAAAGGGTCATTTTTTACAAATTGCATTAAGTCCTTTTTCTGTTGTTCTGTAAGGATTACAACTGGGATATTTTTGAAGGTACTTCCAAGACTGGGTCTATCCATCGGATGCTTTTTATACCGGTAGTCTATCTTTTCCCGTATAGATTTTTTAATAGCCTCTTTGTCACCTTTTTTTAAACCAAGCTTTACCGTAAGAATTATTTCGTCTTTTGCCTTAGTTTTAAAGATACTTGTTCTGTAACCAAATTCGCATTCCTTATTATTCCTTTTTTTCTCCTCCAGAGTTTTGATGTCTAAGCTCATGACTTCTAAAACCAGGTCTTTTGTTTCCCCTCCAAAAGCACCGGCATTGCCCCTTACGGCTCCACCGATTGAACCGGGTAATCCCCCTGCCCACTCAAGTCCTGATAGGGAATTTTCAACGCAGAAATTAAGAAGGTCCGATACCAATACGCCTGCTCCCACAGTAACCTTGTCATCTTGTTTATCGACTCCCGGAACTGTGCAATGGATTACCAATCCCTCAAATCCTTTTTCGCCTATTAATATATTGGTACCGTTGCCTAAAATAAAAGCGGGTAGATCTTTGTCCCAATTCTTTAAATCTTCTACTAAGATATCTTTTGACGAAGCTTCCAAAAAATACAAGGCCGGTCCCCCGATTTTGTAGTTGCTGAATTCTTTCAAAGATACGTTTTGCCTGATCATTTTTTCATTATACAATGAACGTTAATCAATAAACAGTGTTCGAGGTCTTTGTAGTATTGATTCTATTGACCCGGGGCTGTTCCGAGAGTTGCGGTTAGATCGACCGTTTTACCGTTTCTCCATACTGTTATACTTACTGTATCACCCGGTTTTTTCTTTGCTATTATGCCGGCAAGGTCGTTTTTCTCTGTTACCGCTTCTCCGTCAAACTTTACGATTATGTCTCCCTGTTGAATTCCGGCTTTCTCCGCCGGCGACCCGGCCACAACACTTCTGATATAAGCTCCCTGTACGACGTCGTTTAGAAGCGCCATCTGCTGGGAAAGTGTTGTATAGGTGACCCCGAGGTAAGGCCTGTTAAATTGTCCTGTTTTATTAAAGTTGGTTATTGCGTCTTTGACTATGTTTATAGGAAGCGCAAAACCTATATTCTGGCCGTTTTGCGCAATAGCCGTATTAATTCCAATTACGTCTGCGTTTGAATCAACCAGGGGACCTCCCGAATTTCCCGGATTTATCGCCGCGTCGGTCTGTATCACATTATTAAGGTTTTCTACATACCCCTGGAACTGGTCACCGGCTGTCACAGTCCTACCAAGGCCAGATATTACTCCCGTTGTAACCGTATTCCTGAACTCACCGAGTGCTGTTCCTATTGCCACTACAAACTGGCCGACCTGAAGTTTTGACGAATCTCCCATAACAACAGGGGTAAGTGTTGTTCCAGGGTTTTGATTTGGATCAATTTTTAAAATTGCGATGTCATTAAGAGGGTCCCTGTAAATATTCTTGACCGTGTATTTTTTGCCCGTACTTGTTATTACGTCGTAAGTAGCGGGCGCAGGATCGGCAACTACGTGTTTGCTTGTTACAATTAAACCGTCGCTCGATACGATAAATCCCGAGCCTATTGCGGAAACCTGAGGAGCCTGGCTTTGAGGTGTTTGCTGCTGTGGAAGACCAAAACCGAATATCTGGAAAGGTCCGAAGTTAAAAGAGTTATTGTTAAGTGTTTGCGGAGGCGTATACTCTTCGACAGTAACAACGGAAGGGCCCACTTTTTTAACGTCTGAAATTGTAGCTGACTGTTCCGATACAACTTTAATTACAGTAGTCTTGCCCGTGCCATTAGGTGACAAGTTTACCAATGCTGAAAGTTTCGGCAAATATGTAACCGCAACGGTCCATATTCCCAAAGCTACTATCAATACGATTAGTATTCCTACAAGCTTTTTCATAAATTTCCTCCTATTTTACTAACTCGTATACTGCTTTTTCAAGTTGAGTGTCGGTCGCCGGCTGATTCGGATCCAAACTTACCTTAACATCCGGAGTAAGACCTTTTCCGTTAACCCAGGTACCATTAGGCGTAAGCCATTTTGCTATTGTTACATGTAAGCCTGCTTCCCCGCCTAAATCCAGTGCTTCCTGGACGGTACCTTTTCCAAACGACTGCTCTCCGACAAGTATAGCCCTGTTATGGTCTCTCAAAGCTCCCGATACTATTTCGGATGCGGATGCGCTTCCGCCGTTAATAAGTACCACAACTTTTGTACTTGGATTGGTCAAGAGCCCCTGCCTTGTAACCGTTAACTCCGTATTTAATATCGGGCTTTCCTCTTTTACGACCACATCCCCTACAGGCAAAAATTCCGATGCGATAAACTGCGCGTCCGTTAAATACCCGCCAGGATTGTTCCTAAGGTCCAGCACTACGCCCTTTATGCTTTTATCCTTATTAATCTGGTTTGCCAATCTGATATAGGCATATTTTACGCAATCGGACTTTGTACACGGGTCGCCTTTTGCAACCAGCGTGCAACCGCTGCCGGTACACTCTGCGTTAAGTACGTCCATTACGACGCTTTTTACCGTTATGACATCCCTTGTTATTTTTATATCGGTCGGGGTCTTGGCGCCCTTGTGAAGGACGGTCAGCGTAACTACAGTTCCCTTAGGACCCCTTATTTTATTTACCGCGTCTGTCAATGTCCAGCCGGCAGTGGATTTTCCGTCCACTCCCAAAATTACATCTCCTGCCTTTAAGCCCGCTTTTTCCGCCGGGCTTCCGTCTAAAGGCGCCATTACTATAATGTTCTTGTTTTGTGTAGTAAGCTCTGCTCCTATTCCCGTAAACTGTCCAGCCAGCCCCTGCTTAAAATCCGTATTTTGTACAGGCGGCAGGTATAAAGTAAACGGATCGCCCAGCGCTCCTACCATTCCTTCTATAGCGCCGTTTAGCATTTGTTGCTGATTGAGTTTTGACTTATCGTAATAATCCTGTTCAAGCCTTTGCCAAACTGTCCAGAACGGATTAAAGTCGACGTTGATTACTCCGGGAGGAGGCTCTTTGCTGGCAACGTTTAATACAGGTTTATAATTGTTCCAGTCAAGAGTAACTTTATTCACTCCGTAAAAATATCCTGCAAAAAAAGCTATCAATATTACAATTACGACCTGCAAAACACGTGTTCTGTTTTTCATAACAATCTAATAATTATGCCAGAAAAGTTCTCCCCAATCAACAGACTAGTTTTAAAACTTAAAGCTTAAAAAAAACTGAAAAATAGGCTATATTCTGGCAGTAAAAGGAAGTAAGCCAAGATGCCTGGCGTATTTAACGTTTAGAGTAAGAGCCTTCTGGTGCTTTGAGCAAAGACCGCTTCTTGATCTTGGAATTATTTTTGCTCTTTCGGTTAAGAATCTGCTTAGTACTGCTGTATCGGAAAAATCAGGATCTTTTTTTTCCACACAAAAATAACACGTTTTGGGGGCACTTATTTGCTGTTTTCTTAAAACTCTCTTTTTAGCCTTTGCCATATCTTAGAAGGGAATATCGTCAGGAGCTATATCTTCGTCCTGCGGGGCTTCTTCTTCCTCCTTTTTTGATTTAGTTTTTTCTTTTTCCTTTTTCTTGGTTTCGGGCTTTTCTTCTTCAGGAGCCTCTTCCGAAGATTCCGATACCTGCTCTTCTCCGTTTCTTCTCGAATCAAGAAGAATCATGTCAGAAATTATTATCTCTGTTGTCTGCTTTTGGGTTCCGTCCTGAGCGGTCCAGTTTCTCGTGGTTAGCCTTCCCTCGACATAAACTTTTCTCCCCTTAACCAGAAATTGCGAGCAAAGCTCAGCAAGCTTATTCCACGCAACAATCCTGTGGAATTCAACTTCTTCCTTTTTTTCTCCCGAGTCCGTAGTCCAATTCCTGTTGGTTGCAATCGAAAAAGAACACACTGCCGTACCACTCGGCGTATACCTTAATTCGGGATCCCTCGTTAAATTTCCTATTAATTGAACTCTGTTTAAAGAACGTGCCATTTTTTGTTTATAAATTATTTACCTCTTAAAAGCAAGTGTCTAACCACTTCATCCTGCGCTAAGAGTCTTTTTTCGAAGTCTTTTTCAATATTGTCCTTTGTCTCGAACAGGTAATTTACAAAAAAAGCCGAATCCTGACCTTTTATAGCATAAGAAAGCGGTTTTTCTCCCCACTCCTCCTCTTTCTCAAACTTGGCTCCTTTAATCCACGACTTAACGGTATCCAAGATTTTTTTCCTTGATGCCTCGTTAAGAGAGTTTCTCAGGACAAGGACTAACTGATAATTTCTCATGTAGGGACAATTTTACAATAAGAGGCCTCTTTAAGCAAGGCTGAATTTAAAAAAGCTTACGATGTGGCAAGGATATATTCCCTGAAACTATCCTGGGCAAAATCATATTTTCCGTCCCTCATTTTTTCTACTCCTATCCTTTCCTGTTCAACAACATTTTTATAACCGTTAGTTTCCACAAGCTGTTCAATAAGTACCTCGTAATGATGGCTTCGTTTCTTTAGGATTTTTTCGGCGGCTACGAAAACAATACTTACTTGATCTTGTTTAAACTTTGCTAGGTGCTTTTCAAAATCGTCCCATTTTCCTTTAAACGCATCCGTTTCTTCGCCGGTTTTAAACAGAAATTGTAGTTGGTTTTTTATTTCGAGTCTTTTATCATCGTCCAAAAGATATTCCAAAAATTTTAAAGCTCTTTCTACATGGTAGTCGTTTGTTATAACCGCGGCATTTTGCCATGAATTTTTTGCACATAAATTTATTATGTCCATCATTTCGGTTAATGTTGACGTCGAACCGGGACTTTCGATAATTTTACTCTTATTAACTTTTAATCGTTCGAGATCTTGCGCAACAACACTTGCAAACGGAGGCTGGTTTTGGGACTGGGTCAGTTGTTCGGATTCCTGGTTAAGATGATTGGGCCTGTGGCTCATCGTGACTATTTTTGCCTCCGGGTAATAAATGCTTAACTCGGCAGCCGCAACAGGTCTTGCTTTTGCTCCGCCCGTTTTTTCCGGGAAAAACTTTCCTTTATAGGGAGAAGTGGTATACCTTTTTTTGCCGTTTGTCTTATCTGCTGCCCTATTCCCTCCTCCCAAAACAAAGATCGCGTCCGGATTTATGCCACGGAGTTCCCCTTCGTAATACTCTTTTTTGGAAAGCCTTACAACGATTTCTGCTTCAAAGACATTTGGTGACTCTTCCATCATTAAGGTATAATTTAATTATATGGGAAAGGAAGACGCCGGTGCAAATTCCGAACGGGAATATCTAAGAAAGCAGCTTCAATATCCGGACTGGTATATAAAACTGGAGGATTATTTAAAAACGCAAATCTATCCAGTTGTCCATGACAACCCCGAATTTATGCGGCAAAGAAATGGATTTTATTCGTTGGTCGAAGAAATGCTTGATAAAGGCGGGGTTCCTCTTGCTCGAGAAGGACTTAATCTTGATGCCGAAAGAAAACCCATAGATACGGTCGTAATTCATCATACAGAAGAAAATCCCGATATTACGCTTGAAAGATTAAACGCAATAGGCTTTGTACGACAATATGCGCAAAATTACTTGCACGGCGACGTTTGGGGTAAAAAAGGTTTAAGAGGTCAACCTATCTGGTCGGGGCATTTCAGGGATTTTGGAAACGGACAGCAAATGACTTTCTTTGCATACCACTGGCTTATAAGACCCGACGGCAGGGCGGAAAGGCTTTTGGAAGACGGCGAAATCGGTCACCACGCCGGAAATTTAAATCTAGAAAGCATCGGCCTTTCGTTTTCCGGAAATTATGAACACTCTACCCCACCCGTTGAACAGATAGAGGAAGCGGCAAAAATAATAAAAGAAAACTATTCTTTTGTTGAAAATGCAAGAATATTAGGCCACTGCGAAGTAATGGAGGCCCGCACCTGTCCCGGAGATATGTTTCTTGGCCAGCAGGGATGGAAAAATATTCTTATCGCAGAAATTGAAAAATAATATTCTTAACCGTTTCCCATCAACCCGACAACTGCTTCCGCCAACTTCCCGGAGTCGTGCCTTATAATGCTTCTTCTAAGTTCATCTCCTGCTGCTTTTCTGACTATAATGTCCCTAATCAAGTCTTTTTCTATAACTTTATAAGCTTTGTTATTTTTCAGGTCGTTCTTGACCGGACGCTCGCTGTATTCGGCGTACCAGGACAAAACACTTTTCTTCGGCAACCTGTTATTTACCAAAACAAAATCAATTAAGTTTTTGCCCAAATATTTTTCGAGCTCCGAAACGTGGTCTTTTGCGGAAAAGGTCGTGGTCTGACCGTATTTTGTCATTAAATTTAATACATATATTTTTTTTGCCTTAGAAGCCCGAATCGCCGCAGGAACTCCGACAACTAAAAGGTTTGGGATAATGCTTGTGTACAAGTCTCCCGGACCGATTAGGATAAAATCTGCTTCGATTATTGCTCTTTTAGCGTCTTCGTTTATTTTTGCTTTTGGTGAAAGGTATATTTTTTTAATAGCTGCCCTTTTCTCCATTTTTTCAACGACGTCGACGTGATGCTGTCCGACAATTGTCGTCCCGTCTGTTAAATTTGCGCAAAGGTTTGATTTTGTAAAGGTTACCGGAACGACGTGGCCTTTTATATTCAAGATTTTACCTATTTCGGAAATTGCACGTTTCATGCTCCCGGTCTGCTTTTCAAGAGTAGACAAAAATATATTGCCAAAACTGTGCCCCTTTAATCCGCCTTCTTCAAATCTGTAATTAAACATTTCACGCAGGAGTTTTGAAGATTCGGATAATGCCACCAAGCACTGCCTTATGTCACCGGGAGGAAGTACACCCAGTTCGTCGCGGAGTTTTCCCGAAGAACCGCCGTCGTCAATCATATTAACAATGGCTGTTAATTTAAGCGGGTGTTTCTTTAAACCCGTAAGAGATGCGTAACTCCCCGTTCCACCACCTATTGTTACGACTTTTGGTAGTTTCATAAAATTATGAGCCGATTTTAAATTCTACCACTTCCCCGTCTTTTACTATATAATCTCTTCCTTCAAACCTTGTTTTGCCGTTTTCGCGTGCCCCCTTCCACCCGCCGTTTGAAACAAAAACGCTATAAGATATAACCTCCGCTTTTATAAAATGCTTTATAAAATCCGTATGTATTTCGCCTGCTGCCTCAACCGCCGTTGAGCCCTTCCTGATGGTCCACGCCCTTACCTCTTTTTCGCCTGCCGTAAGAAAAGAAATAAGGCCCAGTTCTTCATAAGCTTTTTTAATAAGTCTTTCAAGGCCCGATTCTTCCATCCCAAGATCTTTAAGATATTCCTTCTGCTCGGCGATTGATAACGCCGCAAGCTCCGCTTCAATTTTTGCCGAGATTACGATTATTTTCTGTCTTTCAATGTTTAGAAGCCCGGCGTAAACTCCTAAAGTTTGCTCAATTTTTGAAGGATTATAATCAGTTTCCGCAACATTTAAAACAACAATTTCTTCTTTGGAGGTTAATAGATTTAGCTCTTTAATAGCCTCTCTTTCTTCGTCCGACAGCTCTATTTGATTTGCGTTCTTTCCCGACTCAAGAGCCTGTTTTAATTTTTCAACAGCAGATTTTTTATGAACTTCTGTCCTAAGCGCTTTTTCGGACATATTGGAAAAAGTCTCTAAATCGGCAATCTGGAGTTCGGTCCTGATTGTGTCGTAGTCGGATTTTGGGTCTACGGCGCCTTCTTTTAGAATATTTTCGTCCTCAAATGCCCTTACAACATGCGCAACGACCGAGACTTCTCTTATGTGGGACAAAAACTTATTTCCAAGTCCCTGCCCTTCCGAAGCTCCTTTAACAAGACCCGCAATATCTACAAATTCAACCGTCGCATGCTTTACAGGAGGATCTTGAGACATCTTATGTTCTTCTTTTTCGATTTTAGCGAGTTCATCAAGTCTTCCGTCGGGAACGCTTACGACTCCGACGTTTGGATCAATCGTTGCAAAGGGATAATTTGCAACCAACGCCTGCTGTTTTTTTAGTAATGCATTAAAAAGTGTTGACTTACCTACGTTGGGAAGCCCGACTATACC
>JAJYEF010000039.1 GCA_021785915.1 bacterium
CTTTTGTATATGGTTATCTTTCCGTTTTCTTCCTTAATTTCAATCTTCCCCCTGTTTGCTTTATTGAATGTATCGATTGAGACTAAACCTTCATATTTGGCCTTAAAAGGATGGTTTTGGGTCCATTTTTCCGAACTTACTCCGGCATAAGTGGTATTTTGAATGTAACGCCATAAGCCTTTTACATTCAGTTGGTTTCCTCCTTTTTGTCCTATTATTTTTGTTCTGTCTTTAGGGTCTCTTAGCGTATCAACACGTGTCTTAAATCCCAAATTATTAAGTTTATCGACTATCTGTCGGTCTGTGAGAGTACCTTGGCACCTTAACTCAAACATTTTGATAATAAACTTCGATTCAACCGGATGAGGTTTTAAGATAATTCTTTTTCCGTTTGGCGTTTCAATTTGCTCGTTTACAAAACCGAAAGGGGCATATCTAACCCAGTATCCCATTCTTGCATAACGTATTTCGGCTCCTATCATTCTTGTCATAATGTCCCTCATTTCGTCTTTTGCCCGTTCCGCCTCAAGGATTTCCGCTTTCTTGGTGGGGGAATAAACGCTCCAGTCAAAAGCAATTCCTAAATGTTCAAGAGTATTTATCTGTTGTGTTCCGATTATTCCGTAGATATCTATGAGTTTTACTCCTTTTCTTTCAAGTTGCATCTTCAAACCGTCGTAAAAATATGAACCGCCCCTTGTAAACCTGTCTATGGATTTAATGATAAAAAGTTGAATGTCGTTTTCAGTGTTTACGCAGTAATCTATTGCTTCCTGTACCGGCTGTTCCTCTTTTGAAGCGGACTCAAGGAATATAAAGAATTTTTTTATATTTATGTTATGTGTTTTTGCGAACTGCTCTATCTGTTCTTTCTGCGCTTCCGGGGAATCTCCCTGTACCCCCTGTTTTACCGAGGAGACTCGTATAGCTGCCACCGCATTTTCAATTTTTGGTAAGTTATCCATATTTTTTAAAGCAAATCTTTTTATATAAAACTTTCCCGTTTCTTTGATCTTCCACTATCTTGTCTATTAAGATGTTAGCAATAAAGCGGATACGTTCTTCAGTAGATAAATTTGAGGCTGAAGGTCTAATAGTTGAAATCTTATTTAAGCTTCCTTTAAGTCTTCCCATTATTTACTATCCCTTCAAGGATATTTTACTATGCCTATAGGGATAGTGTCAAGAGGCTAAATACTCTAGGATTTATGGATATATATAAGTGCTTTAAGGCCATAATTATGTTTTGTATAATCCTGAGTAAAAATTTCATGGTATACTTTTAAAATGGCCGATTTATTAATAATTTTTTCCGCAAACTACTTATATTTATTCAGTATATTAATCGCTTTAGTGTGGTTTTTAAAGGTCAAAAAAAATCTAAAACAAGTAATCAGTCTAACCGTCTTAGCCTTCTTCCTTTCTTATATTACCGCTAAATTATCTTCATTTTTTATTTACGACCCCCGGCCGTTTGCCGTAGAACATATAAAACCTCTTATCCCGCATATTGCAGATAACGGTTTTCCATCCGACCATATGCTTTTGACCATGGCCATAGCATCCGTAATATTTGTCTACAACCGCAGGCTGGGTATAGTTCTTGCGATTATCGCGATTTGTGTCGGAACCGCAAGGGTATTGGCGGGAGTGCATCGCACCGAAGATATACTGGGGAGTTCTGTTATATCAATTCTCTCCACCTATGTAGCCTTCTTATTTATTAGCTACTTAAGTAAACGTTTCAGGAAAAACATTTAAACAGCTTTTCCCAAGAATATCCTGCTCAACAAAAATATTAAGACAATGCGTCTTCATGAAATCTTCATAATGAATGCTATAATCCCATAAGTATGAGAGTATTAGTTGTAGAGGATGAAAAAAAGCTAAATCTCGGATTAAAAAGAGCCTTGCGAAAGAAAGGATATAACGTTGACAGCGCATTCGACGGAGAAGAAGGAGAACTATTTGCGGAAGATAATGTTTATGACCTTATAATCCTAGACATTCTTTTGCCTAAAAAAGACGGCCTGACAGTTTGCAAAAACCTGCGGGAAAATAAGATTAAGACTCCAATTCTTCTTCTTACCGCAAAAGACACATTGGAGGACAAAATTATCGGCCTTGACAGCGGCGCTGACGATTATCTTATTAAACCCTTTATGCTTGACGAATTAACGGCCAGAATTCGCGCTCTTTTGAGAAGACCCCAGTCTTCACTTCCTTCCCTGCTTAAGGCTAAAGGAATTACATTAAATACAATAAGACGCGAGGTGACTGTCAACGGCAAGCATAGAGACCTTACCCTAAAAGAGTTTAATCTTCTTGAGTTCCTGATGAGAAACGTAAACAGCGTCGTTACAAGAGAACAAATATTAGACCATGTCTGGGACTTGGCCTTTAATTCATTTACCAACGTTGTCGATGTGCATATAAAAAACGTCAGGAAAAAAATCGGCAGAGAACACGCCGGCTTGATTAAAACCGTTCGGGGAATAGGCTACACGCTTAAAAACAATGAATAATATATTTTTAAAAACACGCATTAAATTGACCTTTTTGTACATTGTCATCCTTATGGTTCTTTTACTCATTTTCAGCCAAATCTTATACTTTAGTATTTCCGCCAATATAAAAAATAACGTGGAGGGAAATTTTGCGAATAAACTCCAACAAGACGCTTTTGTGAGCAAACAAATAAGCGATTTGCAAACCACGCTTCTTCTGACAAATGCCGGAATAATAGTCATAATAGGAGGATTAAGCTTTTTTCTGGCGGGCAAAACCTTAAACCCGATTAAAAAAACGCTTAACCAGCAAAAACAGTTTTTAAGCGACGCATCCCACGAGCTTAGAACTCCGCTTTCAATTCTTCAGATAAATATGGAGAATGTTCTCAAAGAAAAGAAGTATGACTCGAAAGACTTTAAGAATACAGTAAGCAATTTGGAAGAAGTCCAAAAAATGACATCCATAGTGAATGGGCTCCTTCTCCTTTCAAGGCTTGAAACAGCTGATTATTCCACTCCATCGACAAATGTAAATTTAAACAACCTTTTAAAAGGAATTGTAATGCGGTTTTTGCCTTATGCAAAAAAAAGAAAAGTATTATTTGAAAGCATAGCCATACCGTCAAAGCAGATAACAATTAAAGGTAATTCCGAATTGCTTTCTCAGGCATTTGGAAACGTTATTAAAAACGCAGTTGATTATAACCGTAGGGAAATGGGGAAGGTTTCCGTGCTGCTGGAAGAAAAATCAGGCTTTGCAATTATTAAAATCACGGATACGGGTTTGGGAATTTCAAAAAAACATCTTCCTTTTGTTTTTAACCGTTTTTATAAAGGCGAAGAAAGCAGGTCCGAACATAAAGGAAGCGGTTTAGGGCTTTCGATTGCCAGGGATATTATTATCAAACATAAAGGGGAAATATATATTGAACATTCCTCATCAAAAGGAACGGCTGTTAGCATTTCGCTTCCCTTGTCTAAAACTTCATAATTTCTTCATGGACGTTATTTAAAATAATTATGTAAGCTTAAAAACTACATTATGAAAGGGGGTGAATAAATATATGAAAAAACTTATAATACTGCCGACTATTGCGTTACTAATGACATTGGGCGTATTTGCTCTTGGTTCGCAAAGCAAATCGGCGCATGCGCAAACAACTAATGTCCAGTCGGGCATAGTTCAACGGTCTGAAAGTCCTTCAACTTCCTTAGGGGAAAAACCGGAAGCAAACAAAAATGCATCCGAGACAAAAGGCGCAGAGTCAGACGGACCCGGAGGTCATCAAGATCAAAATGGCGTAAACATAAACCACGACTTCCAGGGAAATGAGTAACGCTCATTTAGACACCTTAAAACGCCAGCAATGGCGATTTTAAGGTGTTTTGAAGCTTCTTAATATTAAGACTACCGAATCTTTTTACAAAACTCCAATGCCCTTTAATTTGTAAAAAGCCGTTGCTTATGATATAAAGCGTTCAGCTTCTGCCCCTTGCCTGAGGGTATGACAAACTTTCAACAGTTGGAAGCGAATAATTTACTCCGCTTACTGTCCAACTACCTGCCGGGAAATCCTTTTGTCAAAAACGTCTCTTCACTCATTCCCTTTATTGTTCTTTTTCTCGTTATATTATTAACGCTTTACGTCTTACGAAAACTTTTTGCGGTTAAACTGTGTCTCGAAGAAAAACAAATCCTACTGGAAATTACTCCTCCCTCATTTACAGAAAAAGAAGCATATACAACAGAGCAACTTTTTTCTCTTATCCATGCTTTGGGAAAACAGAAATCTTTTAAAGATAAATTGCTTGGTAAAAAGGCTCAGTTTTCTTTGGAAATTGTTTCAAGTAAAAATGAGGGAATAAGATATTTAATAAGAACAACTCCGGGGAAAGCAAATACATTAAGAAAAACCCTTATCTCATACCTTCCCCAAATTATTATTAAAGAGGTTAATGATTATCTTCCTAAAAGCTTTGATGATTTGAAGAAAACTAAATATAAAATCGTTGAGTATAAACTGACAAACCACTTTGCCTACCCTTTGAAAAAACAAAACTATTTAGGCATGCATGACCCCATTTCATATATAACGGGAATGATGACTAAATTAAATCCTCAAGAGCTTGTCTCTATTCAGATAGTACTTACCCCCGTAAAGTCAAAAGAAACAAAAAAGATTGTAAAGTTTATACTTAAAAACGGAGATGTCGTTCATTACCTAAACTCTAATAAAATATTCAGATTTCTTTCAAAAGCGCCCAGTAAAAATATAGAAAGACAGTCATCTCCGGAAAAAAACTTAGTCGAATCAATTGAAGAAAAAGTAAAACAACCGCTATTTGAAACTTCCATTAGGCTTTTGTTGGTTTCCGAAAGTAAAGAAAACATTTCGGACAGGTTAAGCGGGGTAAATTCGTCGTTTGAAACGTTTTCCTTGTCGGATTACCAGTCTATATCACAAAATAAATACCCGAATATAGGGTATGTTAATAAACTGCTGTTTTATTCTTTCCGGAAAAGGCTTCCTTTAATGAATAAATCCGTATTCTCCTCATCTGAAATTTCATCAATTTATCATTTTCCGTATTCAAACACATTAAGCGCCGAGGATTTAGTTAAAACACACAGTAAAGACCTTCCCTCGCCGTTGTCGCTAAAGATTAAGGATTTCGACATTACTTTTGCCAAAAACTCATATGGCGGAAGCGAAACTCCTATCGGGTTAAGCGAGGAAGAAAGGCAAAAACACGTTTACATAATAGGGGCGACCGGAACGGGAAAAACCACAATGATTTTATCTATGGCAAAGGATGATATTCAAAAAGGAAAAGGTCTTTGCATAATTGACCCTCACGGTGATTTGGCCGAAAGCGCATTGTCTTTAATTCCTAATTCAAGAAAAGACGATTTAATATATTTTAACCCCGACGACATTAAATATCCCATCGGATTAAATCTTCTTGAACTATCTGATAATAAAGATGAGGATGAAATATTAAGGGAAAAGGAGCTTATAACGGAAAGCGTTATTTCATTATTCAGGAAAATATTCTCCGAAGTATGGTCGGCCCACGCCCACAGGCTTGAATACATCTTAAGAAACACCATTCAAACTGCTTTATGTCTTAAAGACCCTAATATATTTACCGTATATAACCTCTTAACCGATACCGCGTTTCAGAAAGAATCCATGAAACAAATTGAGGATGAGAATTTAAAAAACTTTTGGAAGAATGAGTTCGGGAAAGCCGGCGATTACCAGAAAGTCAAAATGATAGGCCCCATTACTTCAAGAATTGGAAGGTTCCTTTTCTCTCCGACAGCCAAAAGGATTATGGAACAGACTAAATCGACAATTAATTTTGATGAAATTCTTGACAGCGGAAAAATATTAATCTGCAACCTTTCAAAAGGTAAAATAGGGGAAGACAACAGCGAAGTATTGGGGATAATGCTTCTTACAAAAATCCAGCTTGCATCGCTTAAAAGGGCAAGGAAACCCCAGGAAGACAGAAAGTCGTTTTACCTATACGTTGACGAATTCCAGAATTTTGCAACTCCTTCGTTCATACAAATGCTGTCCGAATCAAGGAAATATAAAGTATTTTTGACAATGGCCGAACAGTCAACCTCCCAGCAGAAGGACAGAAACATAGTTAACGTAATACTTGCTAATGTCGGGACCGTAATTTCATTCAGAAGCGCCAATCCCGATGATGAAAAACTGATGCTCCCGCAGTTTTCCCCGTACATTCAAGCGGGAGAAATCTCCAATCTTCCGTTATATAAATTCTACATGAAAATTTCAGCGATTAATCCCGATGAACCATTTTCAGGAACTACAATACCGATAAATTTAAAAAAAGATAACAAATACTTCGAAGAACTAATTAATTTATCAAGGACGCACTATACCAAACCCTACGTTAAACAACAACAAATTAAACCAACTGTAAAACCACATATTCAAAAAATTAATAAACAAAAAACTAGTAATTATATTAAGGAATCAAGTTACATATTATCCGAATAAAAAAGCCCTCAGGGGCGAGGGCTAAAATCAATTAATAATGAAGCTAAAAATACATAAATCACTACGCTAATATACTTATATATAAATATATAAGGGAGTCATAAAATGACAAGAATAAAAAGAATAACAACCCAACTGACACTAACCCTCAAAAAAAGACAACAGGAGATAATAATACTTCTCTACAAATTCAGATTCCTAAACCGAAAACAAATTCAAAAACTACTTAATCAAAAAGACAAGAAAAGAACTATCCAATGGCTAAGCGACTTAACAAAGAAAAAATACGTAATCAGGTACTATTCCAAAAAGATTGACGAAGAACCGGCTGTGTATTCGTTGGGAACAGTGGGCAGAAAATATTTCTTGGAGCATAAAGAAATTAAAGACATTAATATTTTGCTTTTAGACAGGGTTTGGAGAGAGCGCAAGAATTCTGAAGCTTCAAGAGAACACTGGATGCTTCTTGCCGATATCTACCTTTCACTTAAACTTTTGGTAGGGAAAAACAAAGGGAAACTACGTTTCTTTACGCATGTGGATTTACGGGGCGTAAAGTATCTTATCCGCAAAGAACCTGACGCGTATTTTACCATTAAAGAAGAGGGTGGAAGTGCGAAGGGATACTTCTTGAATATTTTTGACTCATATACACAATGGGAAGAAATAACATTGCGTATACTAAGATATTTTAGTTATTTCAAAAAAAATCAATGGCAAGAATATATGAAACTTCCATTTCCGAGAGTTATATTTATTACTCCTGATGATAAATTTGCGTCTGTTAACGGTTACGTTAAGAAAATTCTAACTGAAAAACAAAACGGCATGCAGTTTTATCTTTCTACATGGAGCGAAATACAACAACAGGGAATGACCAGTCAAGTTTTGCATAAAGTGGAACCGGAATAAAATATAAGGACCGGTTTCCCGATCCTTATTCATCCACAGGCGACAGCCCATGGCTTCTCACACGTTTATTGTATCAAGGTTTGTTCGTACTTTTCCTTTATCACGGAAAGCCTAACTGGCTCAAAAAACATATCCCGTTCAACCCCCAATCCGTAAGGGCCTCCCGCATCTTCAAGTTCAGACAAAGTAAAATATCCGAGTTCGGGATATTCTCCGCAAACATATCCAAAAAAAGTGTCTTTTCCGTCAAACTCGGTTGCGTACCAAGTCCGTTTAGTTAAAGGTAAAAAGAATTTGCAAATAACTAACGGATCACTATCGTTTTCTTTAGAATACAAAGGCGGTAATGCTTTTCGTAGTTCCTCTGTCATCAGTTTCATATTTTTCACCCCCTTCCTTTTTAGAATT
>JAJYEF010000040.1 GCA_021785915.1 bacterium
GCGACAGAAAGGGAAGAAAGGCAATACAGCGACCACGTTGCCGCAAGGCTTCTTAAGGGAATAAAGGGGCTTTCTTAATCCGCATTTTGCTATGCTAAATTAATGGCAAAGTTTCACGAGCACATAGAAAGGTCTTTGGTAAAAGCCATAACGTTTAGGATTGTAATTATAATTGCCGATTTTATAGTCTTTTTTGTTATCACTGGCCGCTACATGGTAACTTTGGAACTGGTTGTTATCTCAAATATCGTAAGCACGATACTTTATTTTCTCCACGAAAGGGTCTGGAACCTTGTGCCTTTTGGAAAATCCATCAGGAAAAAATAACAATAGTCAATTTTCAGTTTCAATTTTCCACCATCCACCATCTGCCTTCTAACGCGGTGTAACGCATACAAAATTAAGCCGTTATATTATTGCGAGGTCTTTAAGGCTTGCGCAGAAAAACGGGAAATGGGTCTTCTCTATTCAAAACAGCTTCCCAGAAAAAACAGACGGGGAGCTGTTTTTTTATTTCTCGGTAAGATTGCCGCAATTTTGCATATGGCAAAGGCTTAAATTAATCGCCTCAACGTATCTTAAAGCTTCATAAAGTTCACTTGAAGAAGGTTTCCTAAAAACTGCTCCGGGATTTTCCGAGTCCCTGATAATCTGTTCAAAATAACTTATAGGTTGGGGCAGAGCGCGTTCGAAAACGGGATAATTCTTATCGTTGGGAAGATAGTTGGTAGAAGGGTCAATATCGGTTTCTTTTACCACGCAAACTAAACCTTTTCCTTTAGTTTTCTTTACCACGATATCCCTGCGGAATTGACAATCGTCATCTCCCTCCTGTGCGATAGAAACTGCACCGATGCCGGATTCTTTGTTGTTTTCGTAAGGCGCAAAGTTTAACGCCACGCGGATACCTTTGTAGAAACGGAAATTATGCTCCTCCCGGGTAGGGAAGTCTTTTAAATAAAGTTCCACTACCTCCCCCAAGTTTTGCCAGAGTGTTAATGCAGTATCCTGCAGGTATGTTTCCTCTTCGGGTTGTCTTTCTTTCATTGGAGTAATTTTTTAAATATTGTGCAGTAAACATCAAGGCCAATATATAATAATTATCATGATTTTATTGTGACAAAAGTCACTGCAGCCTAAGATTTACTTATGATAGAAGCATAATTGGTGAAATAGATTTGTAGAATTTTATCTCTGTCGCCGCCGCTCTACAAATTATTCTTCGTTTTTATAACTGCTATATAAAAGGTTAATCCCTGAAAGAAAGGAGGTGAGTAAAATGTATTCCAAATTAGTAGGAGTTGGTCTATCGGCAGTCTTAACATTGGCACTGGCGGTTCCTTCCCTTGCTTTTGGTTTCTTTCCGTATCATTTCAATAACCAGGATTCAATAAAAATTGAAAATGAGAAGACAAGCGTAGACAATTTGGTTGTAACCAAAGCAAACACCGGTGAAAACTCAATTAGCGTAAACTCGCTTTTTAAGAGCGCCGAGGTGGAGCATGCGGGTATAAATACCAGCGCGGCAGAAGCTGGAGCAAGCCTTGAAAACCAGGTTAACTTTAACCAGGTTTCAACATGCGGTTTATGTTCCTTCTCCGGAACAAAACTTTCTATAGAGAATGAGAAGACCTCGGTAGATAATACCGTGATAACTAAGGCAAACAGCGGCGAAAACAGCCTTAGCGCAAGCTCATTCCTGGGAGGAGCGGAAATCGAGCATGCCGGAATATCGTCCGGTTATGCCGGATCAACTTCTTTGGTGACAAATATTGTTAACAGCAATATTGTCGGCGGATTACTTACGCCATAAATTCCACGTATGTACATCCGTAAAATTTGATCCTGGGGCAGGGCAAGACAGACGTAAGTGCCCTCCCCGGGACCAAGTGAATTTATTTTCAATTATCAAAAATAACAAAGATATGAAGAAACTCAGGAAAATATTATCAATATTTTTGACCATATCGTTAATTTTATTTTATGTTGTTCCTCCTGTGCCTATAATGGCGGATGAGGCGGGTCCTTCGGGGCAGGATACGTCTTCTCCCGCGGTACAAGCGCCCCAGGAAACACAAAATTCTTCTTCCGATAATTCCCCGCAAACAGACCAAACAGATAATAATAATCAAAACACTTCCGATAGTCAGAATACGCAGGATAGTGTTTTGCAAACCCAAAATACAGATTCTTTGGAAAACCAGACGACTCCTACGCCAACGCCCGATGTTCTTACTTCGGATCAAAATAACACACAGGCGGAAAACAATACAAATCCGTCCCAGGACCCGGGCGGCGGAATTCAGGCTTCAAACAGCGCGGATGTTCAAAACAATATAAACTCCGATGCTAACACCGGAGAAAACTCGGTTACTTTGCAACCGCAAGCGTCAAGCATAAGTACGGATAGCGGTCAAATAGACCCGGAGGCAACACCCTCGGCCGTAAGTTCCCCAAGCGCACAAACTGCCGATAATTCCGATTTGTCGCAGGTTTCAACCGGAGATTCGGTCTCGGTTTCAAACGTTGAGAATTCGGTCAATTCGACATCAGTTAATTCCAACGTCTTGTACCAGACGGTCAATATATTCGAAAACGGGCAAGGGGACATCGATTTATCCTCTCCGTTTGCAATAGTTAACGACATAATCACAAAAGATAAAAACGAAAACCCGGTCATAAACGTTTCGGTCGTAAGCAGCGATAATTATGTATACCTTACAAATGAGGTCGTTTCGGTCTCAAACACCGGAGAAAACTCCATAAACGGAGAGGGGGACGCGGTAATTAACACGGGCAACGCTTACTCTATCGTTTCGCTTTTAAATAAGGTCAACTTTACCGTTGTTGATTCGACGCTTCATATAATAACGATTAATATCTTCGGCAACCTTAAGGGCAACATTATTCTGCCGGACGTCAGCTCGTTTACAGCCTGCAACGGGTGCGGAGTTTCGGTGGAGACTTCAAACAGCGCGGATATTGAGAATAACGTCGACTCGGTTGCCAACAGCGGACAAAACGACATAACGGCATCAGGCTCGGCCCAAATCGATACGGGACAGGCGCAAAGCTTAGTCGGAGTATTAAACGTCGTTAATTCAAACTATATAAACACCGGGGCTTACGGGCTTTATATCGTAACATACGGGAACTGGGACGGAAGTTTTATCGGCTGGGGCGATATCCCGGCTCAAAGCGGCACGATGCTAAGCATTTACGGGATGGGTGGAGCAAACAACGCGAGTTTCTGCAGCGCCTGCGCTTCGGATGTTGATGTCAACAACCAGGCTTTTATTTCAAACCTTATTTTTTCTGTTGCCAACACGGGCAGAAATTCCGCAAACGGCAATTCGGCAGTCATCAGTACGGGGAATGCATACAGTTCGGTTTCCGTCATAAATTTGATAAACAGCAATTTTATAAACTCTTTTGGCTTTTTCGGATTTGTTAACATATTCGGAAGCCTTACGGGAGATATCGGAGGCCAGAGCAATTTTCCAAAACCCGACGAAAGCAACAATCAGCAGGGTTCGGGTTCTTCCTCGTCCGGCGGAGACCAAACCGACGGTTATATAGAAGTAACGCAGACTAACAACGTCGGGAATTACGTTTTGCCGGGCGATACCGTCACTTTTTTTATAAAAGTTCAAAATCCGAGTAACGGAAACGTACATGATACAAAATTACACCTAAGCCTCATAAAAGACGGCGTCAATATGGGAGGGGCATATTTTGATATAGGCAACATAAGCCCGGGAAAAGAGGTTAGGGTTACGACTGGCTTTGTCCTGTCGAATCTTGCCGAGGGCGGCACATATACGGCAAGAGCGTATGCGGAGGGCATAACGGGAGAAGACAGCAATCACGTGTCCGCATCATCCGACAGCCTGTTTGACATTTTCGGCAAAGTCGCGCAAAGCGTCGTGGGCCGGGCAGAGGCAGCGGGTCCTGCTGGCGGGAGCGTTTTGGGTGCAAATAACCTAATAACCAATGAGCCTCAGGCAAAAGATTATACCGCATTAAAATTGATGTTTTTGTCGCTTATGCTTCTTCTCTTATATGCCGCTATGAGGAAGTTAAGGCAAGGGAAGTTTAAGGTATATGCTTTTGCAAAACCTATAAAAAAGAAAAAGAGCAGGAGGTAAGGTATGCGCAAATTAATTTTGTCTATTTTATTCTTATTTTTGGTATCATCGCCGGTGATTGCTGCAGTAACAAATACATATAACAGCGACTTTCTAACTGTGACTTGGAATCTGGCGGGAGCTGTAATGCCGTCCCCGTTCGGTACTTCGGACATCCCCGGTTCGGATCTTGTCTCAACACTTATCTATAACAGGCAGACTATAAATTCCGCCGCAAGCTTAAGGGGAGTAATGAAGGGTTTGGATCCAAAGACTACATACACGGTATATATTTCAAAAGAATATATGCCCTATCATGCGGCAAGCATATCGGGCGCATGGCAATGGACTGTCCTGGGGACTTATACGCACGACATGGACGTTTTTGAACAGGCAGAGGACGGCACCTTTATGGGGATTGGAGGTTATCCGGCCGGAAGTTTCCCTTACGACGGCGCCGGACAGACTCAAGAAGCGATAACCGGAGGAAGCATCAAGGGCGACAATATAACCTTTACGACTACTTTTTTGGGACCTTACGACATGGGGTACTCGGCAAGCGTTTCGGGCATTATTAACCCCGACGGTTCGATAACGGGTACCGGGCCTTGGGAGTGGTCGGCAAAGCCCGGTTCTGTGACTCCTGCTTCAGGCTCCAGCGAGTGGCCGGGTCTCTTGCCCGGAACAGAGCCTTTTACTTTTACGACCGACAGCAAGGGGGCGGCAAGCTTTAATTATTATTTTAACGGCGGTCCTTTCGGGTCGGCAATGTCGGTATGGGTTAATAGCGGGCCAAGGACCGTACTCATTAGTGATCCGATACTGCTTAAATAAAATTTATAATTTTAAAGACTTGGGCAGTTCACTCAAGGTGCAGGAGTGGCTGCCCACCTTGTTTCTAAGCTTATTCTCAGAATTACGTGATACTGTATATTCAACCCACTGGGCAGTGCTTTCCGGTGGGTTCTTTTTATCCGCAGTAGCTAACCTATAGTAGTATTGACTATATTGTTTTTTTCTGTTATACTGTTTGCAGCAGATTGAAATAATATATCTGCTTAATTTTGATTTTATTTTGATTAGTCAAGATAAAGATACTCTAATTTAATTTATTAATAACTTCGTATCTTTTCCTCTTATCATAAGTAACACATCTTATTTGAGCAGTTCTATTGTTTTAATCCGCAAAAAATATGTATAGAAATTACTACAGGCATAATAACCAGAAAAGAAATTTTAAGCATAAACAGCTTCCTGCACACGAACTGTTGAATGCCATAAAGTCAATTGAAATGGTCTCTAAAGATCGTCGCAGCGAGGAAAATCTTTCCAAAAAAAGCTTTTCCGATTTTAATTTGACGCAAAAGCTTCAGGACAACATAAAATATAAAAATTATTTGGCTCCGACTCCAATTCAGGAACAGACGATAGATAAAATTCTTGAGGGGAAAGACCTGATCGGTATTGCAAACACGGGCACAGGCAAGACTGCAGCATTTTTAATCCCTTTGGTTAATAAAGTTTTTCTTAATAACACCAATAAAGTACTTATTATTACCCCTACGAGGGAACTCGCTATCCAAATAAGCGCAGAGCTCAGGGATTTTTCCAGAGGGCTTGGTTTAAGGTCGGTCCTTTGTATCGGAGGGGCAAGTACCATGCGGCAAAGAAATGAATTAAGGCAGAACGTAAATTTTGTTATAGGTACTCCGGGAAGAATTAAGGATTTAATAGGCACAAGGAGCTTAAATTTATCCTTATTTAATAATGTCGTTCTGGATGAAGCTGACAGGATGGTCGATATAGGCTTTATTAATGACATAAAATATTTTATTTCCCTTTTGTCATCAAACAGGCAGTCTCTGTTTTTTTCCGCAACAATCCCTGAAAAAGTAAAAGAAATAATTAATAGTTTTGTCGTTAATCCGGTTACCGTTTCTGTCGAAAAGCAAAAAACAGCGGAAAATGTAAAACACGAAGTTGTGAGGGTTGAAAGGAACCAGAAAGTTGACAAATTGCACGATTTACTTTCCCAGGACAACTTTGAAAAAGTACTCGTATTCGGAAGGACAAAATGGGGAATGCAGAAACTTACCGATGAGCTGGTAAGAAGGGGTATTAAAGCAGCCGTAATACACGGCAACAAGACCCAGGGCCAAAGGCAAAAGGCTTTGGAGCTTTTTAAAAGCAATCAAATAACGGTTTTGGTAGCGACCGACGTCGCATCAAGAGGTTTGGATATTCCCGATGTAAGCCATGTAATCAATTATGATATGCCCGGAACTTTTGATGATTATATACACCGGATTGGCAGAACCGGAAGGGCAAATAAAAAAGGAACGGCATTGACATTTATCGAACAATTAAATTATTAAAGAAAGGAGGAAAATATATGTCAACAAATTTATTTGTAGGAAGGCTTTCCTACAATACAACGGACTCTACGCTTGAACAGCACTTCTCAAGTGCCGGTAAGGTAGTTTCCGCTAAAGTAATTACGGATAAGTATTCCGGACAGGGAAAAGGTTTCGGTTTTGTCGAAATGTCTTCGGAAAAGGAGGCAAAAGAGGCAATACAAAAGCTTAATGAATCAACTCTTGACGGAAGGTCAATTGTTGTAAACGAAGCACGTCCAAGGGAAGAAAGGCCCGATAGTAACAGAAGAAATTCAAACCGCTGGTAAATTTATTACCCGATGGTTTGCTGTCCGAGGCTTTTGCGTAGGAATGAGTCAATAACGCGTTTTCCGACCGTTATATCCTGTTTCGTTTGACTGGAAAGATTTAACTTTGTAACTTGCTTAAAAGTAAACCAGGCAAAAGAAGTATCTTTGGTGGCGGAGAACTTAGTAAGTTTTTGTACCGTTACATAAGAAACAAAATGCTCTTTTTTTAAATCGTGGTTAAAGTACGTATAAATTTGCTTAATGGAAGACAAAGAGGGTTTTATATGGACACAATTTTCTACTACCCGTTTAAAAGTTTCCTCCCAAGATTCATTTTGGAGCCCGTTTCCGCTTAAAAGCGTCCATTGTTCAGAATTTTTTTGTTGCAAGAGAATTTGTTGGGAACGGGAGTGGTAAAGAAATCCGCTTGCATAAAAATTTTTATGCATTAAAGCCATTATACCACACTCAATAACGTTTATTAGTGGGTCTTTTTGTAAAAGTCTTAATTTGATGTATAATTTTTATATGCCAGATAAGATAGCGGCAATCAAAACCATAAACCTTTCGAAAGCTTTTGGAGGGGGAAAAGGCGTATCAGGCGTTGACCTGACGATTGAAAAGGGTGAGGCTTATGCCCTTATCGGCCCAAACGGTGCCGGCAAGACAACTCTTATCAAGATGTTCACCGGCCTTTTGGCGCCCTCCGCGGGAACAGTTGATATCTTCGGACAAAATATAGTGGAAAACCCGATCGAGGCAAAGAAGCATTTCGGTTACGTTCCGGACGATCCTTCGTTTTACGATTATCTGACGGGAAAGGAATTCTTGGCCCTTACCGGAAAACTCCGCCGGATAGAGCACCAAAAACTCAGCGCAAGAATTGAGGAATTGACCGATCTTTTTCCCATAAAGGAAATCCTCAATGAGCGGATGGGAAGCTATTCCAGGGGGAACAAGCAAAAACTATCTTTTTTGGCAGCACTCTTACCGCAACCGGACTTGTTGATAATAGATGAGCCTATCGTCGGCCTTGACCCTCTAAGTATCAAGATCTTCGG
>JAJYEF010000041.1 GCA_021785915.1 bacterium
AGGCTACCTTTATACCGCATCTAGAATTCAGCTTTGCATTCTTCTTTATAATTACGGGCGTTTTGGGAACAACAATTTCTCCATACATGTTCTTTTGGCAGGCTTCGGAAGAGGTTGAGGAAGAAAAGGAAAGGCATATCGAAAAAGTGGACGGCAGGCCAAGTATATCAAAAAGTTTTATCCGTAATTTGCAGATAGATAATTTTTTGGGTATGATAACTTCGGAAATCGGTACTTGGTCTATTATTGTAGTTGTTGCAACTGTTCTAAACGCACACGGTATTACAAATATATCGACATCTGCACAAGCGGCAAAAGCATTGGAGCCATTAGTCAGTACCTTTCCAAATGCCGGATTTTTGGCCAAGTTGATATTCGCAGTCGGAATCATAGGGCTCGGGCTTCTTGCAGTACCTGTTCTGGCAGGTTCGGCTTCGTATGCGGTCTCGGAGGCATTAAGCTGGAATGAGGGCCTTAATTTAAAGTTCAAAAGAGCTCATGGTTTTTATGGGGTCATTACTATTGCGACTTTAATCGGACTCCTGATAAATTTTGTTGGGATAGATCCCATTAAAGCTTTAGTTATTACCGCGGTTATAAACGGAATAGTCGCCGTCCCTTTGATTTTTCTGATAGCAAAAATTGCACAAAACGAGCATATAATGGGAGAGCACAAGAGTGGGAAACTTTCAAAGACTTTTGTTTGGTTTACTTTCGTAGGAATGTTTTTGGCCGCTTTTGCCATGCTTATGACGACATTTTTGTAGATATTATGGAAGAACTTAGAAAAAGAGCCGAAAAGGCTTTGGAAAAATTCAACATCGAGAATGAGAAAGTAAAAATCAGGGAAATTGAGGCCGAAAGCACAGACCCAGATTTTTGGAAAGACCAGAAAAAGGCAGCCTCAAGAATGAAAGAGCTTGCCAGTATTCAGGAAGAAGTGGAAAAGGCAAAAAGTCTGCGGGAAGCACTCGATAAAGGGGACGAAAAGATGGCAGAAAATTTGTTGAAAAATTTAGAAACCCTTCTTTATTTTACATCTCCCTTTGATGCCGGTCCGGCTATACTTTCCATTCATTCCGGCCAGGGAGGCGTCGAAGCAATGGATTGGGTGAGTATGCTTTATAGAATGTATACTCGTTTCTTTGAGAAAAGAGGGTGGGAATTTGAAGTTATAGACGAAACAGCAGGCGAAGAAGCTGGTTTAAAAAGCGTAACAATCGATGTTAATGGAAAATATGCTTACGGATACTTGCGTTTTGAAGCAGGTGTCCACCGGCTTGTGAGACAATCGCCTTTTAACGCCGATCACTTAAGACAAACCTCCTTTGCCCTGGTCGAAGTAATGCCCAGTATCGACGAAAAACTCGATATCGAGATTAAAGATGAGGATTTGGAGTGGGATTTTTTTAGAAGCGGCGGGCACGGTGGTCAAAACGTAAATAAAGTTTCAACTGCCGTGAGACTTACGCATAAGCCGAGCGGGATAGTCGTCACTGCACAAAGCCAACGTTATCAGGGGCAAAATCGGGAATATGCTCTAAAGATTCTTAAGGCAAAACTTTGGCTTATGGAGGAGGAGGACAGAAAGAAAGAAGAAGCAAAGCTAAAAGGGGGTTATAAAACACCAGGTTGGGGAAATCAAATACGCTCTTACGTTTTGCACCCGTACAAAATGGTCAAAGATTTGCGTACGGGATTTGAGACGTCCAATACGGAGGGCGTTTTGGATGGAGATCTGGATTCATTTATAGAAGAGGAACTTCGCAAACTCTAGCTTTATCAATATTGCCAAAAGCACAAAAATATGGTTTACTTATGTATTAGGAGGTGATAAGTTTAAATGGAAAAAAATAAAAAAGAATCGGTAAAAGAATTTAAATTGGAAGAAGATCAAAAAGGACCATTAATCCACGATTTTAACTCTCAAACATTGAAAAGTTCATTTACTCCCAAAGTAACGGCCCTGCTGGTTTTGGTTATTATTTTAGGAGTTGTTACGGGTTTTTTTGTTTCCGGCAATAAAACATCTTCTTCATCTCCAGTAGGTTCTGTTACCTCCGTTTTGACGGGTGGGTCGTCCGTTCCCAAGGGGACGATCGTTGGTTCAAATGACACTAAAACTTTTAGCGATACAGCCGAAGGTGTTCTTCAAGTAGGGGGAATTAAGGGAGACGGTGCATATCATTTGGTAAGAAGCGGAGGCTCCAGTCAGTATGTGTATCTTACTTCATCGATTGTAGATTTATCAAAATATGTAAACATGAAGATTAAAGTATGGGGACAAACTCAAAAAGCCCAATACGCAGGATGGCTGATGGATGTAGGAAGAATCGAAGTTGAGTAAGAAAAGGCAATGATAAAACTAGAAAATGTTTCTAAGAAATTTGGAACGGGAACCTTTGGTTTATCCGAGGTTTCATTGGATGTGGACAGAGGGGAGTTTGTTTTTCTGGTGGGCCCAACGGGTGCGGGCAAGACAACAATTTTCAGGCTTATAATAAGAGAAATGCTCCCAAGCCAAGGTGAGGTACTTGTTAACGATATTGATATAGTAAAACTTCCCAAAAATAAGCTTGCGCAACTTAGGAAAAAAATCGGCGTAGTTTTTCAGGACTTAAAACTTTTATTCGATAGTACGGTATTTGAAAATATTCTTCTTCCGCTTGATGTAGCCGGCATAAAACGTACGGAAGCAACCGCGAGAGTCAATGAGATCCTGACACAGGTTGGACTTTTGGAGCACAAAGAGAAATTTCCACTACAACTTTCAGGCGGAGAACTACAAAGAGTAGCGATTGCCAGAGCGCTTGCTCTTGCGCCAGAAATAATACTTGCGGACGAACCAACCGGCAATTTAGACACAGATACGGCCTGGGAAATTGTAAAGCTTTTGGAGGAAATCAATAAAAAGGGGACAACCGTTATAATGGCAACTCACAATGACGAGATAGTTAAAAATTTGGGCAAAAGGGTGGTCCGCATAGAAAAAGGAAAAATAGTAAAAGACGAAAAGGCAAAAAATCATCAAAGCCATGAGAATCAAGAGAAAAAAGAAGAAGAGAAAAAAGAACACGAAGAAAGAAAGGAGCAAGAAGAAAAAAAAGAATGAAATTTTTAAAAACAGCGGCAAGGAATATAAGAAGGTCTCCCTATCAGGCAACAGCGGCAATACTTATAATGACTTTGACTTTTCTGGCGGTTTCTTTTTTTGCATTTTTAGTTGTCGGTTCTTCGGATATTATCAATTATTTCGAATCCAAGCCTCAAGTTACGGCATTTTTCAAGGATTCCGCTACGCAAAGTCAGATCAACGCCCTGCAGAACCAGCTTTCGTCTACCGGTAAAGTCGCGTCGATTAAATTTGTATCCAAGCAGGAAGCACTTAAAATATATCAGGAACAGAATAAGAACGACCCTCTTCTATTGGACCTTGTAACAGCGGATGTTTTACCGGCGTCATTTGAAATTTCCGCGGTAAAACTTGATGATTTGGGGCCAATTTCGGATATGCTTCAAAAATCTCCGATAGTATCAAACGTTATTTATCAAAAAGACGTCGTCTCCGCGCTTGATACATGGACAAGTGCTATAAGAAAGATAGGTATTGGGCTTATAGCCTTGCTTTCCCTTGTATCAATTTTTATTATGGCGACTATTATCGGAATGAAAATATCACAAAAAAAGGAAGATATAGAAATTATGCGTTTGGTCGGTGCTACGGCTTGGTACGTGCGGTTGCCGTTTATAGCGGAAGGGGTTTTTTATGGAATTACAGGTGCTGTAATAGGATGGGCCTTGGCAACAGGAACTCTTTTATGGCTTACTCCATTTTTAGCTTCGTTTTTAAAGGGAATACCCGTTTTGCCGGCGCCGCCTTTGGGCCTTTTGTCTCTTTTAGGCCTCGAAATTGTTTTTGCCGTAATATTGGGCATTATTTCAAGTTTTATTGCGGTCCTAAGATATCTTAAATAAAAATATGCCGTATGACAAAGGTGATAAAAATATTTTCAATTTTAGTTTTCGTATCCGTAATTTTTATTTTTACAAATAGCTTTTCTTACTCGGATACAACGCCAACCCCGACTCCCACACCCGATAATTCTCAGATCATAGACCTGCAAAATAAGATAAGTGGTCTTGAAAGTACGATCTCCAACCTACAGAGCCAGGAAAAGACCTTATCTTCGCAAATAGCGATAATGGATAATCAGATAAAGCTTACCGAGTACCAGATACAATCTACAGAGGAACAAATTACAAGTTTGACTTTGGATATCGATACAGCGACTAAAAAAATAACTTCTTTGCAAGGTGCCCTGAACAGTTCTATAGCGGTTCTCATAAATAGGATAGTTGCGACATATGAAATAGGTACAATTCAACCGATTCAGGTCTTACTTACATCCGGTAGCGCTTCGGATTTTCTGCAGCGTCTTAATTATTTAAAACTTGCCCAGGAGCATGATAAACAGCTGATTTACGATACACAGCAGGCTAAAGTTGATTATTCCAACCAGAAAACTATTTTTGAAAATGAAAAAAAACAGGTTGAACTTTTAAACCAACAACTGCAGGCATATACGGCTCAATTAGACCAGGAGAAACAGGCAAAACAGGACCTGCTTACGCAAACCCAGGGGAGTGAAGCGACATATCAGTCACTTTTGGCTCAAGCCCAGGCGCAGTTGGCGGGATTTTCCAGTTTCGTAACCAATCAGGGCGGAGCTTCTATTTTGAGCGGCCAGACGGTATGTGATTCCTGGGGATGCTATTACAACCAAAGGGACAGCCAGTGGGGGAATATGTTGATAAACGGACAATCGGGGTATTCTATGGCCGAATACGGTTGTCTCATAACCTCGGTGGCAATGGTTGCGAGCCATATGGGACACAAGGATATTCTTCCTTCAACAATTGCCGGTTCTCAAAACAGCAATTTTGCCGTTGGCACGGCACTGCTTAAATTTTCAATAGATGTTAACGGAACATCAATTACAAGGAACGAAATCGGGACTTCCGCAAATGCTATTCCGAACACGATTACACAGCCTATTATCGTAGGAATAAGTTATGACGGAGGTCCAATAGCAGACCATTTTGTCGTCCTAACCGGAGGTTCGAACGGGAATTATACCATGGACGACCCTTTCGTACCTAACGGACATGAGGTCCCTTTTACTGACCATTATTCGTTAAGTAGTATAGTTGAAGTAGAGACCGTAAGTATGTAAAATATGCGGGCATGAAGTTTAATAAATACATCTATGCCTTTTCAACTGGAATTATCCTGCTTTTAATTACCGGATTAATAATTTCTTTAGTTTATACAAAAAAAACCCCGCAAAATAAAAATGTTCCGGCTAAAAAAATTTCAATTTCTGTAAGTAAGCCTGAAAAAAGTTGTCCTCCGGGATTTATTCTTGTTCCCGGAAGTAAACTTTACGGCACTGAAAATTTTTGCATAATGAAATATGACGCTAAATGCGCCGATATTTCAGATCCTGGCGTAGGGCTTTTGCCAATGCCGGGCAATAAATGTTCGGGATTGAGCGTTACGGGCGGATACGCAGGTGTATATAAAAATAACGGAGAGAACTGCGGTTGTAACAGCCAAAACGGCAAAGAAATCGTCTCCACAAAATCGGGTTTTCCGATAACCTATATAGCGATGTCGGATAATACGCCTAACAACGCTAAGGCATATTGCCAGAACATGGGTTGGCATCTTATAACCAACAACGAATGGATGACAATAGCCAGAAATGTGGAAACGGTTGATGCCAATTGGTGCAATAGAAACGGAACCGGTTGCGGTAACCCCCCGGGTACCCCGGGCAAGATTTTGGCAAACGGGCATAACGACGCGCTTAACGAGGCAAGCGCAAGCGCGGGAGGAATAGGCGCTCTTATAGCCGGAAATGATAACCAGCCATGCTTAGGGACGACAACGGACGGTTCAAACGCTTGTGGGGGAAAAAATTCTCAGAAAAGGACATTGACCCTTACCAATGGAAATATAATTTGGGATTTCGCCGGAAATGTATGGCAGTGGGTAGATGCACAGGTTGAAAGGAAAAATGAGCCGGAGTCAAGTTCAAACGGCATTTTGGATTTGGGCTGGACCAGAAGCGATTTTGCTCCGGGTTCACTGCCAAGCGTTATTACCGATAACGGACAGGGTTCACTCCTTAATTACAATGCTTTCCGTCCTTCAAACCCAGCATGGAACGCAAATAACGGCGTTGGAAGGATATACCATTACAGCGATCCAAGCGATACGAGCACAGCTTTGTATGCATTTATAAGGGGTGGAAACTGGAGGCATTTTGATGATGACGGAGCGTTTACTATTCACATGAGCCCGCCTGCAAACACGGAAAATATTGATGACGTCGGCTTTAGGTGTGCAGCTAATTATTGAGGTTCAATAACGTTATAGACAGATTTTACAACTTGATGGAAAACATTTGCCCTTTGTGCATAGGTAAGTTCTCCGCTTGCAGTCGATGTATAAATCACAAGTACAAAAGGACGTTTTTTATCATCAATTATTGCCGCGTCATCCAGTTCTTTGCCAAAACTTCCGTATTTATGGTAGACCAAAGCATCCTGCGGCGCAGCGGGTGGAATAAGCTCTTCGTTATTGGTATTTTGCATATAGGAAAGAAGCAGTGCGGTATCGGAGGAGTTTAGTATTTGTCCGCCGTAAAGTTTATAAAGCAAAAGGGCCATATCATTCGGATCTATATTGTTGTTGGCGACGTCGTAGGAGTAAATCCCAAGGCCCCTTGCATAAGGCGCCTGATAATTAAATCCAATAAAATTCATAATCTCTTCCCACGCGTCATTATCGCTTCTGTTAACCATCTGCCAAGTAAGCTGTTTTAACGTTGCCCCGTTTAAATTTGTATCCAGACTATATTTACCTTGCTCTATCTGATTTAATAATAAGCATGCAATCAGAACTTTTGTGGTGCTTGCGCCATGGAAAACTTCAGTGCCATTTATTGATGCCTTATCCGCGTTTGTGATGTCGATAAAGCTTATTCCCCAATTTAGCTGGGGATAGGATGCAATAATTGATTTCAAGGCATTTTCTATTTCTATACTTTCGGATAAAGTCGCTGTGGGGCTAGGGTTAAGTTGAATTTTATTAGCAACGGATACATTGGTCTTTCCAACTGCCTGGCCCGCTCTTCGATACGACAGAAGGTAACCTAAAGCTATTAAAATCGTTATCGTCATAAGAAGTGAAACCAGAAGATAAGAAAAGGCATGCACGAGGCTTTTTAAGTATTTCATAAAAAAGCTTTACATATTATTTATAACTCTTTATACCCAGTTCATGCAAAAATAGCTTTAATTTCCCGGGTAAATAATTTACAATACAGTTAGTGAAAATAAGAAGCAATCTGAAAAGTTTCTTTTCTTGGCGGAAACTTACCGTTTTTATATTCGTTTTTTCCTTTCTTTTTTTAGGATCATTGTTTTTTTTATTTTCAAAAAATTCTGAATCTGCCGCACTTCTTGCCGATAATGTCCTAAGGCCTCTTATTGGAGATAAGGCTGTAATTTCGCTTGAGGGATTTGTGTTTAATATTCAGGACGGTATTTTCCATTTATACAAAACCAAACCTTCTTTGGCAAATTATCATACGCTCGTTAAAACAGTTTCGGCATCCTCTGTCACGGTAAAGCCGCCTCCAAATATAATCCCATACGTAGATAAATCTAATCCTCTGGACGGAGAAGGTGTATGGAAAAAAATTGAAGGCACCAGCCTATATACAAC
>JAJYEF010000005.1 GCA_021785915.1 bacterium
CTATGGGGTTTTTAGGCAGTATGGGCCCGTGGAAATATGTGCCTATTGTATTTTTGTATAAAGCACCCTCTTCCTTGGCCGAGTCGTTGCTTCCGTATCCGTTTAATACTCTCCCCAAGGGCTTAATAGACGGACCCAAAATTGTTCTTCCTCCGTGGTTTTCAAAGCCTATTAAAATTGTTTTTTCTCCGAATATTTCTGATTCCACGGCAATATTTCCGGTCAACCGTTCTCTACCGGGATTTTCCGTGTACATATCTAGTACCCCTAATTGTTGAAGCTTATGTCCATCCGCCGTTTTATAGTAATTCCCGAGATATTGGAATCCCCCGCAAATATAAAGGCCCGGTATTCCTTTTTCGATCATTTCTTTAAGCGTTTTTCTCTTTCTTGTCAGATCTTTTGCAACTTCTTCCTGTTGGGTATCCTGAGCTCCCCCCATCATTAAAAGATCACAAGACCTTAAATCCGATTCTTTTGAACCTACGTCAATGTTTACAATTTGCGCAGATATGCGCCGCCACTCGCAGCGTTTCTGTAAAACTATCACATTCCCCCTGTCGCCGTATATATTCATAAGCGTCGGATAGAGCCAGCCAATTGTAAGTTTATGCTTCATAGTAATTTTTTTCCTGTAATTAATTTTCGGGCTTCAAGCATGGCCGAGTAGTTGGGTAATATAAAAAGCGTTTCGTCTTTTTCTAAGGTTTCCGCCATTTTATCAATTGCTTTTTTTAGGACTTCTTCCGTATGGGTAAAAAATCCCGCATATTTAAGTCTTATTGCCATGTCGTAGACCCTGTCTCCGGAAACCGCCAAATTGAACTCTTTTGTTAGAATATCTTCGAAATTTATGTCCCAAATCCAGCTTACGTCAAGACCGTCGGGTATTCTGTCGTTTAGTACAATAAGCAGATTCTTGCCTCCCAATTCCTTAATCGTTTGAAGCGACTCATTAAAGCTGGTCGGGTTTTTTGAAAGAAATATCTGTACGGATTTTCCTTTGTATGACAATTTTTCTTGCCTTCCGAATGCGGGGGTAAAATTTTTAAATGAGTTTTCTATAGTTTTTTTGCTGAACCCCTCTTCCAAGGCAAAAAGAGATGCCGCAAGGCCATTGTATTTGTTGTAAGTTCCGGGAAGGGGATTGTTTGACAGATCCGATAAATTTATCTTGGGGCGTTTTAATCCGCATTTTGGGCATTCCCATTCTCCTAAATGTGAGAAAAACACTCTTTTGTAATTTAGTTTATTACCGCAATTTGGGCAATAAATAGAATCTGCCCCGTGTTTGGGTGTACTTGCGCCTTTTTCATCCAAACCAAAGTACAAAATTTTAGCTTTTATATTTTTGGCAAGACTTGAAACAAGCGGATCATCCGCGTTTAATATAAGGCGCGTTTTGTTATTAAGTCTTCCAAAACCCTTTTTCCATTTGTCCGCAACCGTATTAAGCTCGCCGTATCTGTCCAACTGATCACGAAATAAATCAAGAATAATGATATAGTCGGGGTTTGTCTTTTTCGCAATTTCGGAAAGGGCGTTTTCATCGCTTTCAAAAATTAGATAATTTTTGTTGAGAGTGCCGTTAGCACTTGCGCCCGTAATAAGCGTAGACGCGAGCCCGTTAATAAGGTTTGCTCCTGCTTTATTTTGTAAATAAGTTTTGTTGTTTTCTCTTATTACGGAAGTAATCAGTCTTGCGGTGGTAGTTTTTCCGTTAGTGCCCGCAACTAATATGATTTTAGTTTTAGACTTATTTACAATATCCTCGATAAAATTAGGATTAAGTTTAAGTGCGATGTGTCCCGGCCACGTTGATCCCTCTCCCAGATTAAATCGTTTACTGAAAACGGAAAATACTTTTCCGAAAAGAATTATAAAAACATTCATTACATTGATCGAAGGATTTTTATTCTTTCTTCAATCGGAGGATGTGTATCAAAAAGAGAAGAGAACCATTGCTTGGCTTCCTTTCCTTTAAAGGGATTCACTATAAAAAGATGGGCCGTGGCGTTCGAAGCGGTTTTTAGAGTAGTTCTGTTGTTGGCAAGTTTTTCAAGGGCGCTTGCAAGTCCCTCGGGGTATCTTGTAAGAAGCGCTCCTGAAGCATCGGCCAAGAATTCCCTTTTTCTGGAAACGGCAAGCTGAATTAGAGTGGCTGCAATAGGCGATAATATAGCCAGAATTATGCCTATTACTAAAAATATTCCCTGAGCATTTGAGTTTCTATCTCTGTTTCCGCCGAATCCTCCAAACCAGAGCTGGTTTGTAAAAAGATTTGAAAGAATCACTATAAACCCGACAAGTATAGCGACTATTCCCATAAGCCTTATATCGTAGTTCTTAACGTGCGAAAGTTCATGAGCTATAACGCCTTCAAGCTCTTCATCATTTAATATTTGCAGAATGCCCGATGTTACGCATACGACCGCGTGTTTTGGATCGCGGCCCGTTGCAAACGCATTAGGCGAAGGGTCATTGATAATGTAAATATTCGGTGTTGGTAGGCCGTCTCCGATGCACAAGTTCTCAACAATCCTGTAAAGCTGCGGGTTATCATGTTTTTGGATTGGTTTTGCTCCGGTTGTTGCAAGTACGAGTTTGTCGGAATAGTAGTAACTTCCTATACTCATAAAACCTGCAATAATCAGAGCAATACCGGCAAAACCCCATCCGTAGCCTAGCGCCTTGCTGAAGACAAAAACGATAGTCGTTATAACCAAAATGAACAAAAGCATTATTGCCCAAGTTTTATTTTTATTGGCTGAAATTGCCGAATAGATATTCATAAAACTAGAAACTTACTTTTACCGGTTGTTTTTCCGCTTCAGTTGCCGCGAAAAATTCCGCATCTTTAAAATTAAATAGTTTTGCAAATATTACGTTAGGGAAAACTTTTAATTTTGTGTTGTAGTCCAGGACGACGCTGTTATAGAACTGTCTTGCGTATGCAATTTTATTTTCCGTATCGGAAATTTCTTCCTGCAGCTCCATAAAATTCTGGCTTGCTTTAAGATCGGGATAATTTTCCGCTATGGCAAGAATCGATTTTAACGTTTGGCTTAGCTGGTTATTTATTTTGGCTTTTTCTTCCGGTCCTTTTGCCGAAACGAGATTTTGTCTTTGTTCGGAAACTTTTTCAAAAATTTCCTTTTCGTGTTTGGCATATCCTTTCACTGTTTCTACAAGATTGGGGATAAGGTCGGTTCTTCTTTTTAACTGCACGTCAATTTGAGAAAGGGCTTCCGAAACCCGCATTTTCGAAACAATAATGCTGTTATACAGAAGCCAAACAAACCCAACAATCACAACTACGACAATTATTGTCAGAATCACTTAGTAGCACCTCCTTTCTTTAATTTCTCAGCCATTCAGAGAATTTATTATACTCCAATGTGTTAAGTATGTCATTATTAGTCGCCCATCCTCGCCGCGCCATAAAAACCCCGTATTTTTGCAATTCCATATGACTAACATCGTGACTGTCAGTATTTATTACCATCTTTACTCCTGCTTCAACAGCCATTTTTATCATAATATCTGATAAGTCTAACCGTTGTGGCCAGCTGTTTATTTCCAGTGCCTTATTGTTTTTTTTGCAGAAATCAAAGATCTTGTCCCATATAAGGTCGTAACCCGGCCTGACATTTAAGAGTTTTCCTGTAGGATGGGCAAGAATTTTTGCTTTGGGATGAGAAAGCCCTTCTAAAACCCGCTTTGTCATTTCTTCCTTGTCCATAGAGAATACGCTGTGAATTGATACGATCGAAGCGTCAAGGATGTTTAATGATTTTTTGTCGATTGCAAGATTACCGTTCGGTAATATGTCTGTTTCGAGTAATTTAAATATTCGAACATTTTTGTTGTGTGATTTAAGTTGTTCAATTTTTTCATTACGTTTAGCAATAAGTTCGTATATTTTTTGATTGGAGTGTTTTGATTGGCTAGGGTTATGTTCGGCAAAGCCGATATATTCATAGTTAAGCTGACCTGCTTTATCTATCATTTCCTCCATCGGGCTTTTTCCCAAGTCGTGGCTTGGTTCTATAGGAAAATTTGAATGTATATGCAAGTCTCCCTTGATATCGCCAAGCTCAACGAGTTTAGGGAGTTTAAGTTTTTCTGCAAGTTCTATTTCGCCTTTGTCCTCGCGTAGTTCCGGCGGAATCCATTCAAGTCCGATGGCTTTATAAAAGCTTTCTTCTTCCGAATATTTCTGTGATTTTTTAGTTTTCAAATTTTTTATTCCGTATTCAGACAAGGAGAGCCCCTTTTTCAAAGCAAGCTCCCTCAGATGAACGTTGTGGTTTTTGCTTCCTGTAAAGTGTTGTAACAATGACCCGAAACTTTCTTCAGGTTGGATTAGGAGGTCAATTTGTCTTCCTCCCGAAACCAAGATTGAAGCCGAAACTTCGCCTTTTTCGATTATTCTTTCTTTGTTGGGGTATGAAACGAAATACTCTATTACTTTTTTAGGATTGTCTGTGGAAATAGCTATGTCAACGTCTCCGACGGTTGGGGAGCGCCTTCTAAGACTTCCAAGGGCTTCAACTTTTTTAACCTCAGGGCATTTTTTTAGATAATCTATCAATTTTTGGGAAACTTCGAAAGCGTAGGGGAGTATCATTCTTGTTGTTTTTCCTTTCCCGAGCCTATACTCCGAAATTGCCCTTAAAATGTCCGATTGGGATTTATTGCCAAAGCCTTCAAGCTTCGCAATTCTTCCCGCCTCCGCAACCTTTTCAAGATCATCGATTACCGTACCGGGATTATGTAACTTGAATTCTTTTACCAGTTTGTAGGCTTTTTTAGGTCCAAACGAAGGAATTTCGGTAAGAACGAAAACCGATTCGGGAATATCTTTCAAAACCCAATCGAAATGGGCAACTTTTCCTTTTTTAAACAGGTCTATAATATGTGATTTGATTGTATTTCCTATGCCTGGTAGATTTTTTAGATTATCTTCCTTGTAGTAATCCGATAATTCTCCCGTCAGATTGGAGATTGTGTCCGCAGCCCTCTGGTAGGCAACAATCTGGAAATGGAATTTTTTTTCATCCTTTATGGTGTACGCGTCCGCTATGTCTTTAAATAGCTTTGCAACTTCTTGATTACTCATGGCAAAAAAATCATAACATTAAGTAAAATTAAGTACAAGTTTAAGCATTGACTAGGTTTGAATAATTTGTTAGGATACCATAGAGTTTGGGGTGGTAGCTCAGTTTGGTTAGAGCGCTTCCCTGTCACGGAAGAGGTCGCGGGTTCGAGTCCCGTTCACCCCGCCCTTCTTAAAAGTTTAATACTTTAGGAAGGAGGCAAGACGGATTTTTAAATTGGATAGCAATAAGGCTTGCCCGCAAACTTTTAATCCCCTGCCCATATTTTTTATTTCTGCCTGGAAAGGAGGAATTTATGCCAAGAAAAGCATCGGTTAAAAACGATACTGTAAAAGATTCGGTAAAAAAAGCTGAGGGTTTTCTGTCACAGATAAAATGGGGGGAGTCTTACACAAGTCTTTTTTTAGGTGCTGTTGTAGTTATCATTGCCTTGATTTTAGTTTTTTCTTTCTTTAAGTCAAAAACTCCGACAACACAACAGACGGGTTCGACTTCCACGCAGCAAACACAAACAACAACGCCGGCAAGGCCCAGCACATATACCGTTAAAGAGGGGGATGATCTTTGGTCGATTGCCCAAAAACTTTACGGTTCCGGTTACAATTGGGTTGATTTGGCAAAAGCCAATAATTTAGAAAACCCCGGTTTAATATTTGTGGGAACCGTACTTAAAGTCCCGGACGTAAAACCAATAGTTGTCGCAACTGCAAATCAGGTACCTTCTATGGAAGCGATAAAAGGAGATACCTATACCGTAGTAAAGGGTGATAATTTATGGGATATAGCGGTAAGGGCTTATGGAGACGGATTTAAGTGGACGGAAATTTCAAAAGCAAATAATCTTACAAATCCCGACCTAATTTTCCCAGGTAACGTATTTAAAATCCCAAGGTAGTTTAAACTTATTTTGCTGTATAACTTTTTAGCGTTAAAATGCTAAAATATTTTTAGTGGAATAGATAAATTAACTGCGGGATTAGTACAGTGGCAGTATGCTACCTTCCCAAGGTAGAGATGCGAGTTCGATTCTCGTATCCCGCTCTAAACAAATATAAGGTTTTAACCGACGTGCTAGGTTCTGTGCAACTATTAATTAATTTGTCATTGTGCTTTTATGACCGTAATCGATGAGTATTTTAAGAAAGTGGACGCTCCAAAAAGTAAACAGCTTGATAGGATCAGGAAAATTGCAAAACAGGTAGTCCCGGGCGCACAAGAAGTAATTTCCTATGGCATGCCGACTCTCAAATATAAAGGTGAGTCATTCCTGGGGTTTAATGCACATACAAAACATATTGGAATTTATCCATATGGCGGAGAGGAAATTGAGGTTTTTAAAGAGAAAATTTCTAAATTAGGTTATAAATTTTCCTCCGGCGCAATAAGAATACCTTATGATAATCCGATTCCTGATAAGTTGCTTAAAGAAATTATTATCCATAGAGTGAATAGAATTACAAACAAAGAGTAAGATCTTTTTAAAATTTTTATATTATATGTCTTCGGAGAAATTTGAAGTTATCTGGTTGACGATTTTTTAAAAGTTTGATATAGTAAATTGTGCCCACTAGTAAATCTATAAAGTACATTTTTATTTCAGGAGGCGTTATCTCAGGTATCGGGAAGGGTACTACGTCGGCTTCTATCGCACTTTTATTAAAATCCTCGGGCTATAAAGTTGCCCCAATAAAGTTTGAAAATTACCTTAATCTGGATGCAGGTACAATTAATCCTATAGAACACGGAGATCCCTTCCTTTGCGAAGACGGAACCGAAACAGATATGGATATAGGAACTTACGAAAAGTTTTTAAATGAGGATATGGGGAGGGATAACTTTGTGACAATGGGGGGAATATACAAAGCCGTTATCGACAGGGAAAGACGTTTTGAATACGACGGTGAGGACGTTGAGGCAATCCCATATATAACAGATGAAATTACTAGCAGGATTATTTCTTTGGGAGAAAAGAAAAATGCGGATATCGTAATGATAGAGCTTGGTGGAACTGCGGGGGAGTACCAGAATATGTTCTATTACGAGGCTGCAAGGATTATGACCCTTAAAAATCCCGGAAAGGTTTTGCATATTCATGTTAGCTATGTTCCGACTCCTGGACATTTGGGTGAACCTAAAACAAAACCGACACAACTTTCCGTAAAAACATTAAACTCTTTGGGAATACAGCCGGATTTTATTATAGCAAGGGGCGAAAAAAAGCTCGACAGAAGGCGCAAAGACAGGCTAGCTCTTTTTTGCAATATGCACAAAGATGATGTGATCTCAAGTCCCGATTTGCCGTCGGTTTATGAAATTCCGCTGGTTTTGCAGGAGCAAAAGTTGGATGAAAAAATTCTGCAAAAATTAGGTCTTAAAGTAAGGCCGCCTAAGCTAAAGGATTGGATAAAATTTGTCGAAAGCACAAAAAATGTCAAAAAAGAAATTGAAATTGCAATCGTCGGGAAATATTTCGGCACAGGAGATTACCAGCTTAAAGATTCGTATGCAGCTTTGTTTGATGCATTGGATCATGCTAGCTGGAAACAGGGCTTTCGCATAAAAACCCGTTGGGTAGATGCGGAAGCAGTTGAAAAAGAAGGGGCGGAAAAATTGATAGGAAGACCTAGAGGGTTAATTGTTCCTATCGGATGGGGTAAAAGGGGATCCGAGGGAATGATCGAAGCGGCATCTTACGCAAGAAAGAATAAAATTCCATATCTAGGCCTTTGTTACGGAATGCAGCTTGCAACTATTGCTTTTGCAAGAGACGTGTTGGGTTTCAAAGATGCAAACACCGAAGAAAATAACAAAAAATCAAAACACCAGGTAATACATTTTATTCCGGATCAGAAAGAACTCGTAAAACTAAGGGCTTATGGAGGCACGATGCGTTTAGGCGGATGGGATGCAAAAATAAAGAAGGGAACAAGGGCTTACGAAATATACAGAAAATATGACTCTTTTAAGGATAAAAAGAATTTAATAACCAGTGAAAGGCACAGACATAGGTACGAGTTTAACGACGACTTTGCAAAAGATTTTGAAAAAGCGGGGCTTGTAATAAGCGCAAGGTCGGTAAAGGAAAATCTTGCTGAAATTGTAGAACTCCCAAAAACTGTCCATCCATTTTATTTTGGTACTCAGGGCCATCCGGAGTACAAGAGCAGACCGCTGAGGCCGCACCCGATTTTTATGGAATTTATCAAAGCCTGTTCTTCGAACAAAAGTATTGAGTAGAGGCATTTTTTAAGATATAATACTAATCTATGATTTCAGGAATTGATTTTGTACCCGGAGACATTTTAAAAGTTTATCAGAAAATCCAGGAGGGTGAAAAAACAAGGACTCAGATTTTCGAGGGGGTTGTATTGGGAATTTCGGGGCGCGGAGAAAACAAGATGTTTACAGTAAGAAAACTGGTTGGTGATGTGGCGGTTGAAAAAATATTTCCGGTAAATTCTCCGAATATTGAAAAAACAGTAGTTAAGGCGCATTCAAAAAATAAGGTAAGAAGATCCAAGCTTTATTATTTAAGAAAAAAAGCCAATAACTGATGTTTATTCCAAATCCCCCTGCCGGATTTGGGGAAGGACTAGCCGCAAAATACCTCGTTAAAAAGGGTTACAAGATAATCGACAAAAGTTTTTGCAGAGGTTATGGAGAAATAGATTTGATCGCCGAAAAAAAAATAAAACCTTGATTTATATCGAAGTTAGAACAAGGACAAACTCTCTTTATATTTATAATGGAGCGGCTCAGGCAATCTCATATCATAAACTGCGGAAGCTTATCAGAACTTCGGATTTTTACAAATTTTTGCGCATTGAATTCTCCGATTCTTTACGCATTGACGCGGGCTTGATTGACGTAAACAGTTCGAAAAATGTAAAAAAAATTCAACATGTGGAAAATACATAGAATTAATTTTTAAGCATTTTTATCTGGTCTCTTAATATGGTTGCTGTTTCAAAGTCCAGATCTTTTGCGGCCTGTCTCATTTCCTTGGAGAGCCTTTTTATAAGTTTTTGTCTTTCATCGGGCAAGATTACTTCTTTTTTGCTTAACGTTAACAAATAATTTATTTCTTCGTTTTCCTCTTCCCGCTGTTCAATCAGTTTTGCCCTGATTGATTTTTCGATAGATCTTGGAGTTATCTTGTGCTTTTTGTTATAGGCAATTTGGATTTTCCTTCTTCTTGTTACTTCGTCGATTGCGGCCTGCATGGATTTTGTTACGGTATCGGCATACATAATAACTTCGGAATCTACATTTCTTGCCGCCCTTCCCATAGTTTGTATAAGCGAAGTGCGGCTTCTTAAGAAACCTTCTTTGTCTGCGTCAAGGATTGCTACAAGTGCTACTTCCGGCAGATCAAGGCCCTCTCTTAACAAGTTAATTCCTACCAACACGTCGTGTTCTCCCTGTCTAAGTCTGTCTAACACGTCCTGTCTTTTGAGCGTTTCGATATCCGAATGAAGGTACGACACCTTGACACCCCTTTCCTCCAAAAAAGAAGAAAGGTCTTCCGCCATTCGTTTGGTTAGCGTTGTTACCAATACCCTTTGTTTTTTGGAAACTCTTTGTTCAATTTCTTTTATTAAGTCGTCAATTTGTCCTTTAGTCGGTTTTACGGTTACCTTGGGGTCTACAAGGCCGGTAGGCCTTATTAGCTGCTCGGCCACTGCGTTGTCCTGTGCGGCGAGGCTTAACTCGTACTCATCAGGTGTCGCGCTTACATATATCGCCTTGTGGATCCTTGTCATAAATTCTTCAAATCTTAATGGCCGGTTATCAAGCGCCGAGGGGAGGCGAAAGCCGTATTCTATCAGAGTTTCCTTTCTAGCTCTGTCCCCGTTATACATTCCCCTTATCTGCGGTACGGTAATGTGCGATTCGTCAATTATCGTAAGAAAGTCATTTGAGCATTCCTGAAAATAATTTAATAAGGTATAGGGAGGTTCACCGGGCTTGCGCCCGTCAAAATATCTGGAATAATTCTCTATCCCGTTTACATATCCTATCTGGTTAATCATGTCAAGGTCAAAGTTAGTGCGCTGATTTAGTCTGTGGGCCTCCAAAATTTTTCCTTTATTTTTAAGATCTTCAACTCTTTTTGCAAGATCCTCCCTAATTTTTGGAAAAACGTCTTTATACGTCAACGGATTTGTCATATAGTGTTTGGCGGGATATATAACTGTTGAATCCAATACGCTTATCGTATCGCCTGATATAGCGTCGAATTCCATGAGTTTTTGTATTTTGCCGTTTGAAACCGCAATCCTTATCCCCGTATCAAGGTACGCGGGGAAAAGGTCGATGTCTTCGCCCCTTACCCTGAAGCTTCCCCTCTGGAATGCGTAATCGTTTCTTTCATATTGCAGGTCAGAAAGTCTTAACAAGATGTCTTTTTGTTCAAGCTTGACACCGGATTTTAATTCCATCACAAATTTACCGTATTCAATGGGGGAGCCGAGGTTATAAATACTTGAAACAGACGCGACGACGATTACATCCTTTCTTGTCAAAAGGTTAGTGGTTGCGGCGAGCCTTAGTTTGTCTATTTCTTCGTTTATTTCCACCTCTTTTTCTATATATGTATCGCTTTGGGGAATATATGCTTCGGGTTGATAAAAATCATAGTACGAAACGAAATAACAAACTGCGTTATCCGGAAAAAAGTCCCTGAATTCCTGGTAAAGCTGCGCAGCCAAGGTTTTATTGTGGGAAATGACCAGAGTAGGCTTCTGCACTTTTTCGATTACATTAGCCATCGTAAAGGTTTTTCCGCTTCCGGTCACTCCTAGAAGCACTTGGTTTCTATAGCCTTCATTAAGTCCCCTGGTTAGCTTTTCTATAGCCTGCGGTTGGTCGCCTGTAGGTTTAAAATCGGAAATAAGTTTAAATTTCATTAGGCCAATTTTAACATAAAAAGATATAGTTAGACATCTTGACAAAGTTTGCATTTTTTTCGTATAAAATATTAGTAAATAATTATTACATTTAAACTATATGTCAGGCGTTTTATACAGAAAAGAAAGAGAAGTTTTAGAATTTTTAGCCCAGTTTCAGAAGCAATACGGGTATTCTCCCACACTTGCCGAAATCGCACAGGGTACCGGGCACAGGAGCAACTCGACGGTCCATACTTTAATTAAGTCGCTTGTGGATAAGGGCTATGTGCAGAAGGTCGACGGCAATACCCGGGTTTTAAAAATAGTCGACGAAAAAGTTACTCTTTCGCTTGCAGGCAGTAAGCCATCGGTCGAGCTTCCGTTGATGGGGTTCATAGCAGCAGGTGCCCCTCTGGAGCCCTACAGTGACCCTAACGCGTCGTTCTTCATCTCCTCGTCTCTTTTATCGGGGAAAAATACTGCGTATGTCTTAAAGGTAAAGGGAAGCTCAATGATAGAGGAAGGGATCTTGGACGGGGATTATGTCGTAATCGAGAAAATAAAAGAGCCTGTTAACGGTGATATTGTTGTTGCAATAGTAGACGATAATCTCGCAACGCTTAAAAAGTTCTACAGGGAAAACGACAGGGTGGTGCTAAGACCGGCAAATTCGGAAATGTCTCCAATTTATCCTACGAGTTTGGTTATTCAGGGGAAAGTAGTCGGGTTAGTAAGGAAATTCGACTAATTTTTTTTGAATTTGATTATCTTAAGCTTGTGGTTAATGTAGGCTAGAGCCGCAACAATAATTAATACGACTATTACGAGATCAAATTTCCTGAAATATCCTCCTATTGTATCCCATTTGCTACCAAGATAAAATCCTATATAAGTTAAACATATGACCCAAATAGTAGATCCGGCGACAGTATAGCTTACAAACCTAACGAGTTTCATGCGCGAGATGCCCGCGGGAAGCGATATATAGGTCCTGAGCCCGGGAATAAGCCTTGAAAAGAAAACAACCTTAGAGCCGTAATTATTAAACCATCGCATAGCCCTTTCATAATCATCCTGTGTAACGAGAATAAATTTTCCGTATTTTTTTATTAAATTAAGTAAAATATTTTCTTGAAGAAAATAGCCTATCGCATAGCTTATCAAGGCTCCGGTCAAATCTCCAAGAATTCCGGCAATTACCACGAATGTAAATAATAAGGATCCCTTGTCCGAAAGAAAACCGGCAAAAGGAAGAGTCACTTCCGATGGTACCGGTATCAAGGCTGATTCAAGGGTCATTAAAATATAAACGCCCAGGTAGCCTGCTTGGCTGATTAGATGTATAATGATGCCTGTTAAGCTTTCGAGCATAAATTAAAAATGGGCAACCTGTTTATTGTAGCAACACCGATTGGCAATTTACAAGACATATCGCTTAGGGCTTTGGAAACCTTGGAAAACGTGGATTTTATCGCTTGCGAAGATACAAGAAGAGCCTTTTTATTAATAGGACGTTTTTTCAAAGGAAGCGAAAAGGAAATGAAGCGCAAGCTTTTTTCTTATTATGAAGAGAAAGAGAATGTTAAAATTCCCCAGGTGTTAAATTTACTTTATAACGGAAAAAATGTTGCGCTTATCTCCGATGCGGGCACGCCCCTGATTTCCGACCCCGGATATAAACTGGTAAGGGAGTGCATAGAAAATAAGATCAAAGTTATATCCGTGCCCGGCGCATCTTCCGTGATTTCCTCGCTAGTTGTATCAGGACTCCCGACCGATAAATTTTTGTTTTTAGGTTTTTTGCCGCAAAAACCCGGACATAGACTAAAATTTTTGGAAAAAGTTAAGGACTCCTTAAAAGGAATTCAACCTACGGTGGTATTTTTTGAATCTCCTCATAAGTTTTTAAAAAATTTAACGGATTTAGGATCTGTTTTCGGGGATATAGACATAGTGGTAGTCCGCGAAAACACGAAAATGCATGAAGAAGTATTTACGGGTAAAATAAGTGAAGTGGCAAATAAGTACGAAAAGGGCGTTAGAGGCGAAATTACAGTACTTTTCAACACTAAATAGACTTAAGCTGCCTTTCGATTTGCAGAAGCCTGTTATATTTCGCAACTCTTTCGCCTCTTTGCGGCGCTCCGAATTTTACATAATCGGCGGAAACAGCAACCGCGAAATCGGCAATAAAATCGTCGTTAGTTTCCCCCGACCTGTGCGATGCGATAATTCTTAAACCGGATTGCCTTGCCATTTCGACAACAGCCAGTGATTCTATAACCGTGCCTATCTGGTTAGGTTTTATTATGATTCCCGATATCGCCTTTTTATTGAGTGCTGTTTGGAGCCTATACGGGTTTGTCGCGGTAAGGTCGTCTCCAACGATTAAAGTTTGCTGTGACATTCTTGCACAAAGTTGAGTCCATCCTTCCCAATCGTCTTCGGCAAGTCCATCCTCGAGATAGAGAAAATGGTAGTCTTTATTCATCGCCTCATAAAATGCAATTAAATCTTTTGAATCAAGCGCCATAGCTTTATCTTTTATATGATACCGGTGTTCGGATAAAATGTTATTGGCTGCCGCGTCGAGTCCGAGGAATACGTCAAAACCGATTCTTATATTTGTTGTCTCTATCGCTTGTCTTAGCGCCTGTAATGCGTCCTGATTGGTGGCAAGCTTTGGAGAAAATCCGCCTTCATCTCCGATTAGGGTAGACAAATTATTTTCTGCAAATGTTTTTTTAAGCGTAAAGTATATTGTTGTTCCTAACTCCAAGGCTTCCTCATAGGATTTTGAGGTTGCCGGAATAACGAGGAATTCCTGGAAGTCCAAATTCCCGGATGAGGCATGCTTTCCCCCGTTTATGACATTAAATGCGGGGGTAGGAATCTTTAGAGGGACTTTATCGTTTTTTACATACTCCCTCAGGTACATATAAAGCGGGAGAACCGAGCTTCTAGCCGATGCTTTTGCAACCGCGATAGATACCGAAAGAATAGCGTTTGAACCAAGCTTGGATTTATTTTGCGTTCCGTCAAGCTGGATCATTTTCTTGTCAATATCTTGCTGTCTTGAGGCTTCCATTCCTATTAAGGTAGGGGCAATCAAGTTTGCGATATTTGAAATAGCGTTATTAACGCTTAAACCCTGAAATTTTTTTTCATCGTTGTCCCTTAGTTCGACTGCCTCATATTTTCCGGTTGAAGTTCCTGTAGGAACAGAGGCAATTCCGTATGCTCCGTCCGACAAAATTACCGTAGTTTCAATTGTAGGATGCCCTTTGGCATTTAAAATTTGCCTTGCCAGAATTTGTTTAATTTTAGCCATTGATTTTTTTAATAACCTCCTTTTCTGCCTGAGAAACCGACTTCCTTATTTCATCGAGTAAATCCGGGGTAACCGAAACGTCTGTTATTCCCCATAATACCAAATTTTTAATAAGTTCTGAAGAATTAGCTGTCAATTCACCGTGTATGGAACTTGATATCATAGCTTTGTTTGCTATTTTTATGGCATTTTCAAAAGCCCAAAGAATCGCGGGATCTAAGTAATCATACTGGTTTAGAATTTCAGGATTATAGACGTCTTCGCCTATAAAAAGGCTTGTTAAATAGTCCGTATTGATCGAAATTCCGTCTATACCGGCCTTAATGTACCTGTCAAGGAGGATTACGTTTTCCGGGGTATTAATCTCCATCCATATTTTAAAGTTCGATGACCTTTCAAGGCCTATTCCATTTATCATTTTTTTTATCGAAGTGAGTTCGTTAAAGCTTCTTACAAATGGAATTAATAAGCAGAAGTTGTTAAGCTTTATTGAATCTTTTGCTTTTTTAATAGCGTTGAGCTCAATTTCCAATACTTTCGGGTTTTGTATGTGTCTTAATGCGCCTCTAAAGCCGAGTATGGGATTTTTTTCCAAAGGTTCGTATTCTTTTCCGCCCGCAAGTTTTCTGTATTCGTCGGTCGTAAGGCTCGACAGTTTATAAATAACCGTCCGTTGATCAAATGCCTGGCAAAATTTTGTGATTTCGCTTGCAAGCCAATCGGTCATTTCTTTTTTCTTGCCTTCTTTGAGGATTTTTTTAGGATGAGTTCCGAAGCTGGAAAATAAAATTCCCCCGTCTAAAAATACTCCTTCCGCGTTTTTCTGGGAAACCGCTTCGAGCTGCTTTACTCCGGAGATACTTACATAAAGTTTAGTTGCGGTTTTTATTGTATCTTGCTGCAGATTTCTGGACGAGTAACTTGCAAACCCGCCTCTATAAATTTCTCCGGCCGTTCCGTTAACGGTCACAATAGACCCCTCGGTCAGAGTTTCTGTTGCATTTTGCGAGTTAATAACTGCAGGGATCCCCAATTTTTTGGAGGAAAGTGCAGCATGTGATCTTTTATTGCCCTTGTCGGTTACGATTGCCGCGGATTTTTCCATGGCGGAAATATAATCCGGGTCTGTTTCCCGGCAGACTAAAATGTCGCCCGGGCCTACCTTATTAAGGTCTTTTTTTTCTAAAATAACCCTAACGGGGCCCGAGGCTATACCGGGATTTGCAGCAACCGCCTTGATTAAAATATCGTCATTTTTAGCTTCATTGGAAGTTTGATTGCCGTTACCAAAAGTATCTATTTGCTTTGAGTCTATGATGTATATTTTATTATTCTCAATAGCCCAATTTATTTCCTGTGGAAAATAAAAATAATTTTCGAGTTTTTTCCCCAAGGCCGCTAGGCTCACAATTTCTTCGTCAGAAATTTTTTGCTTATTTTGGTCGTGTTTTCCTATGGAAAATTCTTTATCCGACGTGCCGGCTTTTTTAAGAAGTTTTTGTTGTGACGCAATAGATTTTCCTAAAATTGTAAAGTCGTTTTTGTCGATCTCGTAGAGGTCGGGGTCGGTTTTTCCTTCCAAAAGAAGTTCGCCCAAACCATAGATTGCTTTAATTATTATTTTGCTTTTATTATTTGTTCTGGGATCTATCGTAAACAGTGCTCCGGACCTTTCCGATTCGACCATTTTCTGGACTATAAGGGATACGTTTATGGCCGTGTGATCGAGTTTATTTTCTTCTCTGTAAAATATCGACCTCGGTTCAAAAAGCGAAGCCCATAACAGTTTTATTTTTTCAACAAGTACAGCATCGCCTTTTACGTTAAGGAAAGCCTCCTTTTGTAGCGCAAAAGACATGTAGGACAGGTCCTTAAGAGCAGTTGAGAGTCGTACTGCGACAAGAGGTTCGCCAAGGGAGGCATATGCAAAAAGAATTTCCTGAATAATTTCATCGGGGATTGTAGCGGACATTATGTAATTTTTTATGTGCGATGAAACTTGGGCGATTGATTTTAGGTCTTCGAAATTTGCAGTTTGTATAAGATGTTTAATTTTTAAGTCAAGCTTATTTTCTTTAATAAATAAGTTAAAGGAGTGGGAAGTAAGCACGAAGCCTTCGGGCACGGGAAAGCCCGAGCTTGCCATTTCCCCCAAAGCTACGGCTTTATCACCGGCTAACTTTATATCATCTTTATCTATTTCTTTAAACCACGATATAAAATTAGACTTATTGCCCATAAATTTATTATCTTTTTTCTTTGGAAATTAATCAAGTGGTCTATTTTTTACACTGTTAAATGACATTCGGACCAATCTTATTGAAACCGGGATTATTTAACAGGGTGAAGCTGTTCTTTAAAATAATCCACCCAGGGGATGACGCTTGGGTCCTGGTCGTAAAGGACAGCAAGATAAAAGGACAGAAATCCGCCGAGAGAAAGGATTTCAAGCATCTGGGAAAGTTTAGTTTCGCCTTTTGCTTTATATTCAAGGGGTTTTACGCCGTTTTTATTTACGACATCTTTTGTAAGCGTTATACGTTTTTTAATAATTTGCGGGTAAAATTCCGAATCGAGAAATAGGCAAACCAGTTTTCTGTCTTTGGGGTTTTTGAGCCCTTCCATTAAATGGTGGTTTAATTCCGGAATGTCTTCAAACGCAGAAAAGCTTTTAGCGGTTTCGTTTAACTGGTTTCTTATTATATGCGCGTTTCCTTCCAGGAAAAGCGAAGCAAAAATCAAGGGGATTCTTCCTTCAATCTCTTGCGCAAGTTTTTTTGCCTCGCGCATTATATTTTCTTGCGCGTTTCTTAAATGATCTATTGCGTCCGTTACTTCGCTGTCTTTAATTTCTATAATTCCGAGTTTGTTCAAAATCGCAATTGTTCCAAGCACTATATATCCTGTTCCAAGCCTCGGTTGTCCCGACGGGTTATTAACAGGTTCAAAAACAATCCCTTGCATAGTATTGTCCTTTATAAAATCCGCAAGTTTTCCTCCACTCGTTAAGACAATCGTCTTGCTTCCCTTGTTTTTTGCTTCATTTGCGCAGGACAGCGTTTCTTCGGTATTTCCCGAATAGCTGGTCAAAACAACTAGGGTAGAGGAATCCGCAAATGCGGGAAGATCGTAGCCGTTTTGTACAACAAGCGGGACATTCAGTTTATCTTTAAACATCGAAAGCATAACGTGCCCACCGTATGAAGACCCTCCCATTCCGCAGATGACTATATTTTTAATGTTTGCGACAGGCAAATTTAAATTCTTAACGTCATTCCAAATCTGTTCGCATTGTTTATCAAGCAGTTTAGAGGACCCGAAAACATCTTTCGGATCGAGTTTTTTTATGTCTGATAAATTGTTTAAGTCTGCCATGATTTAAGAATTATCCTTAATAAATTTTACCAGTTCTTTTGTTTTTTCTTCCTGCAGTTCCTTTGTTTTTGCTTCAAGGTTAAGCCTTAATAAAGGCTCTGTGTTTGATTTTCTTAAATTAAATCTCCATGACGGATATTCAACCGATAGGCCGTCAATAAATTCAATTTTACCATCATTGTACTCTTCCTGCGCTTTTTTTATTATTTCATCCTTTTTTGCTGTTTCAAAATTTATTTCACCCGATATAAAATATTTAGATGTATAGGGGAGTGCCAGCTTTGAAAGGGTAGTGTCGTATTTGGAAAGCATCTCCAAAATTAAAAATAAAGGAATAATTCCGTTGTCCCTGTAAAAGTTTTGTTTAAAATAAAAATGAGAAGACATCTCACCGGCAAAAATTGCATTTTCTTTGGCCATTCTCGCGGCAATTACCGTCATCCCGGGCTTTGAAATTATGGGTGTTCCGCCAGATTTTTTAATTTCTTCACTGGTTGCCCAGATAAGTCTAGGATCTATAACGACCTTTGCTCCTTTATTTTTCTTAAGCAGTTCTTTTGCGAGTATCGCAGTAATAAAATATCCTTCTATAAAATTTCCATTTTCATCGGCGAAAAAACACCTGTCTCCATCGGCATCCCAGGAAACCCCCAGGTCTGCATGCTGTTTTTTTATAAGCTCCAAAGTTTCTTTTCTGTTTTCGGGCAACAAAGGGTTCGGCGGTCCCTTAGGGAAGGTTCCGTCGGGCTTTTCGTTTAGTGGAATAAGGGTCAAAGGTAAATTAAAAAGTTCAACAGCCCTTTTTAAAATTAAATAGTCCACCCCAAAGTTTGCGTTTGCAACTATTTTCATGGGCTTTAAAGATTCGACGTTTATAAAAGACGCGGACTTTTTAATAAAGTCATCCCTTACGTTTAATTTTTCGGTTTTACCCGGAGTTTTTGCTTTTGGAACAGAATAATTATTGCTTAGCACCATGTCTTTAATTTCAGATAAGCCGCTGTCGCCGGAAATCGGCACGGCATTCCTTTTACAAAAATTCATTCCATTATATTCCCTCGGATTATGCGAGGCAGAAATAGTAATACCACCGTCAACGTCGTTATTGCCGACTGCAAAGTAAAATTCGTCGGTAGAAACGGTTCCTATATCCAAAACATCCACGCCGGCTTCAAGGAACGATTTCTCTATGCGTTCGTAAAGGCTGGGACCGGATTCACGAACATCTTTTCCTAAAACAACTTTTTTGGGATTTATCAGTTTTATGTAGCTTTGGGTTATTTTATATGCTATGTCTTCGTTGAAATCTTTTGGATAGACACCTCTTACATCGTAGGATTTAAAGATGGAAGGGTCGATGGTCATTATATAATATTATAAACCGCCTAAGAAAAAGTCAATGGATGCGTCAAGCGAAATATCGGATTTCCCTGTTTTTTGGCCGTATTCCATATCATAAAGCCTGTTATACGCCTTCAAAAGTTCATCTTTATTAAAAAATCTGACTTGACGCGACAATTTGGAGATTTGCCATGGCGCCATTTTTTTTATTTCGTCTATTTGTTCTGTCTTGTTCTCAACAGAGGACAAAAAAAGCCTGAATTGCCTAACCAGCATAAAAAATATCATTTCAGCCTCCTGTGTTTGTCTTAGTTCGTGGTAAAGTTTTATCAGCGCATCCTGATTATTTGGTCTTATCTGATCCAGAAATATAAAAAGTTTTTTGGGATAAGAAAAAAGGTTAATCTGCGATGACTTAATAAGGGAAAGCGTAGTTTTTGAAAGTTCGACTTGTTCCCAGAGTATAATGTTAAGATTCTTAGCGTCATCTATGAATTCAGCGATTTTTTTTACATCCATTGAACCCGTTTTATTTTTGGAAAAGAGATTCTCCAAAATCATGGATGTCTCTTCGTCAAAAATGGATTGATTTTGGGCATACTTAAAAAATTCTGCGAAAACTAATCCTTCACCGCTTAAAATCACGGGGTTTTTAAGTTTCTGCTTTTGCAAAAAATAAAAATTCCTTGAAGACTCCAGATCTGTGCCGTGAATTATTAGTTTCATAAATTTTCAAGCCTTCTGTATTCATTATAAAGAGTATTTGCTATTTTGCCCAAATGTCTTCCGCGGGTTCTGTGGGATAAGAGCGCGCCGGAAAAATTTTTGGGTATATGTAAAAGCTCGTGGATAAGAACCTTTGTCTGTTCACTATCATCAAGTCCGTCGTAATATTTTGATAAAACTTCTATTACATACGCAGGCTCTAGATCTAGTGCGTGCTGGAAAATCTTGGGAAAAGACCATATTCTTGCATAGGCGCGCGATTTGGATCCTTCGGTTCTGTAGCAATAGATTCTTTTGGGGTTGATATAGGGTAAATCCAGCACGGAAAGTATTTTGTTGATTTTAATTTTTACATCTTTTGCTTCTTCCCATTCCAATTTTTTGACTTTTGACTTTTGACTTTTCAGCTTCATTAGGTGTGTCTGTCTGCAACGTACGAGGCTGCGTAAGCTTCCGGTTTGGTTTTAGCAACAAATCCGTTTCCCGTAACCATTCCCACTACTTCTTTTATCATTTCGCGTGTTGCACCGTGTTCTCCAACGTCAACGTGAATTTCAAGGTTATAATTTAATGCCTTTCCGTTTAAATGTTCTCTAAAAAGAGGGACAAAAATAGATGCAAAGGCAAGTGAAGTCATGGTCTCCGCGTATATTTTTTCCCTAAGGGAGTGTATGTTCTTCTTTTCCTGTCTTCTCCAAAAGTATCTGCCTCCGAAGCCTTTCCTGTGAATAAGTATAGCAGTTACGAGGTTAATTTCTTTAGTCCCGTTTTTCGATTTTAAGACAGTATTTTTTTCATGGGAATCTGTTCCTATTACAAGGCTGTATTCGTATTCCGGGGCTTCTTCCAAAAAATCCCTTATTTTAAAAATTATTTGTTTTAGAGTTAGTTCTCCGTATGTAAGGCTTTGAAAAATTTCTTGATCCATAATAGTTTTTGGAGGCGATATTAAATTATAACACAGGAATTCAAACTCCCAGAAGCCATTTGAAAAACTTCCTGGCAGAAGGATTTACGGTTTTAAAAAGTGAGTCCATGGGGGATGACGATTTGAAGGTTTCCGTTGGGAATTTGGCCTGATTACTGGTTTTATTCGGGGTATAAGGCGTAAGCTCCGGCTCTCCTTTCTGTTTTGGCAGATTGTAATAAGCGTAGTAAATCTTATTTTTCCCGCTTGCTCCAATAAAAGAAAATTGGCTGAAGTCTCCCTGCTGCGCATCGAAAACGAAAGGGGTTACCGCAACAATATCGGGGTTGTCCCAATAATTCGCAAAAGTTTGTATGTAATACTGGGACTGTTGTTCTTCGGAAACTTCATTGCTTGACCATCCTGTCTCCGTGATAAAGACAGGAAGATCTTTGCCCGAAAACTGTTTGGCAAGCTGTTCCTGGTAATAAAAACTGTCTACGCCTTCCCTTGCGGATGAAGGAGGCATGGAAAATCCGGGGTTAGGGTACGAGTGGCTTGCCATTCCGTCTATTTTACCGAATATCCCGGGTACGGCCTGGTTCATTTCATACATAAATGTATAATCGCTTATTGACTGGCCGGGTACGTTTGCGGCTGCATTGTCAAGGCCTGCGGAAATTATGAAGAAGTCCTGGTTTTCCCGTTTGAACACGTCAACGGCATAATTTAAAATTTGTGCGTATTCGGAAGCGTCCGGAGTTCCTCCCCATTCGTCCCCGCGGTTTGGCTCGTTAAATATTACTACATACCTGTTTTTCGTCGGCCAATTAAGGCTGTTTAAAAAATTTGCAAAATCCAAAACATCGTAGTCCGTTGGTTTACTCCATGAGGTTTTGCTAAAGTAATCATCGGTCGTTGCAATTCTTATTATTGGTATCAGATGGTATTTTTTGCAGTTATCCATAAATTCCTGCCACTTTGTTAAGTCTTTGTCCGATGCTTCCATAGGAATAGTCACGTATCCCCAGTCTCCACCGTTTGAATTCACGAGATACGCCGCTTCGCTTAGTTCGGAAGGGAAAAGTATGTGAATTCCAAAAATATTATTTTTAACGCTCAGGGGGTCGTAAATCGCATGAGCTTTACCAAAGGAGCAAAAAAATAATAATCCAACGAACAAAAAAGCAATAATTTTATTAAACTTCATGGTCTTGATATTTTACACCAATTTAAGTTTCAGGAGAACCTTGCGAAGATGCCCGTCGAAAGAAGCCTTCCGTTACGCTGACTAAGACAAAGCTCGCCGTACTCGATATTTCTATTGCCGAAATAATCTTCGAAAAGGTTATTTAGCATTAACGAAGAAGCTGAAACAGCATAAGCGTTTGCAAGCACAAAGAGTGGAGATTTTGATAACAGACGGGAGCAGTTTTGCAAAAGCAGAGGAAAGCTTTCCTCAAAATCCCAGACTTCGCTATTTGGACCGTGTCCGTAAACAGGAGGGTCCATTATTATTGCATCGTAAACATTCCCTCTTCGTATTTCCCTTGCCGTAAACGCGAGTGCGTCGTCCAGGATGTAACGTATAGGTTTTTCCGAAAGTCCCGAAAGACCCTGGTTTTCTTTTGCCCAGGCAATCGAAGGCTTAGAAGCATCAAGATGTGTCACAAGCGCTCCGTTCTTGGCGGCAACTAGGCTCGCTATGCCCGTATAAGCGAACAAATTAAGTACTTTTGGTTGGTTGTGAGTTTTTACAATTTTTTCTTCTATAAAGTCCCAGTTTAAGGACTGTTCGGGAAATATTCCTGTGTGCTTAAAAGGCGTTAGCCTTGCATAAAATTTTAATCCTTTGTATCCGAGTTCCCATTTTTCGGGAAAATTATGTTGTTTTTCCCATTTATCATTAGCAAAAACTGCTGTAGAGTTTTCCCATTCGTGCGGGAACGAAGGTTTCCAGATGGCCTGGGGGTCGGGTCTTGAAATTACATATTTACCATATCTTTCCAGGCGCATTCCGTTTCCGCTGTCTATGAGTTCGTAGTCTTCCCATCCTTTAGTCGAAAATAGGTTCATAAGAGAAATTTTACCATAAAATGGTAAAATGGATTCATGCTAACAGACGATGTAGTTATTTTGGTAAGGGGAGGAAGTGGCGGTAACGGAGCCGTAAGTTTTAGAAGAAACGGACAGACCGCAAAAGGCGGCCCGGACGGAGGAAACGGAGGAAAAGGAGCCAACGTTTATGTTGAAGGAAGGGACGACATAACCCTTCTTTCGCAATTTCAATACAAAAAAGAAATTTTTGGCCAGGACGGCGGTAATGGAGAAAAGCAGAATAAATACGGCAAGAACGGACAGGATAGCGTATTTTATGTGCCTTTCGGAACTAAGATCACTGATTTAGCGGAAGGTAAATCGTTTGATATTGAAAAGGAAAGCGGAAAAATACTCATTGCAAAAGGCGGGGAGGGAGGAAGAGGAAATAACGAGTTTAAATCGTCAACGGTTCAGGCTCCTAGATACAGGGAATTGGGACAAAAAGGCGAGGAAAAAAAGTTGAGGCTCGAATTAAAACTTATCGCGGACGTCGGATTAATAGGGCTTCCGAATGTTGGGAAAAGCAGCCTTCTGCAAGCGCTTACAAATGCGCATCCTAAAATAGGGGATTACCCTTTTACGACACTTGAACCCAACCTGGGTGTTTTGGAGCATTTGATTATTGCCGATATTCCAGGGCTTATTAAAGGGGCATCCGAAGGAAGGGGTTTGGGAGACAAGTTTTTAAAGCACATTGAAAAAACTACAGTACTGCTTCATTGTATTGATTCAACTTCGCAAAATTTACAAAGTGATTATAAAACCGTAAGAGATGAGCTTAGAGTATATAATCCGGCGCTTTCTTCAAAACGGGAATTGGTTGTGCTTACGAAATCTGATTTGACAGATAAAGACAAGTTGGATGAAAAATTAAAAATTGTCAAAAAACTTAACAAAAATTCTACCTGCGTTTCGGTAATTGATGATAAAAGTGTAGAGATCCTTAAGGCCAAAATCCTCGAATTAATTAAAAAATAGCCGCAAAAAAACCCCTTACGGGGTCTTTTCGGGGCAACTTTCTTACGAAAGTTTCCTGCCTTTTGATACTTTCGTATCTTGAGGTATAAAGCATTCTATACCCTGGGATAACCCGTGTCAATATGACTAAATATCCCAAAAATGGCTCAAAATATACCAACTTTGGCATAAATGTAGTCTGAGCGGGTAATTGGTATAATACGTTTTATGAAAATAGTTGATTTTGCATTAATTGCAGGGAAATTAAAAAGTTTAAAAAGGACGGGTTGGGTTAGGAACAATATTCCACAGCCTGAAAGTGTTGCAGACCACTCTTTTAGGACAGCTCTTTTGGCCATGGTTTTAGCACCTAAAATTGGAACAGATACTGAAAAATCGGTTAAAATGGCTTTGATTCACGATCTGGGAGAAGCAAAAATAGGGGATATAGTTACAGTAAAGGCCAATAAAATCCTTCCGAACCTCACTTCAAAATTAAAAAAAGAAAGAAAAGCCATGCAGGAAATTCTTTCTCTCTTAGACCAAGAGGAGTATTTAAAATTATTTGACGAATACGAAGAAAAAAAGACAAAAGAGGCAAGGTTTATAAAACAGCTCGATAAATTAGAAATGGTAATACAGGCTTATGAATACGAGAAAAAATATAAAGTTAATCTTGATGAATTCTTCGAATACGCGGAAAAGGTTGTCGACAACGTAAAATTAAAACAGCTTTTAAAAGATATTGAAAAATTGAGATGAACTTTGACGGAGCAAATTATGCTATTTGAGGATTATTGTATTCTCTAAGGGCGAAAAATGTGTTCCAAAGCGCATCGGTATTGATATCAGCTACGGAATTTGTATAAATTTCTACCCTCGCATGTGTATATGTGTTTCCTTCTCCGTAACTTTTGATTATTTTAAGTTTTGCACCTTCTAGAGAACAAGCCTCTCTTAATAAACGAATTTCCGGAATTCTGACAAGTCTCTGTTCGATTATTTTTTTATATCTCTTTATTCCGGCACTTTCCAAAAGCAGATCGTTTGGAATCTCGACCCCGTCGCCGCGAGGTTGCATTATACGTCTTGCAGTTATATCATCCGATCCTAAATTTCTATTCTGCTCAGTCATATGGGAAATTATACCAAAAAATTTAATAAAATCAAACTATAGGGTAAAGATAAAGTAAGTTTGTGGAGTTTAATATAGATTCTTGTACCCTCAACGCAAATACCATCGAACCGTTCCTTGTCTGGATTTACAAGTTGATGGACGCCTTCGGATACAAGAGTAATGGTATAATAAATGAAACTTATGAGCAATAGCGTAAAAATACTGTCGGAAGACAGAATTCAACTTACACAAGACCAGAAAAACTTGATTGAACTTGCTTTTGTTAAATAGGTTCTACCGGAAGACGCTGAATATATGGAAAAAGTGCGAAAAGAAAGTGGAGAAGACTCTTACGGTAAACTAAACGAGTATTTTACTAACAGATACGGTTTAGATTTTGGAACGATTTATTTATCCGCAATCATGGGAGGGAAAGAAAAATACGAAGAAACAGTTGAATTAATTGAAAAAGCTAGAGCAGAAGAAAGAATTAGAAACTTGAAGAAAAATTAAGAAGGAAAAATTTCAGAAGCGTCAATTTTTAACACTTTAATAAGTTTAGACAGTTTATTTATTGTTAAGTTTATTTCTCCTCGTTCAATTTTTGCATAATAATTTCCCTTGCCTTTAATACCTGCAAGTTTTGCAACTTGTTCTTGGGTAAGACCTAATTGTTCTCTTGCCTTTTTTAGCTTAATGCCTAGTATTTTAGTGACTAATTTACTTTTTGTATTGGTCATATATGGTTAGTATAGCATAGGTATAGGATTTTAGATTATATAAATAAATATTTCGTCACAGAATTAAATTATGCGCAGTAACTCTTTAGCATTTGTTAAATTTGATTCTTGATCGTTTAAGCATAATAATGCTTGCTTTTCATCGATGGTTTTTCTGCCTTTTTGTTCCATACCTTCTTTTACAGCATTTTCGATCTCTGAAATGGTTACCTCTAACGTTTCATCCAATTGATTTCTATAGCTGTAGATGCTTCTTGTAACTCTCTCTGAAAAATCATATCTTGATCTTCCACAGTGCTTATCAAATTCCTCTATGGTTCTACTTTTAATATTATCGTAAAGAAGTTTACCTGAAATGAATTTGGGAAGCTTAGAAACAATTGGAGTGAAAAACTCCACATCTACTTTTATCTCATCAAAAGAAAATTTAAACTCTACCTCATCGATTAAATTTTCCTCAGTTTCAAACGGTTTTGCTTTTATGTCAAACAGATTTGAAGAAAGCTCAATTACTTTATTCAGTGACTTATTCGTTTCGGTGGAAAATCTTCCGATGATAGATTTTAAGGACGTCTGAAGTTTAATTTCCTCTTCTTTTCTCCAAATGCTGAATATCTCTTTAATTTTTGTTTCCAGAAAAATATTTAATTTTTCGGCAAGCTGACTGCTTCCATGAGCTTTATTCTTTCCATAAAATTCAGCAAGCTCCTCAAGAAGTAAGGGCAACTTTTCAACTTTTAGAATTTCTATATCTTCAATTAAGCTTTGATTCACAAGTTTTTGGACTTGTCCTTCCAGAATATAATCTATATCTTCTTTTTGCTGTTCTATATTTCCTATTTCTTTTTCAAACGCTACAACTTTTTCTTTTAGTAAAGATAGCGGAGTTTTAATCGTTTGTTTTTTTAGTTCTAGAATTAACTCTATCTCGTTAATTATGTATGACATTTTCTTCATCACTGACTCTTTAATAACTTTTGTCCTTTCTTTTTTCAGAAAAGAATTAAGTTCGGTTTCAAAATCCAAGAGCCTGCTCTCTTTTAACGCCTTTTTGTTATTTTTGCTCTTTCCATCCAGTCCCAGTTTCGAAGAAAGGGGATAAAACTTTAATTCTTTTACATCAAGGCTTTTTTCAACGACCTGTTTTGTAAAATCCAAAGATTGATTTCTTTCTTTTTCCTCAACTTGGTCGATTTTATTTTGAACAAAAAGTATTTTTCCCAAGTAATCTTTTATTGATAATAGGAATTGAAGCTCTGCTTGACTAATGGGTGGATCTGCGGTTACTACGAATATGCCAACATCTGCCTTAGGTACAAAATCATAGGCAACATCAGTATTGTGTTTATATACCGAACCTACTCCCGGAGTGTCGACTATTTGAACACCTGATTTTAGAAAATCTGATTGATATTCTATTTCTACTTTATCAACCTGTTTTTTGTTTTCGGGATTTTTATTCTCGGTTACATAATCCTCCAATTCTTCGCTTTTTATCTCAATTGTTTTACCATTTAAAAAAACAACGGAAATCTTTCTTTTATCTCCATATTTAATTATCGTCACTATTGAAGTTAAGGGAACAACAGAGGTAGGAAGGATACTCTCGCCAAGTAGAGCATTGATTAAAGAGGATTTGCCCCTTTTAAATTGACCTAAAATCACTATTTGAACTTCATTTTTTTGAAGTTTTTCAGAAAGAGCAAGTACTTTTTTACTTAACCCATCATTTTCTTTTACTATCTCAAGGCTATCAAGAATTTTTAATGAATTTATTAAGTTATCCATAAATAAAAAAAACTTCTACAAAAACATAGAAGTCATTAGCAATATAAGCCTTAAAAAGCGAACTTCATCGCTTATTGTATTTTACAGCTTAATATATGATAAAATCAATCTAAGAGTGATGAAGCTCACCTAATTGTTCCTATGAACTGACAGCTTCTACGACTGTAGGAGCCATGTTTGATAAACAGAAAATCATAGACTACACGGAGGATAAACATCTAAAAGACGGGGGTTATTTTTTCGCTAAAGTCGAACCTTCTAGCGGTCTTGATACCTATTACGCTGTAAAAATCCTCAAAATGCTAGGAATGAAACCGCAAGACCCTTTGGGAGTAAAAAGATTTTTCCTCGATATGGAAGCTTCAGAAGGAATTGACGATATTACGGGACTGTATCTTAATCTAGAAACACTAAAAGAGATTGGATACGATTTAACTCGTTTTAGATGCTATGAATCTATCGTTAAAGAAACACAAAATAGACATGGGGGATTTGGAACTGTTGGCGAACTCTATGTCGAGATTGCTTCAGAACTTGAAACAACCTATAGAGCTGTTGTAATTTCAAACGATTTAAATTGCTCTCTAGATAAAAATTCTCTTGTTGAGTTTATTTTTTCTTTTCAAAATAAAGATGGAGGTTTCGGAAGTAAAGGACTTTCTCTTCTTTCAACAACTTACTACGCTCTTTCAATACTTCAAGAACTTGGTGAACGGAAAAAAATTGCAAAAATTCCGAATTTTTTATTGGATATAGAAAGAAGCAATTTTTTTAACTTTTACTTAGAAGATATATTTTGGTTAACAGAAAGTTTACAACTCCTTAAACAAAAACCAAGAGATACAAAAACGATAATATCCTTTTTAGAGATGTGCATCCGGATTGACGGCGGATTTTCTCGTTCAATAAACTTGGGAATTTCAACACTTGAGGATACATATTATGCAGTAACAATTCTTAAGAGATTGGAAGAATACGGAATACAAGAATTTGTCTAAAATCGGTAATTATGAAAGAACAGCTTTTGATTTATTTTTGGAAATTTTTTCTTCCTGCCGAAAAAATTGAAGAAAAGAAAAAAGAACTTTTAATTAAAAAGATTAAGTATCACGTTGAACACACATCGGGAGGAGGAATATTCTTTACGTTTTGGGAAAAGATAAAAATTCTTGGCTTTGTCGGTTTTTTAATTCTTATAAGTTTTTCAATATTTTTCTTATTAGCTTTTGTATCAAAATAAATTAAGATATTTTGTATTTTTGTTTTAAAGCAATAACATCATCCGATTGCGTAAACTCATTAAGCGCCGTAGTCACAGCAGATATTCCAAAAACTGCAGTCGGGAAAGAAAAACAAAAATCAAATCCCTTAAGCACACCCCTTCGAAGTCTCTGTGCTGTACGAATAGTTTCTGAATCGGGGAGCTCATTAACGAGCTTATCAAGCACAATTCCAAAAGAAGCAAGGGTTTTTGCTAAGGTTGCCCTTAAAGCAATGTCTGTATCCTGATTTTTAATTTTTCTGATTAGAAGTGGAATTACGTTAGATGAATAGTTGACTACTCTATCATATTCGCTATTTTGGTAAACTTTTTCTATCCTATATCCCCATAAACCGACGACGTCTACCAGTCTGTCTCCTTTTGCTAAGTCCAGTCCTGTAAAAATACTTGTATTTATTTCTGTTTCCCGTTTTGGCATTAAGTTTTAAATAAAAATTAATTTATAATTCTACTTAAATTCTGAATAAATTTCTGCTGGTTGTTAATTAGTTCATCAGTTTTAAAATTCCTAAGCTCTCTAACTGCCTGAGCTGATAACTTTTTTAAAGTTTGGTCATTTTCCAATACATCTTCGTCAACTTCAAGAGCTGTTTTATTTATACCTAACAACTTTAGACTTGAAAGAGAACGTATGCGTGAGAGTGCAACATAACTCATTCTCCAAATAACTCGTTAAATATATCTTCGTACATGCTTTGTATATACAGATCCCACGGGTAGGCGACAAATAATCTTTTTTTCGTCTTTATGTCCAAGTTCATAGTTAGCCTATTATATCTCTTGATTTAAATTGTGCAAGAAACATTAAACGATATTTTTAGCTTGCGCTTCGCAGAATTAAAGGTCTACGTCGCACAACTCAAGATGTGCGATTTACATAAAATATTTGATTTCTTAGTTTTCTAAGAGTATCTTTTACTTAAATGCAGCTTTCAGACGAATCGATACAGGAGTTTAAAGAAATATTTAAAAAAGAGTATGGAAAAGAATATACGGATTCTGAAGCAAGAGAAGCTGCGAAAAATCTCGTTGGATTTTTCGATCTTTTGATTAAGGTTGACCAACGAAATAAGCAAAATAAGAACAAATCTAATGCTGGCAAAGATGATTATGAGTTATAAATTTGTGTAGGTTTAATTAGAAGTTTCTGAAGCTAGACAGACCCGTTCCGTAATTAGTTTTTCCCACAAGCATTCTTTCGATTCGCATCAGTCTGTTATATTTCGCCACCCGTTCAGACCTTGCCGGAGCGCCGGTTTTCATTTGTCCGATACCCATCGCAACCGTAAAGTCCGCAATAAAAGTGTCCTCAGTCTCTCCGCTTCTATGGGAAACAACAGATGTCATGTTATTTTTTCTGGCAAGTAATACCGCATCAATCGTTTCGGTTAAAGTTCCTATTTGATTTAACTTTATTAAAACAGAGTTCGTAGTTTTATTATCAATACCTCTTTGGATTCGTTTTACATTGGTGACATACAAATCATCTCCGACAATTTGGAGTTTATCTCCGAAGGAAGCCGTAAATTTTCCAAAAGCATTCCAGTCGTCTTCGGCGAAGATATCTTCCATAGAGATAATCGGGTATTTTGAGGCAAGGTTTTGGAAAAAGCCTGAAAGATCGTCGCTTGTTACTGTTTTTCCTTCCTTGGTAAGGTTATATTTTCCGTCAACAAAAAATTCCGAAGCAGCAGGGTCAATTCCGAACGAAATGTCTCCTCCGAGTTTGTATCCGGCTTTTTGGATAGCTTCTGATAAAAGCTCGAAAGGTTCTTCGTTTGAAGAAACTTTTGGAGCAAAACCTCCTTCATCTCCAACGGTTATGGCATAACCTTTTTCCTTAATTATGCCTTTTAATATCTGATAAACCTCCGCATTCATTCTGATTGCTTCAACCACAGATTTGGCTCCGATAGGGAAAAGCATGTATTCTTGAATATCGGTTGCCCAATTTGCGTGTTTTCCACCATTCATCACATTCATTTCGGGGATTGGCATAATGTAAGTTCCGTTAAAATCTGGGTTAAATTTAGTGAGGTATTCATAGAGTTCTTTCTTTTCTGATGCGCTTTCAGCTCTGGCAGCACTTAAAGAAACAGAAAGAATTGCATTTGCCCCAAGATTAGCTTTATTTTCAGTTCCGTCTAATTCAATCATGGTCTGATCAAGTTTATTTTGATCTTGAGCGTCTAATCCAATAACTGCTTGGGAAATCTTAGAATTGACGTTTTCAACGGCTTTTAGCACTCCTAAACCGTTATATCTGCTCTTGTCTCCATCTCTAATTTCTACAGCCTCGTACTTACCTGTGGAGGCACCAGAGGGTATTGCATCCCATCCTTTTGATCCGTCTTCAAGCACGGTTACAGCCTCAATTGTCGGGTTGCCGCGGCTATCTAAAATTTCTTGCGCTTGAACTGATTTAATTTTCATATTATTTTAATTATACATAACTTGTCTTAGGTTTTCGATGAATTCTTTTTGTTTATCTAATCTATCTTGTGGTTTTAAATTTCTTAATTCGATTAGCGCTTGGGTTGATAAATTTCTAAGAGTTTGATCGGATTCCAAGACGGTTTCGTCCACCTGAAGTGCTATTTTATTAACTCCCATAAGCTTCATGCTCGAAAGGCTTCTGACTCTGGATAAGGCCACATATCCCATTCCGTGAGCAAATGACTTGCTTAAATCAATTTCTGCTAAATCAAGGCTCATGCCTTGAGATTTATGAATGGTAATTGCCCATGCCAAACGCAAAGGAACCTGGCTAATTTCGGCTTTTAGAACATCTTTTTCTTCGATTTTCCAACTCGCGGGTTTTGCGACTGCTTTAAGACCGGAGGTTGTTTTAACAACAGGGAATCCTTCCTCGTCAAATCCAATTATTTTACCAAGAGTTCCGTTAACATATCCTTGATTAAAGTTATTTTTAACAAACATAACTAAAGCTCCTTTTTTAAGAATCAGTTTTTCTGGAGCAAGACAGCCTTTTTTAAGATTGTCAACCAGAGTTTGCTCTCCCCAGGACGTCATTTCGTAAGCTCTTGACTCCTCTTTTATTTTATCAAGCTCGAAATAATTAAGGCCATCTACGTCAACGTTATGCGTGTAAAGTTTGGTCGGAGTGATTTTCGCTTCAAGCTTTTTATTCAGTCTTGACATTAAAAGTCTTAAGGATTCAACAGAAACGTCATTTTGTCTTATTTCGTTCAGTATCTGTAAAAATCTTGAGTCTTCCTGCCTATATTGTTCTTCAAGGTAACAAATTTTTACATCCATTTCCTGCCAGGATTGCGATTTATCTACAAAACTGTTATCATCACTGTTTTTGCTTACAGGCGGGAGCTGGAAAAAATCTCCGCACAAAATTACTTGCAATCCGCCAAAAGGAGCATCGCTATTTTTGAATACTTTGCAAATCTTATTTACCATATCAAGCCTTGATGCCTGAAGCATGGAAATCTCATCAATAACTAGCACCTTGGTATTTGCAAATCTTTCTTGCAAATAAGGTTTAAGAAGGATATTACTGATATCATCGTCTTCAAGTTTATCCTTTATTCCGATACCCGACCATGAATGAATAGTTAGACCGTCTAGATGCGTAGCGGCAATTCCGGTTGAGGCTGTAACTCCAACTTCAACGCCATTTTTTTGTAAATACCCAATATACTCATTAAGAAGGTAAGTTTTTCCGCTTCCCGCAGCACCCGTAAGGTAGACATTATAGCCCAATTTTAGAATATCGAAAGCCTCTTCTTGTGTCATTTTTCATTTTATCCCGTATTTTTCTTTGTATCTTCTGACTGCTTCGGAAAGCGGGGGAACGTTATATTTTGCGCGTTCCTCATCCGTTGTTGTTTCGTCGACAGTTTCCAACTCAGGTTCACCATTCCTGTTGGTCCTAAATTGCGTTCCGTATTTTTGCGGTTTGCCAATTGACAGTAAATATCTGTCCATTGTGGCAGCAAAAAGCCATTTTGCACTTTCATCACCCTTTTCTACCGCCTTCTTGGCAAATTCATGTGCAAGGGCAAAGTCTTCAATAGTCTCTCCGTGCTGAAGTATATATGCGCCATGATGGTAATCAAGGCCCGTTTTAATCGAATCTAAATCCCTTAGGAATAAAACCGCTTCTTTCCTTTTTTTGTCTCGTCTTTTAAGCCATGAAACATCCTTGATCGTGGCGAACTCCCAGTTTTTACTGGCTCTGTCTTCAACATCTTCTTTGTAGAAATGCTGAAGGATTGAAGATGTGTTTTGAACCTTGATAGACATAAATGATTAAGGTTTTGAATATTCAAGAAACAACCTTTCCTTATCCTTTTGAAGCAGTCTTCTTTGCTCTTCTATATTTCTTAAAACCTGCTGAAGTTCCGGTTTCTGGCTGAAGTCAATAGTATTATTGATTTTTGACCATTGCTGAATAAGTTGTCTGTCGCGATTTTCAATAGCCTGTTCTATCAGTTGAAACTGAGTGTGCTTGCTAAAGGTATGCCATTCTTCAAAAGTAGCAAGAAATTCGGGATTATATTCTCCTATTTCTATTGCCTTTTGAAGAGTCATTAGTTGCCCGCCGAAAGATGGTTTTGTGCCCGGTGGAATTATTTCTATTTCATTAGGATCGCTTGCCATATTCAAAATTGTAACTTTCTGCAACCAAAATTTATTATTATCTATTTACACTATGTGTAACACTGCGCCAACAACAGATAGTCCTATTCCTACTGATATAAGGCCTATTGTCCAACGAAAAACATTTGCATAGATAATCCTTGCAATGACAAGACCCAAAAGCCCAAGAGTTGTAAGGGATACGGCAATAGAAAGTCCAGTTATGTTCGGGAAAAGTATATTTGTAGAAAGGGGTATAAGGGCACCTATAAAACCAAATATACAACTGATACCCATGCCGACAGATACTTCAACGAAGACTGTTTTGCCAAGGGAAGTTGTTGCAAACTTCCCGTGCGATACGATATTGAGTTGTTTTTCGGCGTTAATAAGTTCTCGTCGAAGCTGTACATATTCCGCTATGAAATAAATGAAAGAACTAGCTACGGCCGTAACAGCAGCGATGCGAAATGCCAGAGAATAATCTAATATTCCTCCTTCAATTATTTTTCCGGAGGTCAACGTTAATGCGGTTAAAACTCCGTCAACAACACCCAGCAACAGGGCAAATAATTGTTTACCAAGAATAAAATTAACAAAATTTTTCATCGCGCTTGCTTTACCGGAGTAATTATTCGCTCTCCGGCACCTAATTGGTCAATACTATGTACGACAGCACCGGAATTTTCAATCGCAGTTTGTATTTTGCCATAATCAAGATTTTGCCCTTCAATTGTAATATTCATGTCAACCGTTTCTACATCTATTTCAGCAACTTCAATATTGAATCCTTCTACACCTTTGACATTAGAAATTGCTTCGCCAATTTCCAGTAAGGAAGGGCGCTGAAGTGCTTTATCAACATCTAGTAAGAGTCTTCTAATATTCATAATTGAGGTTACCTCTTTTCAGATACATAACGGTCCTGGCCTTCCTTAATAATCCTGTATGCCTCTTCTTTTTCCAGCCACCCGTTTATTTTTGCCCATTTACCTTCAAGCTTTTTGTATTCTTCGAAGAAGTGAACTATTTCTTTCTTATAATGTTCATCAATATCATTCACGTTTTGAATATTGCTGAGCTTAGGATCTTTCTCTACAACTCCTAAAATTTTATAATCCTTCCCCGCGTTATCTTCCATATCCAAAGCGCCGACAACTCTAACCCTTACGACACAACCTGGGAAAAGAGGATCGGTAACAAACACCAATACGTCCAAATGGTCTCCGTCCTCGGCCCTTGTATGGGGCACAAACCCATAATCCGTAGGGTAAAAAACCGGAGAATGCAAAACTCTGTCAAGTCTTATCTCATCCAGGACTTCGTCAAACTCATACTTGTGATGTGAACCTTTAGGAATTTCGACAACGGCATTTATAATTTGCGGTGCTTTGTCTCCAAGCGGTATTTTTTCGTATGACATAAAAAAACTCCTATCAAGTTTGACAGAAGCCATTAGCTTTCGAGGCAATTAGAAGCGAGCTTCATCGCTTAATTTTATTTTACATCCTATTATGTGTTAAAATCAAGTGTAAGTGATGGAGTTCACTCAAAACCGCATTCTTTGCTGATAACTTCTAAAAGTCTACAATGAACAATCTATCTTTATATTTGCTTTTAGGAACAATGTTCGGATTTCTTGGAGGATTGGCTGCTTTTTTGATAACCTACGAGGAATACCAGCATCATTTCGTTGATAAAGGAAAGGCTTTAAACCATAGTATTGAAACCGGAGTTTTCGCATTCATTGTTTTCTTAGGTATTTCTTTGGCGGTTGGGTTGCTTTTTACCTACATCAAATTTTAAATATATTGAACTATTTGGGAGACGAACCCTGTTAGCCTTGGTTATACTTTATTTCCTTCCAGATATGCTCTTTTGTGGTAATTGTATTGGTTAGGATTTTTTGGTAGGTAGTTAAAAGAAAAATTAATCCTTCCGATTCAAAACTTCTCTCCAGTTGTTCTTTAATGTATCCGCTTAAGAAGTTCTGTTTCCCCTGGTTTGGGAAAATGAGAATGATTATCGGGAACTTATTATCAGTCCCCGTATATACGTATTTCCAATCTCCCTCCTCTTTAAGTTTAATATATTGCTTGACCCGGTATTTAATTGCGTACCTTGGAACATGGGGATCAAATAGCTCCAGGAAAAAAGTCGAGGATTTTATTTCGCCGTCAGGGTCATTAAATTTTTCAATGTACAAATCGGGGAAGTATTTTCGTATCTCGTTATATTCCTCATTATCCCTGGTCCAGAGTTTTTTGTCTAAGGATAGCTCTGTTTTAGTCCGGCAGAAATATTCAAGGTCCCGTTTCTTTTTCTTATTAACTTTTCTTTCATATTCCTTAAACTGTGTGTAGATTTCAGAGATATTAACACAGTGGTTGAAAAACTTTAAAGTTGCGTGTTTGTCATCGTAAAACTTTTTGAAGTATTTGCTTTCCATTTCCTCATATGCTTGGTATTCTTCGGTCTTTTTATCTTTACTAAAGATTATCCCGTTATTATCAAGATAGTAGATTGCAGGTTTGGTATTCTCCAAAAGCTTATGGGAGTAGATTCTCCCTAAGTATTTTTTATTGACCAGATCCTTTAGCCAGGCGTTAATTCTTTTAGGGTCCTTA